>DATBAT010000063.1:0-20319 GCA_036271375.1 Terriglobales bacterium
GCCAGCCGGCAATCCGCCGGGAACCGCCCAGGGATTGCGGCCCAAAAGATTGGCGATCACGGGATTTATGGTGTTGCCGGCAGCGGTGTAAGCATCCACCTGCGCCTGCGTCGGCACAGTCTCAATATTCGGCAAGCCTCCGACTTCGCGCTGCCCTTCGTAGGCCACGAACCAGAAAGTGCGGTCCTTAATCAGCGGTCCGCCCAGTGATCCGCCAAATTGATTGTTGTGAAAGCTGTTCTTCGGAGTCGGTTCGGCGTTGAAATAATTGCGCGCGTCAAGCGCGTCGTTGCGAAAATATTCCGACGCCGATCCATGGATCGCATTGGTGCCCGACTTGGTCACGATGTTCACCGTGCCGCCGGAATTGCGGCCATACTCGGCTTCCGAGTTGGAAAGGATCGCGACCTCCGCCAGCGCATCGACCGGCAGCACGGTAGCCGGAGTTCCGAATACGCCGGCTTCGTTGATCGCGGGATCGTTGCGGTAGCCGTCGTTCATGTCGGTGCCGTCGAGCAGGTAGTTGTTGGAGCGCCCGCGGTTGCCGTTGATGCTGAAAATTCCGAAAGAACCGGGTGCGTCGTTGACTGAACTCGGATCCGCGTTAGCCCCAGGTACCAGAGTCATCAGCTTGAGATAGTCACGTCCGTTGATCGGCAGCTGCTCCACGCGCTGCGATTCTATGGTGCCGCCGATCGTGTCTCCCGCGGTTTCTACCAGAGGGATTTCCGCCGTCACATCTACTGTCTGGTCGACCTGTCCGGGCGTTAGCTTTAAATCCGCGCGTTGGGCCAGGGTCACGCCAACCGCCACGCCATTCAGGATCTGCCTCTGAAATCCAGTCTTGAGTGCAAGCACGGCGTATTTACCCAGCGGCAATTCGACAAAGGTGTAATTTCCTTCCGCATCACTTGTAGTTGTGCGAGAAAAGCCTGCGTCCGTGCTGGTGGCGGTGACTTGGGCATCGGCCACGGCAGCGCCGCTGCTGTCGGTGACGGTCCCCACGATGCTGCCGCGAAAAGTTTGGCTGAATATTGAGGTTGAAGCGATGAGAACAAAGAGGACGAGGGAACGGGGGCGCATGTAATTCTCCTTAAAGATATGCGTTTGGCCCAGTTAGTGGAGAACTCCAATCTTACTGCAATGGTTGGCAGCAGATGCAAGAGCGGTAGGGAAGGCACGTCAGGGTGCGCAACGGAGAAGCATCTTGCGGGCGGTCGGGGCGCGCAGACTAGAAGGTGAAAGCCAAGCCGCCGCGAACAGCACGCGCCGACTGTACCAGGTAAACCGTGCGTCCATCCTGGCCAAGCACAGGAACATATCCCTGGGCCAGCAGGTTGCGGACATCGATCAGGGCGTCCATGTGGCCGGAAAGAAATCCGGTGCCTGGGATCGGCTGCCGCAGGAAAAAATTCAGGAACGGCTCAGATTGTCCCGGCGACGCGTTGAACATATCGACCGGTGTAAGCGCCTGGCCGTCCGTCCAGCGATAGGAAGCAATCCACTGTGTCTTGTAACGCGATGACTTGCCGCTGAGCTTGCCGGAGATACTATGGCGGTTGCGGATGGCCATCCAGTCGCGGGCATCCTGCAAGGTCGCTTGTTCGTTGTCGAGATCGAGCACACCGCCGTATTCATAATCGACCGAGGCGGTCATGCCGGAGCTTAGCTTGCGCTGCGCCAGAATCCGCACGCCGTGCGTGTCCAGATCGCGTCCCTGATAGCTGAACGTGCCCGAATAAAGGTCAGGCAGCACGTTACCGTTTTCCATGGAAACTTCGCCCACGCCGGTAAGCGAAGGATCGACCACATGGTCGGAGTAAACCGCCATTTGCAAAGTGTTCTTGCCCGCCTTATGGGATACCGAAACTTCGTGATGGTGCGCGCGTTCGATCGAAGCCCGCGAACCCGCCAAAGTTACATGCGGACCCGACTCGCTGAAGTCGGCCGGCGCGGAATCGAATCCGCGGTCGATGCGGCTGTCGGGCTGGTCGGTGGCGTAGCGGTATTCAACGAGGGTGTCAGGCGAAAGATGCAGATCGGCGGTGGCGAAGGGCCGAAGTGCGGTCACCCGTCCCATGAACTGCACAGTCTGCAACTCGCTGCCAAACTTCAATTCGAGAATGTCGCCCAGCGTGATGCTGTCGGATGTGCTTAACGCCAGCGCCTGCAGGTCAGCATTGCGCAGGCTCACGTCAGGCGAAGCCAGGCGGCGCATGGTGAAGGCAACTTCCGGACCTGAGCCGTTCAGATTCTTGTGGCCGTACGACGCTCGCAGCACGGTGGCGGGAGAGCCATTGCCGTAGCCAAGGTTGCCTTGCAGTCCAACCACGCCGGTCGAGAACACCGACTTCTCCAACCGGAAGCCTGTGCTTACGTCAGAAGAGCTTCCGTAACCATCGGAGGGCGAACCTGCCAAAAACGACACGGTGCCCTTCAGGTCCGATTCGCTGTCTTTCTCAGCCTTAACGTTCGTACCGAAGGCCCGCAGAATCGGACGGTTGGCCGCCGACCGCAGCACCCACTTCCAGTCTTCTTCGTCGGCTGGTCCACGCATGGGCGCGATATTCATCGCGTCGAACAGCGTGCTCATGGTCATGTTGACGATGACGCTGTTACCGGCGCGCAACGCCACATGTTCGCGGGAGTTAGGGAGGAAAGCAGGGACCGAAGCTTTGACAGTGTAGGTGCCCGGTACAACATTCCGCGCCGAGTAGAAGCCGTTCTCGTCGGTGAAGATGCGGAAGGTGTGCAGCGCCGAACTCATCACTTCCACCATCGCGCCCATCTGGGGCACTCCGGCGGAGCTTCGCACATAACCTGAGATCGAGCCTGAGTTGTCCGCAGCCCACACGGGGAGTGTCAGGCCGAACGCCAGCGCGAAATAGCCGAGCTTACGGAGCATGACCACCTCTACCAACCTCCAGCGGGGGGATTATTCAACCGCGAAAGTCGCTGTCGGATCCACCATCTGCTTGGAGAGCTTGTCGTCCACCTTAATTTCGATGCGGTAAACTCCCGGCCCAAGATTGGCCGCGGATAGAGTTTTCTGCAAAGTCACCTGTTCGCCAACATTTCCCATCTGCTCGGTCGATTCGACAGTGTGAACCACGGCCTTGTTGGTCGCCGCGTTGATGACTTCGTACTGCACCGTGGCAGAAGGCTTGTGGGTCTTGTCGTCGACGCTGAGATTATAGATCTGCATCCAGAAATTTACCTTCTGGTTACGCTTAAAGATTACCGGCTTGCCGTCGGCGCCCTGTACCCGCGGCCGCACCTTAGTAGTGCCGATCACGAAGTTGCCGGTTCCTACGTTCTTCATGGGCACGGCTTCCATCTGGTCGGCTACGATCAATGAAGACGCGGAGAGTTTGTCGTCGGCGTAATCGGGAACCACTATACCCTTGTTCCACGTCCCGACGCGATCTCCGTTGACGTCTTTTACGACGATGTCAAAGCGATAGCGGCCCGGACGCAGTGGCAAGGCCTTCCAGTAGACGGAAGAGTTTTCCGCCACCTTGGGCAGCAGTTCCGCGGGAACGTCGTTCTGCACGGTGTCTTCGAAGGTCTGTGCCACGCGCCCAGTCAGCGTGGTAACGCGGCCGAAGATGTTGATAGTGCCGCGCTGAATCCCGTCCTTATTGACGAAGGTGACATCGCGGTTCTTCACCTGGATGGTGACCGGCACCAGCACCGTGTCGCCCGTGACCTTGATGAAATCAGCCCGCACATCAAACGGCATCAGGTTGACGCTGATCTTGTGGCTGACCACTTCTTCCAGGTCCTTGAACTTTACCGCCGGCGGCTTCATCAACTTCGAATAAGTCTCGAGGCGGTCGAATTCTTTCGACTGCAGGTTCTGTGAGAACGGCCCGCCGCCCAGAGTTTCGAGACCACCAGTGAAGCGGTCGGCGCGGTTCGCCATACCCATCTGCTCGTAGAGAGTCTGGCCGGCGCCGGGGACGTGTTGCAACGCGTCCTTTTCACCGCGGTCGATGGTCATGTGATATTCGCCGCACATGCAGGTGTCGACGAACTCGATAATGATTTCCTGCCCTACGCCTTCTAGATAGCGGTAACGCCAATCTTCAAAAGGATAAGTAGAAGTCTGTCCGCCGCCTTCTTCCATGGGACGGTCGTAGCTTCCACCGGAAGGATGAGACTCAATCTCGTCCGGCTTGCCGAACATAATGTAGATGCGGCCGCGGTCCGATTTCCATCCCGGAATGCCCGCAGCGTAATGCTCGTTGGCATACGCGATACGCGCGTAGTGGTCTTCTTTGAATTCGTTCTCCACGGTGTCGGGCGTGGGATCGCGGCGCTGCCAGAAAGACTCGATGAACTGGTCACGTTCCTCGTCGTTGGAGAGTTGCTTGAACGCCGAGCGCTCTTCGTCGGTGATGATCCAGCGCACGTCCTCATCCAACCACTTCTTGTAAGTCTTTCCCAATTCTTTATTCAGCGATTTGGCGTTCTCTTTGCGCTGCTTGTCGGTGATCGGGCGCTTTAACGGATCCACATCCTTGGAGTCCTGCCCCTCAGCAGACTTTGGTGTGGCTTCCGGTGCTTGATTGGAAGTACTGTCGGATTTTCCTTCCTGCGCGAAAACTGCCGTCCCGAGCCCCAACATTAACGACACGAGCAGGAAAAGAAAACCAATACGGCGAACAACTTGGGCGTGAACCATAGACGGGGCTACTCCTAACGGAGACACTGACTTACAATATTCTATGTCCGCGTCTTCCCCAAAAGCAAGACCATCCGGCCCTTTAATCGCGTCCCCGGCGGGCCTAAGCGGCAGTATTTACATAGTGTTCTAGGGATGGGGGTTACACATCCGTTATACCTTTGGCGAGCTACCCAAGGTATAATTTCTGCGGCGCGCCGCCACCTCTCCAGTTGTGCAAACGAGCTGGGAACTTTTGGCTTCCAAGGGTCGTACCAACATTTGTGCATGTTTCTCCGAAGGAAACGACCTGGGCCCCAAGGACGCGGCATACCTGAAATCTGACCGCACTCGCATGTCGTGCCCCGGCAACTCCGGCGAATCAGAGGAGCAATGAGCACTTGGAAAAAAGTTGCAATTGGCGTGGTAGCCGTCGTTCTACTAGCGTCGATCATCGGTTTTACGGTTTATCGCAGCCACAAAAACGTTGTGGTGGTACAGACCGCTAAAGCCAGGACGTCGGATTTGGCCTCTATAGTGAGCGCCTCCGGCGAAGTGAAGCCGAAGACGTACGTGAATATCGGTGCGAATGCCTTCGGCAAGATCACCCACCTCTTCGTAAAAGAAGGCGACCGGGTGAAAAAGGGACAAATGCTGGCGCAACTCGAAAACGTCCAGTCCGCCGCCGACGTCAACGCCACCCAGGCGACGTTGCAGGCGTCCCAAACTGACGCGGTTGCCGCCGATGCCGCCATCAAGACCGCCGAAGCCGATCTGGTACGTGCCAAGTCGGACGCGGAACGCGCCAAGCTCGACTGGACTCGCGCCCAGGGGCTATATAAAGACGCGCTGATCGCGAAATCGGAATACGACTCGCAAAACGCCGCCTACCAGACCGCCAATGCCGGTTTGGCCCAGGCACAAGCCCGCTTGGCTCAATCAGTAGCGCAGAAGGATTCCGCCGACCGTCATATTGGATCGGTCAAGGCCAATCTGACCCGCGCCTCTGACGTTTTGCAGAAGACGACTTACGCTGCCCCGTACGATGGAACGATCACCAACCTGCCGGTGCGCGAAGGCGAGACGGTTGTCATCGGAATTCAGAATTCGCCGGGCAGCACCCTAATGACACTGGCGGACATGGCCATCATCACCGCAGAAGTTCGTGTCGATGAAACCGACATTGTGAATGTGAAACTTGGCCAATCCGCCGAAGTTTCGATTGACGCCATTCCCAAGAAGACGTTCAAAGCAGTAGTGACAGAGATCGGCAACAACGCCATCGTGCGCTCTACCGGTGTTTCGACTTCGCAGCAGGTTGCGGCCAGCGAGGAAGCGAAAGACTTTAAGGTAGTCGTCACCTTGCAGGATCCGCCGCAGAACTTGCGGCCAGGGCTGTCGGCGACGGCGAAGATTACCACCGCCTCGCGCGCCAACGTGCTGACCATTCCGATCCAGGCGCTCACGGTACGTACCAAAGAAGATCTGGAGAAGAAGACGGCGGGCGAAACCGTACAGGCAGCCGCCCCAGCAAGCGATTCAAAGACCGCGGGCAGGAACAAAGACGAAATGCAGGGTGTCTTTGTTCTTCATGCGCAGACGGTGGACTTCGTCCCCGTCGATACTGGTGTAGCGGGCACGACCGACATCGAGATCACCAAGGGTTTAAAAGACGGAGACGAGATAGTAACCGGCAGCTACAAAGTTTTGCGCACAATCAAGCCGGGAACTGGCGTCAAAGTAGATAATACGGCCCCCAAGAAAGACGAAGAGAGCAGCTAAACGTTTAACGGGCCCTGTCGTCCAATAAAAGTCAGCAATAGAAAGCCGGAGAAAGCGGAGCGGGTAAGACCACTGAACGAGGAGAAAAAAATGGCAACGGCTGAAGTATTGAATTTCGCGCCGCCAGCAGTGTCTGCGCCGCCCGAGTCCTCCATCATTTACACCCACGATTTGTGGAAGACCTACGAGATGGGCTCTGAACAGGTCCACGCGCTGCGCGGTGTCACTTTGAACATTCCGCGGAATGAATACATCGCGATCATGGGACCGTCTGGCTCGGGCAAGTCGACGCTGATGAACTTGATCGGCTGCCTCGACTCGCCGACCAAAGGGCAGTATTGGTTGAACGGTCATCAAGTGAGCGAACTGGATGACGATGAGTTGGCCCGCATCCGCAACAAGGAAATCGGATTCGTTTTTCAGACGTTCAATCTGCTGGCCCGGGCCACCTCGCTGCACAACGTCGAGTTGCCCCTGATCTACGCCGGCGTTGCCACGGAGGAGCGCATTCAACGCGCGAAGGAAGCATTGATTTCTGTGGGCATGGAATCCCGGATGATGCACAAGCCCAACGAACTTTCCGGCGGACAAAGGCAGCGCGTTGCTATTGCTCGCGCGCTGGTGAACAAGCCGTCGATCATCCTGGCTGACGAACCCACCGGCAACCTGGACTCACAGACCGGTAACGAAATCATGGCCTTGTTCGATCGCTTGCAAGCGCAGGGAAACACCATCGTGCTGGTCACTCACGAACACGACATCGCCGAGTATGCGCATCGTGTGGTTTACATCAAAGACGGCGTCGTCGAGCGCGACGAGAAGAAGGCGCGCTAGTCTTCCACGGGCGGACGCTTGTCCGCCGATTGTCTTTCGGCTTGATTCCAAAAAATCCTCCCGTAGAGACGTTGCTGCGCAACGTCTCGGGGGCGCACGAACGTTAAGGGCACGGCCACTCCCAGACGTAGCGGAGCTACGTCTCTACGCGAGGACTTTGGCACCGCTAATCTCCCCTTGCATTGCACCAATTGTTAGGCTACTCTGCTGCTCCCCTGTCGCAATGCCACCAGCCTAAATCGCTGGCATGGACTGTCTTATACCGAACATGCATCACGCAAGCCGGTGCGCCCGGTCGGGAGACATCATGCGAACCCTGGTAGCTATTCTGGCCCTGTTTTCTTGTTCTTTGCTGAGTGCTCAGGTCAAGCCGAGAATCAATTCTGCGGTCAAAGAGTCACAGGTCACGACACTTCGTTTCAATACTCATCCCTTGGCGCGTGCCGAATTCGACGTGGGCGCGTCCCAGGCAGACCAGCCTTTACAACGCATGCTGCTGGTGTTGAAAGCCAGCGCGGAACAAGAGCACGCGCTCACCGGACTGCTCGATCAACTGCAAGACAAGTCCTCCATCAGTTACCACCAGTGGATGACGCCTGATCAATTCGGCCAACAATTTGGCGCAGCCGACTCCGACATCCAGGCTGTAACGACGTGGCTGACTACTCACGGATTCCAGGTCGCGCAAGTTTCAAAAGGCAAAACTGTAATTGAATTCTCCGGTACCGCCGGGCAAGTTCAATCGGCATTCCACACCTCGATCCATAAATACGTGGTCAATGGCGAGGAGCATTGGGCGAACTCGTCCGATCCGCAGATTCCCACGGCGCTGGCTCCGGTCGTCTCCGGCGTGGCCACGCTGCACAATTTCTTCAAGAAGCCGCTGCTGCACATGTCGCCGGAGCCGATGACCATCACGCGCGCTCCTTTCGCGGTAACGGACACCAGTTTTTCGGCCACCGATCATGCGCTATCGCCAGGAGACTACGCCACCATCTACAACATCAAGCCGCTGTATCAAGCGGCAATCAATGGAACGGGCAGTTCCATCGCCGTAGTGGCGCGCACCGAAATTGATTTCAACGATGTCTATGAATTCCAGTCAATCTTCGGAATCAATAATCCAGTACAGGTTGTGTTTAACGGACCGTCCCCGGGAAGATTGGGCGAAGGAGAAGAAGGCGAAGCTGTGCTCGATACCACCTGGTCGAGTTCGCTCGCCACCGGTGCCGCGGTCACCGTGGTCATCTCGGCCGGCACCGACACCACCGACGGCGTCGACCTCTCCGAGCTTTACATCATCGATCACAATCTCGCCGATGTCATGACCGAGAGTTTTGGCAGCTGCGAAGCGTTCTATACCCAGGCCGACGCCGATCTCACCTCCAACCTGGCCAGACAAGCCGCGGCGCAAGGAATCACCTATATGGTTTCTACTGGCGATAATGGCGCTTCGGGATGCGATAACCCTAACGCCGCCGCGGCCACCCATCCCATTTCGGTGAATATCCTGGCGTCGACTCCGTATACCGTCGCTGTAGGCGGGACTATGTTTAACGAACACGGTCAGGACGCGACCTACTGGGGGCCTCCGCCGATGAGTGTCGACCCCACCGCCAAGTCCTATATTCCGGAGAATGCATGGAACGAGAGTTGTTCGACGGCGCAATGCGGCGCCAGCAAAGCAAACTTGTGGACTGGAAGTGGCGGCGTCAGCCAGTTTTTCGCCAAACCCTCGTGGCAGGCCGGAGTAGCCGGAATACCTGCGGACGGCAAGCGCGACATTCCTGACGTCTCTCTAACCGCAGCCGGACACGATCCTTATTTGGTCTGCTTTGAAGGTTCTTGCGCGGACAACCAGATCTATGGATTTTCAGGGACGTCCGCCGCAGCGCCATCGTTCGCGGGAATCATGGCGCTAGTCGATCAAAAGATGGGCGGCAGGCAGGGCCAGGCGAATTACATCCTCTACCGCCTTGCCGCGAAAGAAACGTTTTCGCAATGTAACGGATCGAAAACCACCGGCGCGCCCGCAGCCGCTTGCGTATTTAACGACGTCACCGTGGGAAACATCGCGGTGCCGGGACAATCCGGCTACGGAACCGCTTCGGGAAAATATCAGACCACCGTGGGCTACGATCTGGCCACAGGTTTAGGTTCGGTAAACGCAAACAACTTAGCGACGCAGTGGAGCAGCGTGAGTTTCAATGCCACCACCACGGCGCTGACGCTGTCTCCAACAACCGTGGTTCACGGCAATCCGGTGACCGTCAACGTGGCAGTTGCCCATACCGGCGGAACTGGCAGTCCGACGGGCACCGCGGTTCTGCAAGGTTCCGGCGCTACCACCGAGATCGATCAGTTGAGTGTCAGCGCCG
Organism: Terriglobales bacterium; assembly: GCA_036271375.1. Classification (GTDB taxonomy): domain Bacteria; phylum Acidobacteriota; class Terriglobia; order Terriglobales; family Acidobacteriaceae; genus DATBAT01. The sequence goes on from DATBAT010000063.1 coordinate 9,661, forward strand.
GGGCTGCGACCGGCTCTACCAGCCTTTTGCCCGGAGGCACCTACGACGTCATCGCGCACTACTCCGGCGACGGAACTTTCGGATCTAGCGATTCCGCGGCAACCAGCGTCACCGTCACGCCGGAAGCGAGTGCCACTACGCTCTCGCTGATCACCGTGTCCTCCGACAACCATATCGTGCCATTTACTGGCGGGCCATTCGGAAGTTTTGTCTATCCGCGTGCCGACGTCAGCGGACATTCCGGCCACGGGATCCCCACCGGGGCTGTCGACTTTCTGGATGCCGGCAATATAGTTCTGAGCCTCCCGCTCAACAGTGAGGGGAACACTGCTCCTCCCAATGGTTCGGAAGACATTCCTCCGGGAGTGCACACCTACACCGCAAACTACAGCGGCGATGCCAGCTTCAATCCCAGCGTCTCGCCCAACGTGAACTTCACTATCACCCTGGCCGCAACTTCCACCGCATTGACTGTGGACAAAACCAGCGTCGGCCACAATTCCGCCGTGACTCTTACCGCGAAGATTGTCACAAACAGCCTGGCCTCAAGCGGTCCGCAGGGTGCCGTGACGTTTTTCGCGGGTAGCGCGAACATTGGAACCGGCTGGCCCCTCGTGGACAGAGATCCAAAGACGGGATGGGTGTTCAGTACCGCCGTATTCGGAACCACCACGCTCCCGCCAGGCGATAGTCAAATTACCGCGGCGTTCACCGGCGACACCAACTACAGCACCTCGACTTCCAGCGGGGTGAAGGTAAGCGTACTGCCTGAATTTGCTGTGGCTACTGACAAACTAACCGTGACGGCCGCGCGCGGGAAGATCGCTGTGGTTGCGTTGTCCATAACCGGGGAGCCTGGATACAACGGAACGGTCGCATTCACCTCGGCGAATTGTACCGGGCTTCCTCTGGAAACTACTTGCAGCTTCAGCCCAGCCTCGGTCACCGGTAGCGGCTCAACCACCGTGACCATCACCACTACCGCGCCGAAAACGGCAACCTTGTTGCCCGCCGGACGAACCACCTTCTACGCGCTGTGGATAGCGAGCAGCGGATTGCTCGCCGGCCTCTTCCTGCTGCCAGGAGCAAGCAAACGCCGACGCCATACTTTGCTGGCGACGGTGGTTCTGGCTTTCCTGGTGGGAGGCACAAGCTGCGGAGGCGGTGGCGAGCCGAGCGGCGGTGGTGGCGGAGGTCATACCGACCCCGGCACTCCGGTAGGAAATTACACCATCGACGTAACCGCGAAGGCCGGCGTGCTGACTCACGACGCTACTTTCGCCCTGACGGTGCAATAAGTAGCTGAGCGACCTTCATCTTTGGAGGGACCGAAGCAAAGAGAAGACGCCGCACGATAAGGCCGCGCGGCGTTCAACGGTACGAAAAATTACCGGCCCAGGAAATGCTCCAGCGCTTCCGCATCTGCCTGCGCGAGGCTTGAGTATTTCTTGGCGCGTTCCACGTCACCGTGTTCGACCGCTTCCTGCGCCTTAGCGAGATTGTTTTTCAGGCTCGCCTGCTTCGCCACCATGTCTCCGCGTAGTCCGTAGCCCGCGGCGGATTGTTGCTGTTGTAGGCGATCTAATCCGGAGTTGACCGCCGCCGCCCGAGTCGAAAGCTGATCGACTTCATGTTCGACCTCGTCCAATTCTGCCGCGTTCTTTGCTGCGGGGATCGATGCCGTTTCCGCAGGTTGAGCATCAGCAGGCGATGACATATTCATTTCCTGGCTGGCCCCAGCATGATTTTTCGCACTGAGCTTCGGCTTGGCTGGAACTTTTGGCTGAAGGTCATGAACGGTTTGAGCGGCCTGCTTCGGGGCGGAGTCCGGTGTTATTGCCGGTGGTTGCGGCGTAGCTTGTGCCGGTGTGGTCGCTGCCATTCCCGTGGGTTGTGCCGCGGAGCTATCCGGAGTCGCGGCAGGTTGCGCTTCGGTTTGCGGCGCAGCAGCGGGTTGCGAGGCAGGCTGGTCGTTCGGAGCCGGCGTCTCGACTGGCGTGCTCGGAGGCGGGCTCATCATCTCTGTATTCTTCGCCTCGGTTTTGCTGTGCCTAGGAACATAAATGCCCGCGGCCACGAGGACGACCAAAACCACCAAGGCCCCTAAAGTCATGTAAAGTCCACGATGGCCCGCCGCTTGCGGAGGCGGCATCAGAACCGTGGGATTCGCGGCGGGGCTTGGAGCCGGAATCGGAGCAGGAGTTGGAATCGGAGTTGCCACAGGACCAGGCGCAGCCACCTTGGGCGAAGCCAGTGTAGGCGCGGTGACGTCGGGATCGGCGACCGGGGTCGCGACCACCGGAACTGTCGAGACAGTCGCTCCGCCATGCACGCTGCTTAATGCATTGCGGAATGCGTCGGCTGTCTGGAAGCGTTGCGCCGGGTCTTTAGAAATCGCGATCAGAATGATTTCGTTCAGTGTTGAAGGGAGACCGGGCTGCAACTCGATGGGCGCTTTGGGCTTGTCGTTCACGTGCGCCGTCATGATCGAGTAATCGCTCTCTGCCTGGAACGGCTTGCGTCCGGTCACCAGCTCGTAGAGAGACACTCCTACCGAATACAGGTCTGAGCGGTTATCGGTAGACTCGCCCTTCACCTGCTCGGGGGACATATAGTTCAGCGATCCAAGCGTCGTGCCGGTCATGGTCAGCGAGCGTTCTTCGCCGGAGCGCGCAATGCCAAAATCCATCAGCTTCACCACGCCTTGCGGCGTCAGCATCATGTTCACCGGCTTGATGTCGCGATGAATCACATGCTGCTGGTGGGCATAGCTCAGGGCGTTGAGCACCTGGTCGATGTAATTAACGGCGTCCGGTACCGGGATCGGGCCCTTGTCAAGGCGGTCGGCCAGTGTGGTGCCCTCGACGTACTCCATGATCATGACAAGCTGATTGTCGACCACCTGCGCGGTGCGGAGCTGGGCGATATTGGGGTGGTTCAGGCTGGCGAGAACTTTGATCTCACGCTGAAAGCGCGCCGCCAATTCCTGGCGCCCCACCAAGTCCGGCAACAGAACCTTCATCGCCTCAATGCGATCGGTGATTACATTGCGCACGCGGTAGACTCTCCCCATACCGCCGCTGCCCAACTCGTTCAAAATCTGGTAGTCGCCGAATTGCTTGTTCGATTCTTCGCTCATCACTGCTCCCTATTTGGACCGCGGGCCATTATCCTCCGGCTACTTCCCGAGGGTCAAGAAGCCTGACTGGATGCGGAGTCCCAGCGGGCCCGCGCTACATTCAGCTTGTACTTGGCGATGCTTAGGCTCTTCGTGGCTTTTTCCTGCACGTCCTTCCACCCGGCGGGATGGTCCGCCTGCCGCGCCCGCAAAATCCGCAGATTATTTTCGGCTTCTACGATGTAAAGGGCGGCCGCTCCCATATTCTCCGCGACAATTTCGTCGAGCGCATTAGCGCGATGGGTGGCGAGGCTGAAGTCATCGGACAAGATTTTAATCGCGTCGGGAATTTGCGGATAGGAGTCACCGCCGATGCGCTTCATCCAGTCGTCAATGGCGTGGATGGCGATCTTTAATTGCAGGGTGACAGTGGCGAGGTCGGCCTTGTGCTGCTGCGCGATCTGATTGCGGAGGATGGAAAGACTTTCTTCGGCAAGGGATGCCTGGCGGTTGGAGGCATCGACCTGCTCTTTGCTGGCGTCGGCCTGCCTCTTGGCATGCCATGCGTAATAGATATTGATTGCGGTCAATATCACGACCAGCAGCAAATTGGCGATGGCGGTATACGCCGTCACCTCGTTGACGCTCAGTCCAAATACTCGATCTGAATCTGTCATGAAAAATTGTGGGGACGGGGTGTGCCCCCGTCCCTTAGGACCACTTACTTCTTTTCCGGAGTGGGGTCTTTGCTCTTGTCCTGAATCGACATCAGCTCGACTTCAAAGATCAGGGTCGCGCCGGGAGTGATGTCCGCGCCCGCACCGCGATCGCCGTAAGCGAGATCGGGCGGAACCACCAGCTGCCACTTCGAGCCAACCGGCATTAACTGGAGAGCTTCGGTCCAACCTTTAATCACGCCATTGACCGGGAAGGTCGCCGGCTGGCCGCGTTTGTAAGAGCTATCGAACTCTTTGCCGTTGATCAGCGTTCCGCGGTAGTTGCAAACCACCGAGTCGGTCGCAGTCGGCTTGGGGCCGGTTCCGGCCGTCAAGATCTTGTATTGCAATCCGCTGGGCAGGGTGGTCACGCCCTCTTTGGCTTTGTTGGCGGCGAGAAATGCATCGCCTTCCTTCTTATTGGTTGCTCCGGCGGCCTGTCTGCTGTCTTCCATTTTCTTCCTCATCTCCGTCTGCACCGCCATGATTGCGGCGCGCGCTTCGTCATCGGTCATTTGGGTTTTGCCGGCGAGGGCATCACGCAATCCGCGCGCGAGAATTGCCGGATCGACTTCCACTGACTGCTTCTTCATGCTGGTCCCCAGGTTCATGCCCAGAGCGTAACTGAACTTGTCTTTGCCGGTTTTTAAGGCGACCGGAGGTGCGCCGCCGGGTCTGGCAGTCGTACCTGGCTTTCTTGCCGTGGAAGTCTTGGCTGCCGTCGAAGGTGCCACTTTGGGTTTCGCTGGCGGAGTCGCGGCCGGTGTCTGGGCCTGCGCGCTTGCCAGCATTAAGGCTACCGCCAACATGGTGGTTGTAAGTGTTTGAGATTTTTGCATGAGCCATTGTCACATTGCCTGAAACAACCGGCAAATCCCAGATGAACGGGGGGGGAATGCAAATACTGCCCGCTTTTCCACAGATAACTCCCAAAACTGCCCTGTGAATCGCGGAAATCTACCTAATTGAACGCCTAGGTCAATGATTCTAAAGGAACACTGCGGTGGCACCTTTCTTGCAACTTGTCCGGATACCAGCGGAACAGGAGTATCTGGGCGTGAAGTTCAGCACCCAAAAGCAAGTAGCAGTCGCGATCACTTTGGCGTTGTCAGGACTGACAGTTGGATGTGCTCAGCGTCCCGAGTTCGCCGCTGGTCAGTCTAGTTTTCAAGACCGCTCTCTCCCTTTTCACGCGGATGGCGTGGCCAAAAAACGCTCGGTCAATCTTGCACCACTGCTTGCCGAAGTAGCCTCTGGGACCCCCATCCAGGTTCGTCTTGAAAGCTCACTTTCCAGCGCTCACGCAATGGCTGGAGACTCCTTTCAAGCCGTGCTCGACGAACCACTGATTTGGAAGGGACAGACCATCGCTCCGAAAGGATCGCTGCTGCGCGGTAAGGTCTTGGAAGCAAAGCCCTCGGAGCCCTCGCGCGAGGCAGGTTATTTGCGTTTAGCGCTCACCTCAATATCAATCGAGAGCAAAGTTTGGCCGCTGCAAACCTCAAGCGTTTTTGTGAAGGGTGCAACCTACGAACGTGAGGCCACAATTCTCCCCGTTCAACTCGCGTCCTCGTCTAAAAATTTGGTTCCCGCCGTGACCATTCAGCCCCAACATATTCAAGTTCGCGACGACGCCGGGATCTCTGCCACCCGGCTCTTGACTTTTCATCTGAGTCAGCCAGTCACAGTCGCCCACGGCGGTCAGTAGCTCGTCGCGATTCCCACTTTAGATCGCTTTTCTTGATCTCCCGTTTTAGGTCACTCGTCACAGAATTCTGTGACGAATGACCTTAGCATCGGGAAGACTTCCGCCTACACTTCCCGAATGGGGAGCTTCCAAAATAGTCACAGCAACACATCGATGTCCCGAAACTGTCGTCGTGCTTCATCATTTGGCACGCGCGAAATGGAAATTCCCAACGCGGAGCGTCCTGCCCGGCCATGAACGCTCTCGCGCAATTTCCTCCGCCGATTGAAATCGCTCTCGACCCTGTGATTCTGCGGGCCGCGCTGGACGCGTGTTCTCGAGGTCTTGCCGTGAGTGAGAAAGACTGCATCATCGTGGCGAATCTGGCCTTCGCACGGCCCTTGGGATTTGATCACAGCTCTGACGTCATTGGAGTGTCTTTGCCCACTCTGTTTCCGGAATGGTCCACCAACCAGACTGACGTTCTTGCCCGCAACGGAACCCGGCTGCGAATTTCAAAGACGACGTTGGCTATTCCCAACCGCGATTTGCATGTTCTGACTACTGGTGAAATCCCAGGCATCGAGCCCTCCCCCTCCCCCACAAATATGGAAGCTCTCGGCCGACTGGTTGGCGGCGTGGCCCACGATTTCAACAATCTTCTGACTGGCATCCTGCTTTATTGCGATCTCATGCAGCCGATCGTAAAGGGCGATGCAAAGCTGACTCGCTACGTGGACGAGATGCGCGGCGCTGGCGAACAGGCGGCCACGTTGATTCAGCAATTGATGGAAGTGGCGCGCAAACAGGCCACCGAGCCGGTGATGCTTTCCTGGAACGAAGCCATTCAAAATCTGCGCAATCTCTTGCGGCGGCTGATTGGCGAAAACATCCAGTTGGTTTGCGATCTCGATCACGATCTCGGCATGGTTCGAATGCGTCCAGCGCAAATGCCGCAGGTCATTCTTAACCTGGCGCTGAATGCGCGCGACGCCATGCCCGCCGGCGGAATGCTGACGTTATCCACCAGAAATGTGGACGGGCATATTCACTTCATTGTCTCCGATACCGGATGCGGCATGGACGATACTACCCAGTCCCGCGTGCTTGAGCCTTTTTTCACCACCAAGCCGCCCGGGACCGGCAACGGTCTAGGTCTCTCCACCGTGCGCCGCATCGCCGAAGAACAGCGGGGCGTGCTCAAACTGGAAAGCCGCCTCGGCCAGGGCACCAAGGTCATCGTACGCCTGCCCCGCGCAGCCAAAGATTTAATTCAGAAAGGCACTTCGTTATGAGCACTGCTGTAGCCATGGCCACTTCTTACGCGCCCCCGCAAGTCGATGGGGCGAACTTTCTTAATCTGTTGATCATCGATGATGAACGCTCGGTCCGCGACGTTTGCCGCGAGGTCGCGCAATCGCTCGGCTTCAACGCGGCGGTGGCCGATTCCGCCGAGCATGGTTATCGCATGCTCGATTCGCAAGGCATCGACGTGGTTCTCCTGGACCTGAAACTTCCCGGCGCCGGCGGCCTGGAAGCGCTTCGCCAGATAAAAGAACGCCGCCCTGATGCCGCCGTGATCGTAGTCACGGGATACGGCACGGTGCAATCCGCGGTACAGGCGATGAAGAATGGCGCTTACGATTTCGTGACCAAGCCCTTCAGCATCGAAGAACTTCGGCTGTTGCTGGAGCGCGTGACCGCCCACCTCAAGTTGAAAACCGAGAATCGGGTGCTGCGCGAAAAGGTGAAATCCAAACAAGGATTTGGCGGCATCGTAGGCCGTGCCCCGGAGATGGAGAAGCTCTATCGAATCATCGCCAAAGCCGCGCACAGCACGCATCCGGTATTGATCCTCGGCGAGAGCGGCACCGGTAAAGAGATGGTGGCGCGGTCGATTCATTTCTCCGGGCCGTATCACGATAAGCCGTTCATTCCGGTCGACTGTGGGTCGCTGGTCCCCACGCTGATTGAGAGCGAACTCTTCGGCTACGTCAAAGGTGCCTTCACCGGGGCGGTGCAGGCAAAAGATGGCCTGTTGGCGATCGCCGAAGGCGGCACAGTTTTCCTGGACGAAATCGGCGAACTCCCCGTCGACCTCCAAGCCAAGCTGCTGCGAGCCATTCAGGAAAAAGAAATTCGTCCAGTGGGAAGCACCAAGCGCATTCCCATTAACGTACGAATTCTGGCGGCGACCAATCGCGACCTCGAACAGGCCGTGTCCCAAGGCGCGTTCCGCCGCGATCTTTATTTCCGGCTTAATGTGCTTAGCTTGAAAATTCCCCCGTTGCGCGACCGCCGCCAAGACATTCCGCTATTGGTGGGCCACTTCCTGGAGCGCCATGTCCGCTCGTCCGGACACGACCGCAACATCAGCGACGACGCACTCAAGGTGATGTTGGCCTACGACTGGCCGGGCAATGTGCGCGAACTGGAAAACTGCCTGGAGCGGGCTTGCGCGTTCTCCACCGGCCCCGCCATTCACGTTGCCGACCTGCCCAGTTCCATTCACAGCGCGAGCAGTTCGCTGATCGAGGAGGGCAACGGATCGAGCAAGATTCTGCCAATGGCCGAGCTTGAACGTCAAACCATCCTGGGGACTATCGCGCAGCTTAACGGCGACAAATTGATGGCGGCACGAATGTTAGGCATCGGCAAGACCACGCTCTATCGCAAGCTGAAGGAGTATCAGATTCAGGACTAAGAATTTGCTCATGCTTCCCGCGACGGGAAGGCAAGTGTTCGAAGAAAGATGAAAGCCGTTTGCTTTCAGTACGATGATGTCTGGCTACTGAGTTGCAACTCAGGATCGCATGATTCTATTGATTACTCCGTCCGTCAAAGTGCAGGAGAGCGCCAAGGCTTTGGAGAGCGCCGCTTCAGAACCGTTGCACGTTGCCGGCACTTTACGCCAGGCCGTCGGCCTGTTGCGCTCGGAAGAATATTCCGCAGTACTGGTCGATCAGTCGCTCATCGAATCCGACCCCGATGAGAGCGACCTCGTGTTGCAGCATATGGGAAGCGCGATTCCGGTCTACATCAACTTCGGCATCAGCGGTCTCGACCGGGTGGTGCGCGAACTGCGCTCCGCCCTGCATCGCCGCAAACGCGAAGCGGTGGTCGCCACCCGTACCGCCGAACAGAATTTGCGTAACGAGCTGAAAGGTCCATTGACCGCGTTGCTGCTCTCTTGCGAAATGGCGCTCGAGGCCCCGGACATTTCCGTCGCGGGCCCGAAGATTCGCAAAGCCTGGGAGTTGGCCAAGGAGGTGCGCAGCAAATTAGGCGCAAATGCCTGAGAACGCATCGCCGTATGCACAAAGTTGCAGCCCTCTACTCTGTTCTCGACCCAGCTTGTGCAATATCTTGCGAGAGGCGCGGCCAGGAGAAAAGTTTCCTTCCAATTTGAACGTTCCCCGTTAGAATAGGGGCCGGCATACGCGCCAGCGTAGTGCGCATGCCTTGGAATTTTCTCAGGTTGCCAGTGCACGTTCTCGTCACTACCGACACCTTAAGCGGCGTGTGGACCTACACCCGCGAGCTAGTCACAGGCCTGACCAGCCGCGGCATTCGCGTAACACTGGTCAGCCTCGGCGAGATTCCACTTCCTCATCAAGTTTCCTGGATGGAAACCCTGCACGGCCTCGACTACCGGCCGACCGCGTTCCGTCTCGATTGGATGCAGGAAGGCGAACACGACTTCGCCGATTCGTCCGCTTACCTTGTTCAGTTGGTGCGCGAGGTCAAGCCCAACCTGCTTCATCTGAATCATCTGTGTTTTGGCGCGCTGCCGGTAAGCACGCCGCGATTGGTCGTCGCCCACGGTGACCTCATCACGTGGTGGAAGACGGTGCATGAACGCGAGCCCGCTCCGAGTCCGTGGCTGCGTTGGTATCGCGATGCGGTCGCTGCGGGAATTTCTTCTGCTGACATGGTCGTCGCGCCGAGCGTCTGGATGCTCGACCACCTGCGCAACGCCTACATCCGCGCCCGCCGCGATAGCGTGATTTACTACGGACGCAATCCCATCTACTTCAATCCCTACGTAAGCAAAGAGGAATCTGTGCTCGCTGTGGGCCGCCTTTGGGACGCGGGCAAGCAAGTGTCGCTGCTCACTGAGGAAACTCATCCACTGCCTGTCTGTATCGTAGGTGGCGAAGGGTTGCACGCAGCGAAAGCGATTCGCGCCGACGTGAAAGTAGCGGTTGACGACATGCGACTGGCAGTCAAGGGCCCACAGACCGAAGCCCAGTTGCGCAGCCTCTACAGCCGCGCCAGCATTTACGCCGCAACCGCGCGCTACGAGCCTTTCGGCATGACCGCGCTAGAGGCAGCATTGTCGCGCTGTGCGCTCATCGCCAACGACATCCCATCCTTTCGCGAGGTCTGGGGAGAAGCCGCCGCCTACTTCCGTGCCAACGATGCCAGCAGCCTTGCCTCAGTGGTACGGCAACTGAGCGAAGACCGCGAACTGCGCAAAGACTATGCCAACCGCGCGTACCAGCGCGCCCGCGACTGCTTCACCGCCAAGCGCATGGTAGAGAACTACGTCCAGTTATATTTCACCATCCAAGCCGAAGGCCGCATAGCAGCGTAATCCTCTTGCGGAGTTTCGCTCTTGGGCAGGTTGGGGGCACCTGCCCCTACTGGGGTATTACTGGTGAAAACGCGAGATAACTGCGTTTAGACAAGGACACCCAGGGCTACGGTTTGGGGGCTACCGGAGGCGGGGTTTTCAGCAGATAGATCGTGTTCCTATCCAGCTTTATCGTGCGGTCATTCGACGACATCTGCAGGCCGCCATCGGGGCTCGCCAACGTTTCTACTTTTTCCATGCGTACCCAGTGTTTGGAGACTTCGGACAACGATACGTTCGGACGGGGATCGGGGAATCCATCCGGGCGGCTCGCGTCCATCGTGGGCATCGACAGTCCTCCGGTGGTGGTGCGGGGCAGAGTATTGGGCGGAGGCGCGCCGCCCATGGATACTCCGATGTCGCCGTGAACTCCTGAAGGATTGTCCGTCGCAGAGGTGTTGAACTCGACGGGGTAGTAACAACTCATCATGTAGAGATTCAGCGGCGCGCTGCTTTTCTTCCAATGAGCCGAATCAAACTTGATTTTGAGCAGGGAAGGCGT
>DATBAT010000064.1:0-5123 GCA_036271375.1 Terriglobales bacterium
CGCCGGTCTGAAGAACTCCCAGCGGCAAAGTCACCACGGCGCGATTAGCGGAGAACGTCCGCGCCCCAGCCGCTTCTATCTCAACCCCACGATAGTTCCACGTGATCTTTTCTACGGAAGTATTCAGGTGAATCTTCACCCCCAACTCTGCCAGTTGCTTCTCAAACACCGCCAGCAAAGCTGCGTACCCACCGTCGATATGGAAACTGCGGTCGCCCTCGATCTCTTCCTCCGCCCGATTGCTACGTACCAGTGAATGCACGCTGACTGCGTCGGGATCGGCGGCATGAAATCCCTGAACGTAACCCGTCGCCCACTCTTTTACCTCCCGGTCTGCATTTGGACAATACTGCTTCAAATAGTCTGAGAAAGACTGGTCAGGTCCGTGGTCATTCATGGGCCCAAAAATCTCGTCGACCTGAGAAAAGAAATCGCAGGTATTTAATTGGCCGTTGCGATAACACCACTCCTCGCCTTCGACTTCTCGAGTTTTTAAATCGTGCGCGCGGATTAAATCCCAAATCTCGGGCGGTTTCCCGTGGACGAACTCCGCTCCCAACTCGACGGGGACTTTCGTCGCGGGATCCACCACGGTAAACATGCGGCCGCCGATGCGGTCACGCGCTTCAAGAATGGTGACGGCGAAGCCGGCTTTGGCGAGATCGATCGCCACAGTCAGCCCAGCCGCCCCCGCGCCGATCACTACCACCTCGAGAGACATGCCACCCTAGATGCGGCGGACTGCAAGCACGATGCTCCAAACCGATCCCTTCCACCGCATTGTCATTCCCGCCCGCCGAACAAAGCAGATTCCTTGCGCGATGAAGCCGCGCTCCGGAATGACAAGGGGTAGCAAACAAAAAAGGGACGAGCCCAAAGGCTCGTCCCTTATTACACCAAACCCAATCCTACTTCTTGCCCGACTTAAACGCCTCATACCGCGCGTTGATCTCGTCCCAGTTCACTACGTTCCACCATGCCGCCAGATACTCCGGCCGCCGGTTGTTGTACTTCAAATAGTAGGCATGCTCCCAGACATCGTTGCCCAGAATCGGGAACGCACCTTGCGAAATCGGGTTGTCCTGGTTCGCGCTGCTGGTGATCTGCAGATCGCTCCCCTTACCAACCAGCCAGGCCCATCCCGAGCCGAACTGTTTCACGCCGGCATCGTTGAACTTTGTCTTGAAATCTTCAAAACTGCCAAAGGATTTTTTGATCGCTTCGGCAATCGGACCATTGGGCTCGCCGCCGCCCTTGGGCTTCATGATTTTCCAGAACATGCTGTGGTTGACGTGTCCGCCGCCATTGTTGCGGACGGCGCCACGAATGTCCTCAGGAATTGCGTTCAGATCGCGGATCAAATCTTCCGCGCTTTTCGATCCCAACTCAGGGTGCTTCTCGATCGCGGCATTCAAATTCTTTACATAAGCGGCGTGGTGCATGTCGTGATGCAGCTTCATGGTCGCTGTGTCGATCACGGGTTCGAGTGCGGCGTAGTCATACGGCAGTGGGGGTAGTTCGTGCGCCATAATCTTCCTCCAGATATTTAGGATGTGCGGATGCAGACGAACGATTCAGGATCAGTGCGATGACCCGGCGGGACTTACGTTCCTATTCGTTCTATCGTCTCTATTGTCTACCAAAGCCAGCGACAATGCACGCGGCGGATGGTCATTAGGTCGTATAGAGACATTGCTCCGCAACGTCTCCGGCAGCACCAGGGATGATGCGAGACGCAGCCAAGCTGCGTCTCTACACACGCAGCCTACTGCATCGGCTCCGAAATATGCTCATGCACGATCATCCACTTTCCACCCTGGTTTTCCCAAACCAGCGTCCAGCGAAAAGTCGCCATCTCGTGCTTGCCGTTCTTCATCACCGCGTCTTCCGCCACCGTCGCACTGGCCCACGCCATGTCTCCGTGATGATGCACTTCGGCGTCGTCATTCACCGTAAGCTTGGCGCTCTTGTAGGTGGCCAGTAACTTCGTCGCACCGGCGGCGTATTCCGTCCAGCTGTTGTACCTAAGCGGAGCGATATCGAAAAAAGTGTGCGGACCGCTGGCATAAAACTGCGCCGCGTTTGCCGGATCGAGGGTCGCCCATTGATCCATGATTTTCTGCATGAAGGCCTTGTCGGGACCACCGGCGGCGGCCTTTTTCATGGACTTCTGGGTTTGGGCGAAACAGGCAAAACTGAGAATCAAAACCAAAGCGATAAGCGATTTGCGCATAGTGTCCTCCGATTCAGCGGGAGATTGTCGCACAAAAGGGGCGTCTGGCGCGAGTTTCAAGCCTGGAAGCTATCCAATCGCCCGTGTAGAGACGCAGCTCCGCTGCGTCTAAGCAGCGCCACAAATGCGGCCGGAGCCGCTTGTCTTTGGGTGGCGCAGTCGCTTCAGCGCTGCGATATTTCGTCTATGAGCATCCAGGCTTTGGCCTCTGCGGAGGGAAGCCCTGCCCTTCATTGACCGTCCAAAAAACCGCGTGATACGGTATAAGGTCTAGCCAATTCCCCGCACCCTGATCGAGGTTTCCGTGCCAGCAGTAGAGGCTTCCGCCACCATCCGCAAGACCGCTCTCAACGCCCGCCATCGCGAGATGGGCGCCAAGATGGTCTCATTCAACGGGTGGGACATGCCCGTCGAATATCCCTCCGCCGGCGGCATCATGGCGGAGCACAATGCGGTGCGGACCGGCGTCGGCATCTTCGACGTAAGTCATATGGGCGACATTCGCCTCACCGGGCCTGACGCGCTGAAGTCCGTGCAGCACATCTCCATGAACGACGCGTCAAAGCTCGCCATCGGGCAGGCGCAATACTCGGCGCTGCTCTATCCGCAAGGCACGTTCGTGGACGACGTGATCGTCCATCGCATGGGCGACGAAGATTATTTGCTGGTTATCAACGCCGGCACCCGCGAAAAAGACTTCAACTGGGTACGCGACAATACCAAACAGTTCAACTGCAAAGCGGAAGATCTTTCCGATAACTACACGCAGATTGCGATCCAGGGCCCCAAAGGCGTCTCTCTGCTGCAAAAGCTAACCGACGCCGATCTGTCGAAAATAAAGTTTTACTGGTTCACCCACGGCACGGTCTGCGGACTCAAGAACACTCTGATCGCCCGCACCGGATACACCGCCGAAGACGGGTTCGAAATCTACGTGCCCTCCGATGAGGCCACCAGCGTGCGCGTGTGGAACGAAGTCCTCGAAGCCGGCAAAGAATTCGGCGTCGTTCCCTGCGGTCTGGGATCGCGCAATACGCTTCGCCTGGAAGGCGCGCTGTCCCTTTACGGCCACGAAATTTCCGACACTATCAACGCCTGGGAAGCTGGACTCGCCCGTTTCTGTAAGATGGAGAAGCCGGGGTTTATCGGCCGCGAAGCGTTAGAAAAATCCAAAGACCTGAATCGCACTCTAGTGGGACTGGAAATGACCGAGCGCGGCATCGCCCGCGACGACTACAAAGTGCTCGACGACAGCGGCCAACCAGTCGGCTACGTGACCAGCGGATCTTACGTGCCGTTTTTGAAAAAGAATATTGCACTGGCATACGTTCCGCCGCAGTTTGCGGTAGTGGGCTCCACGGTAAATGTCGAGATTCGTGGACAAGGCGTGAAGGCAAAAGTCGTGCCTACGCCGTTCTACAAGCGGCCCAAGAAGACTATCTAAAGAAAGGCGACTATGGCCTACCCGACCGATTACAAGTACACCAAAGAACACGAGTGGATCAAAGCCGACGGCCCGATTGCCACCATCGGCATCACCCATCACGCGCAGGAGTCGCTTGGCGACATCGTATTCGTCGAACTCCCAAAAATCGGAGCCGAACTCACGGCCGGCAAGTCGTTCAGCTCGGTCGAGTCGGTGAAGGCCGTCTCCGATCTCTACGCGCCGGCCTCTGGCACCGTCACGGAAGTAAACACCGCGCTGACCGACTCTCCGGAAAAAATCAACAAAGACGCGCACGATGCCTGGATCGTGAAAATCAATTTGAAAGATCCCGGCGACCTGAACGCGCTTCTCTCGGCCGCCGACTACGAAAAGTACGTAGCCGAAGAAGGATGAATCACGTTTCGCGTAGGGGCAGGTGTCCTCACCTGCCCAAGCGACTTTAGTCGCCACGAGGGGATAGAAAAACTTGTAAGGCCGGGCAGCTGAGGACACCTGCCCCTACGCAAGCCGGATAGATCGAAGTTGCCGTTAAGGACATCTAACTAATTTCTGATGCGCTATCTTCCGAAATCACCTGCCGACCGCGAAGCCATGCTGAAGAACATCGGCGTGGGTTCTATCGACGATTTGTTTTCGTCGATCCCCGCCGAATATCGTCTCAAGCGCGACCTGAACGTCCCGCGCCAGATGGCAGAATCGGAAATCGTCGACTGGTTCCGCGAACGCTCGCGCGAAAACGGCGACGGCTGCTCCACGTTCCTCGGTGCGGGGGCCTACTATCACTATCGCCCGGTGATCATCGACTCCCTGATCTCCCGCGGAGAATTTCTCACCGCCTACACCCCATATCAGGCGGAAATCTCTCAGGGCACGCTGCAATCTATCTTTGAATTCCAGACCATGATCTGCGAACTCACCGGCATGGAGGTCGCCAACGCCAGCATGTACGACGGTTCGACCGCCGCCGCCGAAGGCGTGATGATGGCGGTCCGTTTGACCGGACGCCGTTCGGTGTTGGTTGCGCAGAACTTGCATCCTGAATATCGCGAAGTGCTGGCTACCTACGCCTCGCAACAGGGCATGCCGCTCGAACTGATGCCCTACCGCGAAGATGGCCGCCTCGATCTCGAAGTACTCGAAAGCAAGATCACTGCGGAAACCGCCTGCGTGTTGATCCAGTCGCCGAACTTCTTCGGAAACATCGAAGACGTAAACGCCATCGCCGAACTCGCGCACAAGAATGGCGCGCTGCTAGTGGTGTCAATTGCGGAAGCTGTTTCTCTCGGCATCGTAGAACCGCCGCGCCAGGCGGACATCATCGCCATGGAAGCGCAGTCCTTCGGCGTGCCTCTGGGATTCGGTGGCCCCTACTGCGGCGTGATCGCGACCCGCGACAAGAACGTACGCCAGATGCCAGGCCGCCTCGTGGGACAAACCGTCGAC
>DATBAT010000065.1:0-3943 GCA_036271375.1 Terriglobales bacterium
CCAGCGGTGCGATTCTGACTCGCGAATTACTGCTGCTTTTGGAAAAGGACGCGCGTGTCGAACATGTTCATTTCATCGCCTCAGAAAGTTCTCTTCGCGTCCTTGCCGAGGAACTGGCAGTTAGTGGCAGAAGCGAACTAATCGTCAAATTTTTAGGGTCGCCCAGCGCGAAGATCGTTCAGCATTCACCCGGCGACATCGGAGCAGCGATCGCGAGTGGCAGCTATCCCTGCAATGGAATGATTGTTCTTCCCTGCAGTATGGGAACGCTCGCCGCCATCGCCAACGGACTTGCCGACAATCTAATTGCGCGTGCCGCGGACGTCTGCCTGAAGGAGCGCCGGCCTCTTACCCTCTGTGTCCGCGAAACTCCATTCAACAAAATTCATCTGCGCAATATGCAGCAAGCCGCCGATGCGGGTGCGACCATCTTTCCGGTCATTCCTGTTTTCTATAACCGCCCAGTCGACACGTTGGAAATGGCCCGGCAATTTGTTTGCCGCGTGCTGGCGCACATTGGCCTGCCGCAAGACTCCGCCTATCAATGGACCGGAAAATCTAAATAGCCGTGGGGCGGTTGTTCAGTACTGGAATTTCCCGCCCGCCATCGGCGGCTGGCTCCGCAAGAAATGCATCAATCTCAAATGCAGCGGACAGTAGACATCTATCGAGGCCACCGCTTAGACAATGGCGGAAAGGGAGGAAACGGCGTGTGAGGCTCCATTTGATACCAGTACGCAACTGAGGCGATATCGTCCCCCTCCGGTTGATAAACACCGTTCGGAAACCACCCCAAATCCTGAATCGTGACTTTTAAATCCTTATGGAAACTGATCGGGTCCATGATGTGCCAGCGATACAAGCTATGCTGCGGAGGTCCACCGTCCGGGCTATTGCTTTTGGGGTTCAAAACATTTCCGACATAAGCGGTGGAATACAGTGCGGGAAAGCCGTAGTCCGCACCGAAGTAATCTTCCGTTCCCGTTCCCACAATCGTCGGGAATTTTGAATCGCCGTCGAGGTAGAACTTCACTTCACCCTCCCCAAACCATCCAGACGACAATTGTGTCCAAGCCAGAAATGTCCCTACATAACGACCTTCTCCTTTCACCGCATCGAGGATGGTATAGACAGGATCGGAAGGATTCACCGTTGCCCGTCGCCATTGCGCATGAAAGTAGGCAGCGTCGGCAGGCACGGCACTCAATCGATAGTCGATTTGATAGGTGAAAAGCGGAAGCTCTTTGTCTGAATCATTGGTCACCGTGACCTTTGCGTGCTTGCGGAATGGCATGGGCCAATAACAATTCATTGACGCAGCCGGAACATCGATGACGGCAAGTGAGTTGACCGGCGCGAACCTGTCATTGCCGATGGCAAAGAAATCCGTCAGCGGCACCTCTACCGACGGAGTCTCTTCCCCGTCCCAGTAGAATCGCAGCACTGTCGCTCGACCATTACTGCTAAAGTTCGGGCTGCTTGCCATCCAGATGTGTTCGATCGTGCCAGGTCCAGAGACATCCATGATCGTTACCATGCTGTGAGGCGCAATCTTGATGAAGGGCCGCACCTTCCACCCTTGGCCAAGATTCGCAGCAGCAGCGCTGAATGGGATTGAGGGACTGGGAATCGCCATCGCGCCCTGTCCTTTTCCTCCCGTGGGATTCTCAGGCGAGACCATGCGCGACTCTGAAGTTTTTGTAAGATTCGCCAACGATCCCAAACTCGGGGCGATGTCTGTTTCCGACCCTTCTTGCGCGTGCAGTAATGTGGCTGACAAGGCAAGTGCAATCACGATCCAGGAAGATGCACAGGCGACATACCATTTGACGCCGCACTTCTGGATGCGCTGAAACATTAACATCTCCGATCATTCGAATTCCGGATAGCTGAGCCGGGACTTTCGACCTTTACCAGAGAACTTTGACAGCCACCTGGATTTGCCGCGGTAGATTCACCTGGCTGTTAACCACCCCCGTATTTCCATCTCCAAGCGTGGTATCGGGCGGCCCAAAAGTCGGATGGTTGAACAGGTTGAATGCCTCTGCACGGAATTGGGCTGTGATGTTGCCGTGAATGGGGAAATTCTTTATTCCAGAAAGATCGGTGTCCACAAATCTAGGAGAGCGAAGATTACCCAATTCTCGCGGAGAGTCTCCGTAGGTAAATGGCGCTGGCTGGCTGAAGTCGCTGACGTTGAAATACTGATTCAATCGCTTAGAGATTGGGCCGGACAGCGAAGGATTTCTTCCGTTCCAGTTTGCACGTTGAGAACCGCCGTAATTGAATAGTGTGTTCGATGCGGTCGACACCTCCTGGGGCGTGCCGCTGATGAATGATGTGATTCCATTCAACTGCCAACCGCCGATAATGTAGTCTGCCACTTTGCTCTGGTTGAAGAAGCGTCGATTGCGTCCAAATGGTAGCTCGTAAATACCATTGACAGCCAAATACTGCGGCGTATCGAAGGAAGAAACAGACCACTCAGCTAGCAGGTTGTACCAATCCTGGGGATAGGTGCCACCGAAGGAACCACCAGGAAAACCAGTTTCGGATGCCGGCATGTTATCCATCAACTTTGCCCAGGTATACGAAACCAGGAAATTAAAGCCGTGAGAAAACCGCTTGTCTAACTTCGCTTGTAAGGAGTTGTAGGAAGAAGCGCCCCAGAATGAACTATTGCCCAAAATCACACTAGTAAATTGAGGAAACGGTCGCAACAACTGACTTGCCGCAACCGTAGGACTACTTAGCCCTCCCGTGGTGATCTGCCCATAGAACGGGTTCGTCACCTGCTGATTCAGCGCACTTCCTTCTCCTAGATATTGATCGGGAAGCTGGTCAGGATTGTAGTCATAGTAGAGATGAATGCCATGGCTCCCGGCATATGCGATGTCAAAGAGGATATTTCCAGGAAGGGTCCGTTGAATGTCGAGGTTCCATTCTTCCGCATAAGAAACGGGACGGTGTCGACGCATCCCAACCACGTCCTGGCCGATCTGAGTTGCAAGCCCGTCTGAGCTTCCCGTTGGCAATACAAATCCCTGTGGAAACGGATTGCTCAAGGTATTCAGTGGAGTCACGCCATCGAGAGTTCCTACCCATGGAGTCGTGGCGGAGAATCCTGTGTTCGGAACCGCAAGCCCATTGAAACCTGATCCATTCAATGGAGCAAAGAAAATTCCGTACCCGCCGCGAATGACGGTCAGTGGCGTGGCGGCGAACGCAAAGCCCACTCGAGGAGCAATCTCTTTTCTGAAAGGATCGAATTCGGATCGAGGCAAACCGTTCGTCCCGGGGAACTCCAGGCCCCCCATGATCGGAGGCAAACCTGATACTTGCAGTGGAGAAAGCGCAGTGGAAGTCCAATCTGTAAATCGGTTATGACGCTCAATCCACGGAGAGTCGTAGTCGTAACGGATTCCGAGGTTGGCGGTGAATCTGGGAGTTACCCGCCAGTCGTCTTCAAAATAGAGGCCGTAGTATTTGGTGGAGAGGATCTGGTCCGGACCACCGCTGGAAGTGTTTCCACTACCGGTCCCCGCGAGCATCGAAGCGAAGCCAGTACCTGAACCGTTCGAAGCGAGAGGATCCGGACCCTGCGTAAAGTTCGGCCCGAAGTTAAAGCTGGGTCCAGCCGGGGTATAGCGGGTGGTTGAAAGCCAAGCAACGCCAAAGTTGCCGCCCATCTTAAATGTGTGCGGCCCACGCACGATTGTTAGGTTCCCATATTCGTGCAGGTCAGGATATGCATCGCCAAGGTTGTAGCATCCGCCACCCATAAAACCCCCTCCGATGTTTCCCAGAGAAAGATTCAATCCCATACCGGAAACGCCGACCGATGGGAAGCAAGGTGTATAACTCTGCGCAAGTGTATTAAAGTAGCTCGGCAGCCCCACTACTGTCGGATTCACTCCGATTCCAGGTAGGCTTCTTCCAATCC
>DATBAT010000066.1:0-8508 GCA_036271375.1 Terriglobales bacterium
TCAAATACCTCTTCGCCGGTTAGTCCAAGCGAGTGCGCGCTTTCGCCATCGGCGAATTGCAGGGGGAGAATTCCCATCCCAACCAGGTTCGAGCGGTGAATGCGCTCGTAACTTTCCGCGATCACCGCGCGTACGCCTAAAAGAAGCGGGCCCTTCGCCGCCCAGTCACGAGACGATCCCGAGCCGTATTCTTTCCCGGCCAAAATCACCAACGGAATTTTCTCGGCGATATATTTTTCGGACGCGTCAAAGATGCTCATCTCGGTGCCGTCTGGAAGGTGCCGAGTAAATCCCCCCTCGGTATGCACCATCCGGTTGCGCAGCCGCACATTGGCGAAAGTTCCGCGCACCATCACTTCGTGATTGCCGCGGCGCGATCCATAAGAATTGAAATCTGCGGGCTGCACGCCGTGTGCCTGCAAATATTTTCCGGCCGGACCGTCCTTCTTGATTGATCCCGCTGGCGAAATATGGTCGGTAGTCACGCTATCGCCAAGCACCGCCAGCACGCGTGCCCCTGCGATGTCCTGCACCGGCTTCGGCGTGATGGTCATTCCATCGAAATATGGAGCTTGCCGGATGTAGGTCGAATCATTGTCCCAAACGTATGTCTCCCCCTTTGGGACCGGAAGCCCGCGCCAGCGCTCGTCGCCCTGGTAGACATCGGCATAGCTGTTGCGGAACATGTCGGAAGTGATCGACTTCTGCACCGCGTCACTCACTTCTTTTTGCGTAGGCCAAATCTCGGAGAGCATCACAGGCTTGCCCGACTTATCTTTTCCAATCGCCTCTTTGAGGACGTCGATATCGATGCGCCCTGCCAACGCGAACGCCACCACCAACGGCGGCGACATCAAATAATTTGCTCGGACCTCCGAATTGATGCGACCTTCAAAGTTACGATTGCCGGAAAGCACCGATGCCACGACCAGATCATTGTCGTCCACCGCTTGCGAAACTTCCGCGGGTAACGGCCCGGAATTGCCGATGCAAGTGGTGCAGCCGTAACCGACGATGTGGAAGTTGATCTTCTCCAAAGACGACAGCAGATCGGCCTTCTCAAGATAGTCGCGGACGACCTTCGATCCTGGAGCGAGCGAAGTCTTCACCCATGCGGGAACCTTCATCCCGCGCTCGACCGCCTTTTTCGCCACGATGCCCGCGGCAACCATCACTGAAGGATTCGACGTGTTGGTGCAACTCGTAATCGCCGCAATCACTACGCTGCCGTGACGCAGCGAGTTCTTAACACTAGGCGTCACGTGCTCTTCAGAGAGAGTGTCGTGAACTCCCACCGCTGTCGCTCCGCCTTCCGCCAGGAATCGGCTCTCTTGCGGACTATTAGCGGCAGCCACCGCCGGGGTCTTCTTCGGCTTGATCAGAGACGGCAAGGCATCTTTGAACGATTGCGAGGCCTGGGAAAGCACCACGCGGTCCTGTGGACGCTTTGGCCCGGCGATGCTGGGTTCAATCGAAGCCAGGTCTAACTGCAACAACTCCGAATATTCCGCCTCCGGAGTCTTCTCGTCGTGGAACAATCCCTGTTCGCGACAGTACGCCTCGACCAGCGCAACTTGTTCTTCGGATCGTCCGGTCAGCCGCAAATAATTAAGCG
The DNA here is from genome assembly GCA_036271375.1 of Terriglobales bacterium. Lineage (GTDB taxonomy): Bacteria > Acidobacteriota > Terriglobia > Terriglobales > Acidobacteriaceae > DATBAT01. The sequence goes on from DATBAT010000066.1 coordinate 1,616, forward strand.
ACTCTTTGTCTACCGGGAAAATTCCGCAAGTCGCGCCGTATTCTGGTGACATGTTGCCGATAGTTGCGCGGTCTGCCAGCGGCAATTCTCTGAGGCCAGGTCCGTAATACTCGACAAACTTTCCGACAACGCCGTGCTTGCGGAGCATTTCGGTGATGGTGAGCACAAGGTCTGTAGCGGTCGCGCCTTCCGGTAACTTGCCGGTAAGCTTCACGCCCACGACCTGCGGAATCAGCATCGAAACCGGCTGTCCCAGCATTGCCGCCTCAGCTTCAATTCCGCCCACGCCCCATCCCAGCACGCCGACGCCATTGATCATGGTGGTGTGCGAATCAGTTCCCACCAGCGTATCGGGATAGGCAGTGCGCTTCCCATTCACTTCGTTCACGAACACCACTCGCGCGAGGAATTCCAGATTCACCTGATGAACGATTCCGGTATCAGGAGGCACGATGGCGAGATTGCGAAAGGCGTCCTGTCCCCAGCGTAGAAAGGCATAGCGCTCTTTGTTGCGGATGAACTCAAGCTCTGCATTCAACTGAAAGGCGTTCACTGTGCCGAACTCATCGACCTGCACCGAGTGATCGATTACGAGTTCCGCTGGCTGTAGAGGATTGATCAACGCCGGATTTCCCGACAGCTTCTTCATCGCGTCACGCATGGCCGCCAAGTCGACGACTGCCGGGACGCCGGTGAAATCCTGCAACAGTACCCGGCTGGGAGTAAACGCGATTTCCTTGTCGGGCTTCGATTTGCTGTTCCACGCGGCCAACGCGCGAATGTCTTCCGCCTTTACGTTCTTGCCATCTTCGGTGCGCAACAGGTTTTCCAGCAGAATGCGGAGAGAGTAGGGAAGATGTTTAGTCGAAACGCCCTGCTTGTCGAGAGCGTCGAGGCGAAAGATTTCGTACTCGTTCCGGCCAACTTTAAGCGTGGCGCGGCTGTTAAAACTATTCATCGATTCGAAGGCCTTCCTCAACCGGATTGGTGTTGGCTTGGGACAGACTTATAGTTTATCTGGTTCAACGCGGAGATGCGTAGGCGGCAGAAGTTCGCCACGAATTTGACATATGATCCAACGACGAGAAATCCGTGTGCATCGGTGAAGATCCGGGGCAAGTGTTTAGAAGGCCTGCAATAGCAACCAGCCGTTGAGCACAAGAATCACCACGGCCACCACCCAGGCAAGAACGATTGTCGGACGCGAGTTCACGAACTCCCCCATCTTTCGTTTGTCGCTGGTGAACATCACCAAAGGAAAGACGGCGAAGCTCAACTGCATGCTGAGAATGACTTGGCTGAATATGAGCAGGCGTCCGGTTCCGCTCTCCCCCCAGAAGGCTGTAACGATCACCGCAGGCACAATCGCCAGACTCCGCGTGATCAATCGCCGCAGCCAGGGGCGAACGCGGATATTAAGAAAGCCCTCCATGATTACCTGTCCCGCGAGGGTTCCGGTAAGCGTCGAGTTTTGACCGGAGGCAAGCAGCGCCAGGGCAAACAGCGTACTGGCGCCAGTAACGCCCAGCAGTGGGGTCAGCAACCTGTAGGCATCATTGATCTCCGCAACCTCGGTCATCCCGTGACTGTAGAACGTCGCCGCCGCGACAATAAGGATTGCGGCATTCACGAACAACGCGATGGTCAGAGCAACCGTCGAATCGATGGTGCAGAACTTGATGGCGTCGCGCTTGCCCGCGCTATTCCGTGCATAATTTCGCGTCTGCACGATGGCCGAATGCAGATACAAATTGTGCGGCATTACCGTCGCGCCCAGAATGCTGATCGCGATGTAGAGCATCCCCGAGTCAAAAACGATCTGGGAAGACGGCACGAAAAATCCATGGGCGATGCCCAGAAGACTGGGTCGCGAGAACAATACTTCCAGGCCAAAGCACACGCCGATGGTGCCGATCAGCGCTATCACCATCGCTTCGATGAAGCGAAATCCGCGCTGCTGAAGGAACAGGATGAGCAGCACGTCCAGCGCGGTAAGGCACACGCCTAGCAGAAGCGGAATGTGAAACAGCAGATTGAGCGCAATCGCGGAACCGATCACTTCCGCCAGGTCGCACGCGGCGATCGCGACCTCGGCAAGAACCCAAAGCACCATCGAGACCGGACGGCTGAAATGTTCCCGGCACGCCTGCGCGAGATCGCGTCCCGTGGCGACTCCCAACTTGATGGCCAGGCGCTGCAATAGCACCGCCATTAAATTCGACAGCATGATCACCGACAGCAGTTGGTAGTTGTATTTCGATCCTCCCGCCAGGTCGGTCGCCCAGTTGCCGGGATCCATGTAACCCACCGCGACCAAAAACCCCGGACCAGCAAACGACAGAAGTTTACGAAAGAAACCGGCGTCCGTGGGGACCGTCAGCGTACTGTGGATTTCCGGGAGGCTGGGGCGCGTGGCGGGGAATCTCCACGCCGCACTTTTGGTGTCTGTAAGGTCAGTCCCCATGATCGAATTAGCCTAAGTATACCTTAAATAGTAAACTATAGTTAATATCTTTTAAGGACGAGCGAATGCCCGAGGCGGCAGCGGCGTTTATTAGAGTTTTGCAGTGGCGCGGCGGGGTTGTTCAGCAGCAACTACCCATACTTTGTCGGCTGCCGCACCGCCCAGGGCGACGGTGCCGGCCTCAGTCGTCAGGGTAAGCGTACGGTCGTAATTGCGTTCCTTCAAATCCAGCGTGGACCCGGGCCGAATGCCTCTTGCATCCAGAAATTCCAGCAAGCGGCGATCGCGTTCGTAGATACCGCTGACCACATATTTCTTCCCATCAAGTGCCTGCGACAACAACACCAATCCACGCCTCCGGCGGCTCTCCAGGCTCTCCAATTCGCTCAAATTGCCGTGCGGACACGCGCCTCCGCGGCCCAGGCGAGCTAGCAATTTGGCTTCAAAATCCGGCGAAACCGCATGCTCCAGCCTCTCGGCTTCGTCGTGGACCTTGTACCACTCCATACCGAAAATTTCCGCCAGCATGCGTTCGATCAGATGGTGGCGCAAGGTAAGTTTGCGAGCGATTTTTCGTCCAGCGGCGGTAAGCTCCACCTCGCCTCCCGTCCGCACCTTTACCAGCTCATCTTTTTTCAACCGCCGTAGCGCCATGGTAACCGCAGGAGGCGAAACCGAAAGCCAGTGCGCCAGCGTGGCGGAGATCACAGTCTGGCCCTCACTCTCCGCTTCCAGAATGGCCTTCAGGTAATCTTCTTTGGAGACCGTAATCACGCCATCGATTATACGACGCAGGTTAATTCCGGTTAATATTGAAATCTAAAGCGCGGTTTGACAGATTTTCGTCCCCGCCCCTAACCTATCCTTCCTGAGCTATGAAAGTTCTCGTAATCGGCAGCGGCGGTCGTGAGCACGCATTGGTTTGGCGTCTGCGCCAGTCTCCGCGCGTGACGGAGGTAGTTTGCGCGCCCGGCAATGGCGGAATCGCCGACGAGGCCAGGTGCATGCCGGTTGACGTTAAAAGCGTCGACTCGCTGGTAGCCCTGGCGCATCAGATCCAACCCGATCTCACTGTGGTCGGTCCCGAAGTTCCGTTGCAAATGGGAGTGGTTGACGAATTCACCCGGCGGGGCTTGCGAATTTTCGGCCCAACCCGGGCCGCGGCGCAACTCGAATCAAGCAAAAGTTTCGCCAAGGAATTCATGCAGCGCCACCGCATTCCTACGGCGCATTACGCGATCTGCAACTCGATGGACGAAGTCCAAGAAGCACTGGGACATTTCTCTTCTCCGTTAGTGGTAAAAGCCGATGGCCTCGCCGCAGGCAAGGGCGTCGTCATCTGCAAGACCAAAGAAGAAGCTTCCATGGTCTGTGCTGACATGCTCAGTGGCAAGATGCTCGGCGAAGCTGGCGCGCGCGTCGTCCTGGAAGAATTGCTGCAAGGCGAAGAGATTTCTTTCCTGGTGTTAAGTGACGGCGAGCGGGTTGCTCCTCTGGTCGCCGCTCAGGACCACAAGCGCGTCGGCGACGGAGACACTGGCCCTAACACCGGCGGCATGGGCGCCTACTCCACCCAGACCATCGTTGACGAGAAAATGACGCAGTGGTTGTTACAGCATGTCGCCAAGCCGGTGATCGCGGGCATGAAAGAAGAGGAAGCCGAATACAAGGGTATCCTTTATTGCGGCTTGATGATGACCGCGCGCGGCCCCATGGTGCTCGAATTCAACTGCCGCTTCGGCGACCCCGAGACGCAGCCGATCCTCATGCGCCTTGAGAGCGATTTACTGGAGGCCCTCGAAGCCTCCACTGACGGTCGCGTTAGCGAAGGAGATTTTCGCTGGTCGAACGATGCGTCGGTTTGTGTGGTGATGGCGTCGGGCGGATATCCTGGAACTTACGAAGCCGGGAAAAAGATTATCGGTCTCGATTCCGCCGCCGTGGTCGAAGGTGTGAAAGTTTTTCACGCCGGCACCAGCAAACACGATGGATCGTATTTCACCTCCGGCGGCCGCGTCTTGGGTGTCACTTCGCGTGCCACGGATCTCGCAACCGCTCTGAGCCGCGCTTACGAGGCCACTGCAAAAATTGGATTTGAAGGTTCGCACTACCGTAAAGATATCGGCGCACGCGCTTTAAAGAAGTAGCGGCGTACTTCATAAAAGGAAAGACTGATGAGCACTCCTCTAGTTTCTATCGTGATGGGAAGCGACTCCGACCTCGAGATAATGCGCGAGGCGGGCAAAGCATTGGAACCCTTCGGAATCGGCTATGAGATCGATGTGACCTCGGCGCACCGCTCGCCACACCGTACCGCCGAGTACGCCGAAAAGGCTGCCGCGCGCGGCATTAAGGTGATCATTGCCGGCGCAGGCGGAGCAGCGCATCTTGCCGGCGTCATCGCGTCGCTGACGATACTGCCGGTAATCGGAGTGCCAATCTCCGCAACTTCGCTCAATGGACTGGACTCGCTGCTGGCGACCGTGCAGATGCCGGCGGGAATTCCCGTGGCGACGGTCGCCATAGGAAAGCCGGGAGCAACCAACGCAGGAATTCTGGCGGCACAGATTATCGCGCTGTCAGACGCAGGCGTTGCCGGAAAGATGAAGGCCCACAAAGAAAAACTAGCCAGCGGCGTAGAAGAGAAATCGAAAAAGCTGCAAGCCTCGCTGAATAGCTAACAGATACTCGACACCCGTAGGGGCAGGTGTCCTCACCTGCCCAGGAGCTTTAGCTCCCAAATGTAGTGACAAAAGTTGCTCGGGCAGGTGAGGACACCTGCCCCCTACGTATTTCAGCAATGCCCCTACAGCTTCAACCCCTGCAAATACTCGCGGAACGGCCCGCCCAGGTCCGCGCGCTTCAGCGCGAACTCGACGGTAGCCTTGAGAAATCCCAACTTGTCCCCCGCGTCGTGCCGCTTTCCTTCGAAGGTGTATCCATAAACTTTTTCATGCTTCAGCAAATGCCGGATCCCGTCAGTAAGTTGCAACTCGCCGCCCGCGCCCGGCTGTATTTCTCCGATCGAATCGAAAATTGCAGGCGTCAGCACATACCGCCCGATGATTGCCAGGTTCGACGGAGCGTCTTCAAACTTCGGCTTCTCCACCAGATCTGTGATTTCATAAAGCTTGCCGTCCCAACCATCGACCGGCTTGCCTTTTAGTACGCCGTAGGAAGAAATTGCCGGGCCATCAATGACTTGCGTGGCCAGCACCGAACCGCCGGTCTTCTCGTAGACGTCGATCAACTGCTTGAGGCACGGTACATCCGCATCGATTACGTCATCGGCCAGGAGCGCAGCGAACGGTTCATCGCCTACCAACTCACGCGCAGTCAAAATAGCGTGTCCTAGACCCAATGCCTCTTTCTGGCGAACGTAGGCGATGTGAATCATGTCGGAAATTTGCTTCACGATCGCCAGCAAATCCTTTTTGCCGCGCTCTTCCAGCATTTTTTCCAGTTCATAGCTGACATCGAAGTGGTCTTCGATGGCGGACTTGCCGCGGCCAGTGACCATGATGATCTGGTTGCAACCCGCGGCCAGCGCCTCTTCCACGCCGTACTGAATGATCGGCTTATCGACCAGCGGAAGCATTTCCTTGGGTTGTGCTTTGGTTGCGGGCAGAAAACGCGTGCCAAGGCCGGCAGCGGGAAAGACGGCTTTACAAACTTTTTTCATGAATATTAATTTTCCTGGCAAACCGATTTGCTACAGCGTTGGACTGTCGTCACCTAGCATGGACTTGCGGATAATCTTCAACGGTACTGCCCCTTGCAGCATGAACTTGTCGTGAAAATCCTGCAGCGTGTACTTGTCGCCTTGCTGCTTGCGGTAGTCCTCGCGCAGTTTCATGATTTGTAATTTTCCGACGGTATAAACCAGATAAGTCGGATCGGATGTGCCCCGTTTTGATTCCACTTCCGCCACTGGTGCTGTCTGGTATCCCTCGTCGACAAAGAATTTATTTGCCTGTTCGAGCGTCATCTTCCCGGTGTGCATAGAAATGCCCACTATGAAGCGGGCGTCGCGCAGCAGCGCATCCTGAAGTTGCCCCATACGCAACTTGGGGTCGCCGTTACCGTAGCCTTCGTCCAGCATCATCTGCTCGTCGTAGTGGGCCCAGCCCTCGGCGTTGGTGCCACAGTAAAAAATTTTGCGCACTTTGGACGGTGCCTGTTTCTGCCACAGGAATTGCGTGTAGTGCCCGGGATAAACCTCGTGGACCGCCGTGCTGATGATCGTTCCACGGTTGAACCCGTGCATCCATTCTTCAATACGCTCGGACTTCCACGTGGGGTCTGCGGTGGTGACGTTGAACATGGCCTCGTCGGCTTTGGTTTCGTAGGCCCCGGGTGTGTCCATCGAAGCCGTGGTCAAGGCGCGTGCAAAGGGCGGAGTGTCCTCGACAATCGGCGGCACGGTAGA
>DATBAT010000067.1:0-15891 GCA_036271375.1 Terriglobales bacterium
TCAACAATTCGTTATCAGCAACACGAAGACTTTTGGCCCTACCGCTGTGAACGAGGCCCGCTTTAGTTTCTTCCGCACTGCTACCGTCACCGACAAACCCGAAAGCAGCTTTGCCAACCTGTCTGATCTGGGATTCGTGACGGGCGCGGGCACGCTGGGCATCAATCCTTCAGGTCCGACCGGATTTCCCCAAACTGTGCCGCCGATATATTTCAATAACTTCTCTCTCGGGGTGAATACCCTCACTACGTTTCAGCCAAACAACACATTCCACCTCTCCGACGGGTTTTCTAAGGTATTGGGCGCTCACGCTCTAAAGTTCGGAGGTGAGTTCCGCTATCTGCAAATCAACGAGCGCAATACCTGCTCCCCCAACGGAGCATTTTCTTTCGATGGCAGCGAAACCGGTACAGATTTTGCCGACTTCCTGCTCGGCGCGCCCTCAGACTTCAACCAGTGCAGCCAGCAGTTTCTGGACTCGCGCAGCCGTTATGGTGGCGCATATATCCAGGACGCTTACAAAGTGAAGCACAACATTACCCTCAATCTTGGCTTGCGTTGGGAGGCGAGCATGCCCTGGTATGACACGCAGGGCAAGATTGAGACCATCGTGAAAGGCTTGCAATCGACGCAGTTTCCAACGGCTCCCTTAGGTTGGGTTGTACCTGGTGATCCTGGGATTCCAAGCACCCTCGCCCCAACCCGGTATAACAACTTCTCTCCCCGTGTGGGACTGGCCTATTCTCCGGGCTTTACTGACGGGTTGGGCGCCAAGATATTCGGCGGCCCAGGAAAGACCAGCATTCGCGTGGCTTACGGCGTCTATTACACCTCAATCGAGGACTTGAACCTCTTTTACGAGGTGGGCGATGCACCTTTCGGACTCTATTGGACTTCGCCGAACCCGCCCATGTTCGCCGAGCCGTACCGAACTCGCCGTGATGGGGTCTCCCAGACGCAGCGTTTCCCTTTTACGTTTCCAACCCCCGGCAGTCCCGACAACAAGACGCTCGACTACTCGATTTACCTGCCCATCTCTTATTCTCCGGGCTACGACATACACAACCGGCTTCCTTACGCCGAACACTACAACCTTTCCATACAGCGGGAGCTTTCTAAATCCACGGTTCTGACTCTGGCATATGTAGGCACCCAAGGCCATAAACTCATTTCTCAATACGACGCAAACCCCGGTAATGCTGCGCTCTGTCTCCAGCTCAACGCAATGGGCGCTACTCCTGAATGTGGCCGTGATGGAGAGAACCAGACCTATACGCTACCCGACAACTCGCAGGTTGTTGGCACGCGTGACACACTCGGTCCAAATTTCAGCCAGAACAACAGCATTACCGCCAACATCGCCAACTCCAACTACAACGCGGCGCAGGTTACCGTCGAACGCAAGGCAGCTGATTTCACCTTCCTCGCGGCCTACACATATTCCAAAGCCATCGACAATTCTTCCGGCTTCGGACAGTGGGTCAACTTTTCAAACCCCCGGCTCAGCCGATCCCTGTCTGCGTTCGACACTACGCACAATTTTGTAGTGAGTTACAACTGGGCGATTCCCTTCAGCCGCGCTTTCTCAAGTCTGCCGAAACGCCTGACAGACGGTTGGGGCTTCTCCGGCATTACCCGGTTTACGGGCGGCCTGCCGGTTGGAATTAGCCAGAGCGGGGACTATTCCCTGGTGGGAAGCGGAAACACTGACACCCCTGATCTGGTGGGAAAGGTCGTAATACAAGACCCGCGTAAACCAGGACCCAGTGGGCCCAATACGTTCTTTCTGCCAGACGCATTCGCCTCCGGCCAACTGGGACACTTCGGCACATCCAGCCGCCAGTTCTTTCACGGACCGGGCATCAACAACACGGATTTTAGCTTCATGAAGCGGACGGCTATCACCGAGTCGACAGCGTTCGAAATACGTTTCGAAATGTTCAACATTTTCAATCACGCTCAGTTCAACAACCCGGACGGCGACTTCAACAGCGACCTCTTTGGCGTCGTTACCAGCGCGCGCGATCCCCGCATCGGGCAACTGAGTGCCAAGTTTTACTGGTAGGAAACACGGGAGCAGACTAGGCAGCCATGCCCGGTCTGATTTCCTTTTGCCCGTGGAGAACGGTTGATACACTCTGGTAGGGTGTAGGCGAATGCGTTTTTTGGCGTTCCTGGTTCTCTTTTTTTCTGCCTTCTCGTTTGCCCAAACCGCCGAGACCTATCGTCAGCGCGCTCTGGAATTCTCTCGTCATAAATCCTGGGAGCAGGCTGTTGCCAACTATCATTCGGCACTCGCCCTGGAACCCAATGATCCGGACACCCACTACAACTTCGCGCTAACCCTGAAATACAGTGGCGCCGCGAGAGAATCCGCCGGAGAGTTTGAAGCCGCTCTACGGCTCAGGCCGAAGTGGGCCGAGGCACACTATGGACTAGGAGCAACTTGGTACGACCTGCACGATCAAGAGGCCGCCGTAAATGAGCTTCGCGCGGCTGTAGAACTTGATCCACAAAATGTTGGCGCGCACCGTTTTTTGGCTCGAATTTTCGCCGAGCAAAACAATCCTTCCGCCGCGAAACGCGAATTGATCCAAGCCATCAAGTCAAAGCCGTCGGCTGAAATGTACCTCGAATTGGGGTTAGTCGAAGGACAACTCGGCAATCTAGCCGGCGCGACCGCTGAGTTTCGCAGCGCCCTCCGGCTCAACCCAAGATTCGCGCCCGCGCATTCGCTCCTCGGGGTAACGCTGCGACGCCAGGGCGATCACACCGGAGCGCTCGCTCAATTCCTCAAAGCAGTAGAAATCACCCCTAAGGATCCGGAAGCTCAATTCAACCTTGGCATGGAACTCAAGTCGCAGGGCAAAGTGACGGCCGCGATTGCGGCGTTCCGGCGCGCCATCGAACTCAAGCCTGATCTGGAAAAAGCGAGCTACAACCTTGGTATCGCTTTGCGTGCTGAAGGCGAAACCGCCGCGGCACAGAAGCAGTTGAAAGAACTGGAGGCACTGCACCAGTTTCGCGAACGGTTGGCGCAGTCGAAATATCTAATTCTCCAGGGCGTTGACGCGTTGAAGCAGGAAAAGGTCGACGAGGCATTGGCGCTTTTCCAGAAATCCGCCGACCAGAGTCCTGAGTTACCGACCGCCCACTACTATCTTGGCCTAGCCTGGGCACGCAAAAGCGATGCCGCACGTGCACTGGCATCCTACGAGAAAGCGCTCGAACTCAAACCGGATTATGCCCAAGCTCACTCCGGCATCGGCCTGCTCTATTGGGCCCAGAACGATCGAACCCATGCGCTCGAAGAATTTCACCAGGCGGTGATGTCCGATCCCGATCTTGCCGAGGCTCACTACAATCTGGGATTGGCTCTCTCCAAACTGGGGCGGCTTGATGAAGCGATCGCGGAGCTGAATGAAGCAATTGTTCTCGATCCCAAATACGCAGACGCCAGGATCCAACTTGGGCTGGTCCTCAGCCAAAATAACGACACGTCGGGCGCAACCAACGTTTTCCGCGATCTGGTGAGCCGCGATCCGAAGCTTGCAGAAGCCCACAATAATCTCGGGCTGCTTCTACTGCAGGCGGGAAATATTCACGAAGCGCGCTTGGAGTTCGACAAGGCTGTGCTCCTGAAGCCAGCTTTCGCGGAAGCCCACTATAACCTCGCACTGGCCCTGCAACAGGAAGGCAAGCAAGCGGAATCAAACACGGAATTCGAGAAGGCCTACGCGATCGCGCCCGAGTTGCGGGCCCACACCCAGTAATTTCAGGTCTGCTCCCTCGCTTTTCAATATCTCGCAGTCTGCGTCAAGTGACGTGCTTCGGCCTATCCGTTCAGGCGAAAGGGCGGCGGCGGAAGTCTTAGCAAGATTAGAAAATAGATCTGCAATGCCGCAAACCGTCAGTGATGTTGGGAAATTTTTGGTGGCGGCGCGTGGACTCGAACCACGGACCTACGGATTATGAGACCGTCGCTCTAACCACCTGAGCTACGCCGCCATGCTTGCAGAAAGTTGCGTGTGGGCTTTATTACCGGTATCGGCTTATGCCGACGGTGCTGTAGGCTCACTTATGTCCTGGTCGATTGTAGACGGGGAGCTAGGGAGCGCGCAACGCTTCGGCTAAACGGGTTGACCGCAGGCTACGCTTCCGCCTTGCCGTTTGGGGGGCTCGGTTGAAATCTGCGATTCGAAGAAGTATCCGCCTTGCAGCAACGCCTTAACTCCCTCCACCACTTCGGCACCGTTTTCCTTGGTGATTGCGCCGCGGAATCCTGCGCCGCAGATGTCCTGAATTGCCGGGCCTACTATTTGTTGCACGGTCACCAGCAGGACGGGAAGCTCTGGCCTGAGGCCGGATATTTCCCGGCAGGCATCGAGGCCGTTCATTTTCGGCATGCTCAGATCCATGATCACCAGATCTGGCGAGAGTTGCATGGTTTTTAAAACTGCATCGATTCCATCGTGAGCTTCCCCACAAACTTTCCAATCAGGGTTCATCTCGAGCAATCTGCGGAGTAAGAGTCGAATGGTGGCGTCATCGTCGGCGATTAGGATACGAGTTGGCAAGGAACTTTTTCCTTCTACGCAACTTTCGCGGTTGTATTCAATTATGAAGATGCGTCGATGTGATCCGCAATACGGTTTTTTCCGTAGCACTCGGTTACGAAAGTGCGTTGGCAACACGACATAGCAGCGAATGTGTCAGACTTAGATGGAACCCCATGAACGCCATTGCCGTGATTCCCGCGCGCCTTGCCTCGACCCGAATGGAGCGGAAGATGCTCCGCGAAATCGCCGGGAAGCCTCTACTGGCGCTGGTCTACGAGGCAGTCCGATCCTCGCCATTACTGAGTGACGTCATCATTGCAACGGATTCCGACGAGATCATGGATGTCTGCGTGCACCGTGGCTGGAAGGCACAGATGACTTCTTCTTCACACCGCAGTGGGACTGAACGTGTGCATGAAGTGGCGAACCAGGTCTCGGCCGACGTTTATTTGAATATCCAGGGAGATGAGCCACTCACGCGTGCAGAACACATCGCTTCCCTACTTGCGGTAATGGAGAGCGAGTCGGTGCAGGTTGGCACCTTGAAGACTCCAGCGGCGGCTACGGACATCCATAATCCCAATGCAGTGAAGGTGGTGACCGACGCAACCGGGCAGGCGCTTTATTTTTCGCGGGCGACTATTCCCTTCGACCGCGATAAAACTCAGCCTGCTTACTTTAAGCATTTGGGATATTACGGCTATCGCAAACCAGCACTCGATCTCTTCGTGCGGCTGGGGGAATCGTCTCTGGAAAAAAGTGAGAGGCTGGAACAACTTCGCTTTCTGGAAAGCGGCGTTCCCATTCACGTGGCGGAAACGCCTTTCGACACGGTTGGCGTGGATACCGAGGAAGACCTGCGCCGAGTAGAACAGATCATCCTCGGGATGAAAGAGGTTGAATGAGGATGGGAACACAAGGTCCCTCGGCTTCGCTCGGGACGACAGGGTAGATGGTTACGTATTAAGCAGGTCCCTCCACTCCGCAATGCCTTTCGCTTCGCTCGGGGCCCGCTCCGGTCGAGATGACAGAGTGATAAAAGGTTTTTGGCTCTGAGCGGATAGTTCACTACTCCTTTGCGGGATGGCGCATGGCTTTGTGAATCTTCTTCCACTGTTCTTTCTGTTCACGAGCTAATTTCGGATCGGCTTTGCGCCGCTGAAATTCCAGTTCGGCGCGGAGTTTGCGATAACTTTCTAGGCGGTCGAGGTCGAGTTGTCCAGAATCTGCCGCCGCGATCACCGCGCAACCGGGCTCCGCAGTGTGGTTGCAATCGCGAAAGCGGCATTGGTCGCCCAAGGCTGCGATGTCGTCGAAAGTTTTCTCCACTCCTTCGTCGTTTCCCCACAATTGCAGTTCACGCATGCCGGGTGTATCGATGAGCATGCCGCCGCCTTCGAGAAAGATCATTTGCCGGGTGGTGGTGGTATGGCGTCCACGGTCATCGGCTTCGCGCACCGGCGCGGTGGCCAGCGCTTTTCCTGCCAGCTTATTAATGATGGTCGATTTACCCACACCAGATGATCCGACGAGAGCGGTGGTTTCACCCGGCTGAATGTGCTGCCACACGCAGTCGATGCCCCCTTCTTCGAGCGCGCTCAAACGGTGGACGGGAACACCGCCAGCCAGACCGGCTAACTCCGCTTCGAAAATGCCGGGATCCGCACAGAGATCAGCTTTGTTCAGTAACACCACCGGCCGAGCGCCGCCGTCCCACACCAAAGTCAGGTAGCGTTCCAGACGACGCGGGTTGAAGTCACGGTTCAAGCTTGTGACAACAAACACGACATCGAGATTTGCGGCGACGATCTGCTCGCGCAGTTCGCGTCCGACCACTTTGCGTGAAAGCTTCGTGCGCCGGGAAAGGATGTGGTCAATCTGCGCGTGCATCGACGGCCGTTCGGTGATCCCCACCCAATCGCCTACCGCGGGATATCCGCCGCCGCGGCGCAGCTTGGCTTCGACTTCGGCGAGGAATTCTGCTTCCTCGGTTCGAACGCGATAAAGACCTCTTAGTTCTTCAACCACGCGCGCAGGCTGTAACGACAGCCCTGCGAGTTGCTTCCATTGGTCAGCAAAAAAAGAATTCCATCCCATGGCTTTCAGTGACAGGTGCACGCAAATCTCCTTTTGGACCGTCGGATCCAAGCGGGCCGCGAACGGATTTTGGCCGCGGCAAAGAAGAATGTGATCTGACCTGAATTGGCTAATTGCAGAAATTCGAGGCAGACCTATGCAGTCGCGTGGAAACTGCAGTCATAGGCGCCTCCTGAGGAATGGTTCCAAGCCGTGAGGCCCAGATGGTGCAAGGGTAGGTCGCCGAACGTGGTCAAGTCAAGCTGACATAACCTGCGCTTCTATTTTTAGTAGACAACGGCCCGAGACACTTTCAGTTTCTGGAGTCGCAGCACAGGCCGAGTCTTTTTCGAAACCTTCCGATGGGCTGAACAAATCCTGCACAGGTGTGACCATCCCCGATCACGGTATTTCGAAAGCGCTTTCGACGCCGGCATAACTCCGCTGCCAACATACCTCAGCGTTTCGGATATTCCATCGAGCTTTGATGCGAACACGCCGACGGACATGGCGATTAACAGCTTCAATCCGAACACGTTCGCGCAGTATGGATTTCAGGAAATCGTCACCGCGGATCCGCCAATCGGCGCAAGCTCTTACAACGCGGCCTCGGCGGTATTCCATCAACGGTCGCGGCACGGCCTGACCCTCGACGCAACCTACACGTGGTCACACACCATCGACAACGGGACTAACGAATTCTTCACCAGCCTGTGAATCCGCGGCGCGCGCAGGACACCAATCGAATCGGCGATGATCGTGGCAACTCTGACCTGGATGTGCGCCACAAGTTTTCGCTTTCCTGGATTTGGGAGGTGCCCAAAACAAAGGCACAAAGCGGATTCGTCAAGGCGTTATTGAACGACTATCAATTAGGCTCGGTGTTTCTGGCGCAGTCAGGACAGCCGGTAACGATTCAGTCTGGCATCGGCACGCGAGTTGCGTGCCCCACTTTTTATTTGTGAGCCTGTCCAAAGGCTTCGACCCGTTCACGGACGCTTAAGACGTGGCGTGGGAGATCAAGTCGGCTGCCCTCTTCGAGGATCGGGATCAGCTTGTCGAATTCCGGACCAGAGTGTGACCCGGTGATGATCAGCCGAATGGGATGAAAGAGTTCTTTGCCCTTCGCGCCGGTTTCTGCTTTCACTTCGTTGACGAATTGTTTGAAGCACTCGGGCGTAAGTTGTCCGGCTTTGGCGGATTCGTCTTCCATGATCTTCACCGTGAAGCGCGCGATGACGGATTCGGTATTTTTCCCGGCGAGGACTTCGGCGTTGTCGGGCTCGGCCAGCGCGGCTTTTGCGTCATAACGGAAGATCAGACTCGCGCGATCGGGAAATTGCTCCAAGCGGTCTACCGACGGCGCCAAAAGTTCGATCACCTTCAAGAACCATTCGCGGAAACCGGCAGGAAGCAATAGGCTGCCAGGAGCCTCCCCTTCTTTCGATAGCGCTCCTGAGCGGAAAAGGTAGCCCACGCAAGCGTTGTAAATATCTCCAGCTGACTTGCTTTTGAGGTAGTGGCGATTGAGCCAGTAGAGCTTCTCCATGTCGAAGACGGCGGGAGAAGGAGTGATACGTTCCAGGGAAAATTCTTTGGTGAGTTCCTGCGGACTGAAGATTTCTCGGTTGCCACCGGTCGGGGCCCATCCCAGCAGGGCCAAGTAGTTCACCAATGCTTCGGGAAGTACGCCCATGTCGCGGAAGTTGGCGATAGAGGTGGCTCCGTGGCGTTTGGAGAGGCGTTCGCGGTCGCTGCCGAGAATTGTGGAGAGATGGGCGAATTCGGGAACCGGCCATCCCAAGGCTTCGTAGAGCGCGACCTGCTTGGGAGTGTTGGACAGGTGATCGTCGCCGCGAATGACGTGTGTAATTTTCATCAACGCGTCGTCGATGACGACGACGTAGTTGTATACCGGCATCCCGCTGGAGCGCATGATGATGGGATCGCTGACGACTTCGTTCGAGAATTCGACCGGACCATGGACGATGTCGTGGAACTTAATGGGGCGATCAGGGATGCGCAGGCGAATGGCGCAGGGTTCGCCCGCAGCGCGCTTGCGCTTAGCATCTTCGATGTCGATGTTGCGGCACTTACCGGAGTAGTTCGGCGGGCGATGCTCCGCCATGGCGAGGTCGCGATCTTTTTTTAATTCCTCTTCCGAGCAGAAACAGAGATAGGCCTTGCCTTCGTTCAGCAGGCGCTCGGCGTGTTCGCGATAGATTTCAAGTCGATCGGACTGGCGATAGGGGCCGTAGCCGCCAGGCTTGTCGGGACCTTCGTCCCAGTCGATGCCCATCCACTTGAGGTCGGCGATAAGTTGGTCTTCGTAGCGGGCCTCGCTGCGCTCGACATCGGTGTCCTCGATGCGGAGAATCATGGCTCCGCCCTTTTGGCGGGCGAAGAGCCAGTTGAACAGCGCAGTGCGGGCGTTGCCGACGTGGATGTGTCCTGTAGGGGAAGGTGCGAAGCGCACGCGAACGTTTTCAGTCACAGGGTGATGGTAGCAAAAACGGTTGGAAATTTAGTTCTCAGTTATTGGTTCCTAGTTCTAAACGCAAACGCTAGAGACAGGTGTCGCCACCTGTCCCCGCCGCGCTAGGACGGGCTAACGTAGGTCCGGGTGATGCGGTCGTGCCAGCAGAGTTGATCTTCGTCGAGCAGGCACCAGGCGTAGCCCATCCCCATGCACGCCGCGGACATGGCGGCGGTTATTGCACGCCAGCGGCGAGTGGGTCGAAACACCGGCTTACCGTCGAAGCTGCGCAGTTGCAAACGAGACAGGCGGAGGCCAAGCGTCGTTCCGCAATAAGTGAGCGCAAGAAAATGGTAGGCGGACCAGAAGACTCCGAAGAGCGCGGCGGACGCTATCAACTTTTGCGTTAGCGGCAACGGGGTTGGCGTCACAGATTGAAAGATCGCCGCGAACATTACCACGCAAGAAATGATGACGATGGCATCGAGAGCGGTCGCGATGCCTCGATGGGAAAGCGACGCCGCCTGCAACGGCACTTCAAACTCGCTGGGCTTGACCTCTGGCTTTTCTTCCGGCCCGATGAGAATTCCACCTAGCGCTGGTCCCGGCGGTGGCGCGTCGGGGACTTCGAGGATTCGCGGACGGTCAAGAATAGGATCGGCCAGTTCGTCTACCCGGCGCGGCGGAGCCATGGCTAAGCGCGGGAACTCCAGAATTCGGGCGGAGCTGTCGTTTTCGACCCGCACTTTCTTTGCGTGCGTTTCTACCGGAATTACTTGCTGAGTAAGAATCGGCTGCGGAGGTGGCTCGACCGGCGCATGACGCAGGGGCGGCGGATCGCTCTCGAACTTTAGTTGCAGCGACGGGAAACGCGGTTCTTTGGTGGTGCGACGGGCGCGATAGTGATTCAGCTTCGCCGACAATTCCTGGCGCCAGCGGTCTTCAACCTCCGCCGGTTCGGCGCTCAAAACTAGAGGGCTCTCTGCGTTTACTACATGTGCTGGCTGTTCGATGACCGGAGAAGATTCAGCTTCCGATTCCACCACGAAGCGAGCCTTGGGGGCAGGATGTTCCAGGCTTACAGCAAATTCCTGCTCGCTGGCATCGTACGCTTCAGGATCAACCAAAACTGGAGAGTGGGCCTCGGGCTCGACTTCGAATTTTGACTTCATAGCAGGGCGAGACGCGAGCGCACAGCGGCAGTTGTCTCCACATACGGGACAAGGCATGGACCGATCTTTCGCGAGAGAACCTGAGCCTGATGAACCCGTCGTCATTTCGAGTTGGAGCGCTTTGCTACCCGGGGCGGCATCGTGCTAACGTCACGCATACCCCACTGGAAACGACGCCTGCGGGGTTTCATTGCGCTTCCGATGAGTCCCCGCATACGAATCCTTATCACGGCAGCGTTCCTTTGTCATCTGTTAGTCGCCCCCCGCTTAGTAACCAGCCAGTTGCTTGCTCCGGCCAATCAAAACAAAGACGAAAAAACTTCTTCCAATTGTCCGCTGAAACGTGATGAGGACGGCGTGTGCGCTCTGCAACAGGAAAAAGACGGCTCGATTTACAAACTTCGCCAGCAGGCCGAGATCCACTACAGCGGGTACATTCTTCGGGCGGATGAAGTCACCTACGATTCCGACAGTGGACAAGTAACGGCCGAGGGACACGTCGTCGCCGACGGCGGAAGCAACGACGAGCATCTGCTGGCGAGCCGCGCCACTTACAACGTGAAGTTGAAAACCGGACGATTCGAGAACGTTTCCGGAGCGATCGGAGTGCAACTCAGGCATTCCCAGTTCGTTCTGACTTCGGCTTCGCCTTTCGCTTTTACCGGCAAAGTCGTGGAGAAGACCAGCCCTGACCATTACGTGGTTTACGGCGGCACCGTCACCACCTGTAATCTGCCGAAGCCAAAGTGGCAATTCAACGCGCGTAAGGTGGTCGTGGACGTGGGCGCGGACGCCAAGATTTATCACAGCACGTTTCGCATTCGTGGGGTACCGGTGCTGTATTTGCCTTTCGCTACGCATCCCGTGGAGAGCAAGCGCGAATCGGGATTTCTAATTCCGAGCCTGGGGCAGTCTTCGCGTAAAGGGACTTTTTTTGGAGAGTCGGTGTATTGGGCGATCAGTCGGAGTATGGACGCGACCTTGGGAGCGCAGTATTTTTCGATGCGCGGCTGGGCTCCACAGGGTGAGTTTCGTATGCGGCCGAACGAATCATCGTTCCTGGACCTGAGCTTCTACGGCGTGCTTGACCGCGGATTCGGCATCAACGCAGACGACCAAGGTGGCGCCAACGTGAAGCTGAACGCCGAGAGCAAGTTTCCCCACAACTTTCGTGGGGTGGCGAACATCGACTACCTGACTTCTTACGTTTTCCGCCTCGCATTTAACGAAGTGTTCACCCAGGCGGTTTCTTCCGAAGTTAAGTCGCAGGCGTTTCTCTCCAACACAACCAATGGGTTTTCCTACAACGCGCTAACCGAGCGCTATCAGAACTTCGAGAGCACGGCGACCGGCGATGTGATTACCATTTTGCATGCCCCGAGCATTGGACTTTCCAGCGTAGACCGGCAGATTGGGAATTCTCCGTTTTATTGGTCTTATGACGCCTCAGCCGATGGCATTTCGCGCAGCGAGCCTTCGTTTCGCACGGCACCGCTGGTAGGCAGGTTTGATTTCGCTCCCAGTTTGGCTCTGCCCCTGCAATGGCAGGGATGGTCGCTGCGTCCAGAAGTCACGCTCCGCGACACATTCTACACGCAGCAGTTGATTCCATCGCCGAGCAGCTTTGGCACTGCCAGCTACGATGGAATCAATCGCCGGGCGTTTGAAGGGACGGTCGAAATTCGTCCGCCATCGCTCGAGCGTGTATTCGACAAAGAGTTTCGAGGCCGCAAATGGAAGCATGTGGTCGAGCCGCGCATTGTGTATCGCTACGTGGCTGGTGTCGACAACTTCGATCACATCCTGCGTTTTGATTCGAGCGACATTCTCACCGACACCAATGAGGTCGAGTACAGCATCGTGAACCGGCTGTTCTCCAAGCGGGTGTTACCGGCGGCTAAGGATTGCGGGCCGGAGGGCATTCCTACCAATCTGATTCTCGGCGGGCAGGCCGCACAAGATGACGTCCCCTGGAACCGCGACGAAACTCTCACGTCAGCCTGCGCGGATGAACCGCAGGTCCGCGATGTGGTGACTTGGGAATTGGCACAGAAGTATTTCATCGATCCGACCTTTGGGGGCGCGCTGGTGCCGGGCCGCCGCAACGTCTTCACGACCACCGATGACTTGACTGGGATTGCATTCCTGACCGGCGAACGACGGCTGTCACCGTTGATTTCCCGCCTTAGGGTACAGACCAGTGCGCGCACCGACGTGGAATGGGACTTGGACTACGACTTCCAGCATGGCTCGATGAACGCCAGCACGGCGCTGGTGAACTACCACTGGAGGTCGTTCACTCTGGGAGGTGGCGATGCGTTTCTGCGTGCCCAGGGAGAAACGTTGACGCCGGGTCAGGCCACTCCGGCAATCCCTGCGCCGACGATGTTCAATCAGTTTCGCGTGCTGTTGGGCTACGGATATCCCAACAAGCGCGGGTTCAGTGGCGCAGCCAACGTCGGCTTCGATGCCAACCTCAATTTCCTGCAGTACGCTGCCATACAAACCACCTACAACTGGGATTGCTGCGGCATCAGCGCCGAGTTCCGGCGCTTCAACCTGGGGACGGTCCGCGATGAGAACCAGTTCCGCTTCACTTTCGCGCTGGCCAATATCGGAAATTTCGGCAATCTGAGCCGCCGCGACCGCCTTTTCTAGACTACGTTTCTTATAAGATAGCTGCATGCATTTGAAGGCTGAACTCGCCGCAAAACAGACCCGCCTCGACGAGCGCCTGCTCGGCTTGGGACGGACGCTGGTGGCGTATTCCGGCGGAGTCGACTCAGCGTATTTGGCGTGGGCGGCGCATCGCGCTTTAGGCGCGGACATGCTGGCGGTGATCGCCGATTCGGCCAGCCTGGCACGGGCGCAACTTGCCGACGCGATTGCGTTCGCGCATGAGCAGCAAATTCCTATCGAAGTAATCGCCACGGAAGAGCTCGATCGTCCGGAATATGCCCGCAATGACGGCAGTCGCTGCTTCCATTGCAAAGACGAGCTATTCACGGTGATGGAGAAATTCCGCGAGACGAGCGGCTTTGATGCCATTGCCTATGGAGTCAATGTGGATGACCAGGGCGATTTTCGTCCGGGGCAAGCTGCGGCGAAGCAGCATGCGGTCGCGGCGCCTCTGTTCGATGCTGGGCTAACCAAGGCAGAGATACGCGGCCTGGCAGAGGCCGCCGGCCTTCGTGTTTGGGACAAACCTGCTTCGGCATGTCTATCTTCGCGGATCGAGTATGGCCGCGAGGTGACGCGAGAAGCACTTCTCATGGTCGAGCGCGGCGAAGATGCGTTACGCGCGTTGGGGTTTCGTCAGTATCGGGTGCGGCATCACGGGCAGATTGTTCGCATCGAGATCGACCGCGACGAGTTGCCTCGAGCGTTGAATCCGGAGATGGCAACCGAGTTCACTCGTATCTTCAAGGCCCTGGGATTCAAGTTCGTCACCCTGGATATGGAAGGCTTCCGCTCGGGATCGATGAATATGCTGTTGCCGGTGACAGAAATCGGTAAAGCCCACTGAAATCCGTCGCGGATTTCACATGGATTCTCAATTCAAGATCCGCGCAAATCGGCGCAAATCCGCGGTCACGGCTTCCCCATTCCCTGCTTTTGCTATGAGATAATCGTTTTTTACCCTTCCTATGCATAGGCGGTTTCTAGTGTCTCTTTTCCAACGCAGCTTGGTGGTTTTCCTGGTGATTTGTGCCGGGTGCTCGGCCCAGTCGGTATCACCGGATCTCTCACAAAAAATTGAGCGCCGGGTACGCAGTTACTACAAAGTACCCCCTCAAGTGAAGGTAGTCATCAGCCCGTTGAAGCCCAGCGAGTTTCCTAACTACGACGCTGTGACCGTCACATTCGATACCGGTGAGAAACAACAGCCATTCGACTTTCTGCTTTCACGCGATGGGAAGACGTTGGCCCGCTTCAACAAGATGGATCTAACTTCCGATCCTTATGCCGAGGTGATGCAAAAGATCAACACCACCGGCCGGCCCATACGCGGAAACAAGTCCGCCAAAGTCGTGGCGGTGAATTTTGACGATTTTCAATGCCCCTTCTGCTCACGCATGCACCAGACGCTTTTCCCCGGCTTAATGAAGGAGTACGGCGACAGGGTGCAGTGGATCTATAAGGACTTCCCTCTCGTCGAAATTCATCCATGGGCGATGCACGCCGCGGTGGACGCCAATTGCCTGGCCGCGCAGAACGGCGACGCCTACTGGCAGTACGCCGATTACCTACACGACAATCAGAAAGAAGTCGGTGGGCAGAAGGGACACGACGCGCAGTTTGCCGCGCTAGACTCATTGGCGATGAAGCAAGGCGAAACCCAAAAAGTGGACGCCACCAAACTGCAAGCCTGCATCAAAGCGCAAGATGAAACCGCGGTAAAAGCCTCGATGCATGAGGGCGAAGCGCTCGGAGTGGAAGCTACGCCCAGCATGTTCGTAAACGGCGAAAAGATCGATGGCGCATTGCCAGTCGAAGAGGTCCGCGCCGTGTTAGACCGCGCCTTGCAGCAGGCAGGAGTCGCGCCCCCGGTGCATGCGCCGGCTACGCCGCCAGTTGGAGCTCCTGCTCCCGGCAAGTAAACTATTCGTTTGCACGAGAAACATCTGTCCCGGGGCCAACTCGCGTAGCCCCACTGGAGGACGATTGAAGACAAAACGACGATTGGGCCGCGGATTGGCGATAGCCGTGACAGCAGGACTGCTGGCATCCGTGGTCGCATGTGGCAAAAAAGCAGGCGACGATGACACAGTGGCTTCCGTGGACGGGCGCAAGATTACCCGCGTCGACCTGGAAAAATATTACGACAACCAGCAAGCGGAGTCCCAGCAGAAGTTAAGCGGGGAACAGGCCACCAGCCTGCGTTTAGGGATTCTACGGCAGTTGATCGACAACGAAATTCTGATGCGCCGCGCAGAAAAACTTGGGCTGCTGGCCACGGACGACGAAGTCGACCGCAAGTTGAACGAGATCAAATCGCCTTTCACTAACGAGCAGTTCGACGCGCGGCTGAAAGAGAAGAAAATCACGATGGATGACTTCAAGCGCGAAGTGCGGCGCTCGCTCACCGTCGAAAAGGTTTTGAACAAAGAAATCACTTCCAAGATCAGCGTTTCTGACCAGGATATTACGCAGTACTACAACGACCACCGTTCGGAATTCAATTTCATCGAGACGCAGTATCACCTGGCGCATGTATGGGTGACGAGTTCGCCCAATCCGCAGGTTCACAATCAGAAGAACGACAAGGCGCAAAACGAAGGCGAAGCCAAAAAGAAAATCGAAATGATCGCCAACCGGCTCGACAGCGGCGACGACTTTGCGGCATTAGCGTCAAACTACTCCGAGGACCCGGAAACTTCTGGGAACGGGGGCGATCTGGGGTTTACTCCAGAATCGTCCTTACGCAATACCGATCCCAATACACGCGACATCGTGATGAAGTTGAAAGCCGGACAATACAGCCCAGTGATTCCGGTGGTTAATCCGATGAACAAGCAGGTCGCGGGATACCGCATCGTGAAGCTGATCGCGAAAGAGCCGGCTGGGCAGCAGCAGCTTTCCGACCCACGGGTACAGCAAGCGATTC
>DATBAT010000068.1:0-1630 GCA_036271375.1 Terriglobales bacterium
TTTGGGATGGTATTTGCGCAAACCTGCCTTTTGCTTTTGCAGCAGGCTCAGAAGATATTTAGGCTCCGTATGGCCCGGGTCGCCTCCAGGCACAAACACCACGTCGACCCGAGGCAGCATCTTGAAAATAGCTTCCCATTCGGCCAGTGCAGCGTTCACCGTTTGCGAATCGCCATAATCCTTATCCATCGCCGGGTACCAGACCGAGACGTCCAGTCCGTAGCTATCCGCGATGCGCGACATCTCCGTCATCATTTGCGCTGGCGGGAGGGGAAACAGAGGACTGTCTGGCTCATCATCGGACCGGGGAGGAATGATCTCGATCGCGTTGGTGCCGAAGATCGCCAGGTCGCGGATGTACTGATCCCACATCTCGACGGTCCAGGCGTCATATGCGTTGGTTTTCGGACGATAACCGAGCTGATGCCCACGCAGCGGATACTTAGGGCTGCTGTGCATCGGAAACCGGCTTGGATCGATGCTTGCTGTTTGCCGGCCAAAGTCCGTCAAGCGCAGCAACTGCCCTACGCCGAAGAGGACACCGCGTTCGTCGCTGCCGGCGACCGTTATCCAATGGTGGCCCCCGTCACTTCCCGCTTGAATTGCGTACGTTTCAGAATTAGACCCCAGGGACTGGATTCGTGGCCCCACCTTCCCCAGGCTGGACGCGAGGCCCGCGTAAATCGTAACCGGAGCGGTACTTTTACCAGCGGACTGTACTTTCCAGGTAAGCCCGCTCCGCTTGTAGCATTCTTCCGAGAGGATAGTGAGAGCCTTGACCTCGCGCGGGGTTGGATTTTGCGAGGTGACGAGGACGCACTCTTTGAGATCGATGGGCGCGCCCGGCGTTGCCCCTTGGAACCAGTGAGCACGCTGCGCGGCCAGGGTGAACGACGCGCCCTTAACAAAGTCCCTGCGTGAGTACCAATGCATTCGTCAAACCCCGGCAAGAATCGTGAAAGGTGAGCTACCAGGCAAGGCGGAGAGCAATTTGAAATTCTCTTTGCGAACCAATCGTACTCGAGATTGTGCCCGCGGCAGAAGAACCAATACTGCCATTCGGCAATGAAAAGTTGGGATGGTTGAGCGCATTAAACGACTCTGCCCGGAATTGAAGAGCAAACCTCTCAATGGGGTGAAACTCCTTCATCAGGCCGAAGTCCCAGTCCTCATAGCCCGGACCAATGATGATATTTCGGCCGGCATTGCCAAACGTGTAGAGCGCAGGAGCCACAAAGCACGACGTGTCGTAAAACCGCTTGATGGTCTGCTGGGAAGCGGGCAGGTTGCCATTACAAGTCCGGTTCGGGCGCTGCAGGGTTCCAGTATTCGAGGTGGTGGTTGACATGTTCAACGTGAGAGGCGGCCCGGATTGAAGAGTAAGGATACTCGTAACCTGCCATCCTCCGGCGACGCCATCCACAAGCCGATTGGAGTTCGCAAGGAAATGTCTTCCGCGGCCAATCGGAAGCTGATAAATACCACTCAACGTGAAGCGGTGTTTGAAGTTGAAGTTGGACAGGCCGTAATTTGCTCGAAGATTATTTGGGTTCTGGACGTTCAGCCGCGACTCGCCGGTGGAAGAATTGCCGCCCGCTCCTTCATCAAGGCTTTTGCTGTACGTATAGGC
>DATBAT010000069.1:0-14636 GCA_036271375.1 Terriglobales bacterium
GGCGCTTTGGCGCATAACCTAAAGTTACAGTTGAACTGGGTCGAGGCCGAAGGGTTGGAATCTGGGCAGCGGGCTTGCGCCGAGCAATTGGCCGATTACGACGGCATTCTGGTACCGGGCGGCTTCGGCAAGCGCGGTATCGAAGGCATGTTGCAGGCGATCCGCTATGCGCGCGAGAAGAAGATTCCCTATTTTGGGATCTGCCTGGGAATGCAGACGGCCTGCATCGAATTTGCCCGTAATGTTTGCGGACTGGCGGAAGCTAATTCGAGCGAGTTCGACCCGGCAACCCCACATCGCGTGATTTATAAATTGCGCGAATTGCGTGGCGTGGAAGAACTCGGCGGCACCATGCGGCTGGGCGCGTGGACTTGCAAGATTGAACCTGAAACCCTGGCGTACAAGATTTACGGAGAAGCCGAGATCAGCGAGCGGCACCGGCACCGTTATGAATTCAACCGCGAGTATGAAGAAACCATGACGGCTGCCGGCCTGCGGATTTCCGGGTCTACTCCCGACGGCACCTATGTCGAAATGGTAGAACTGCCGAACCATCCTCACTTTATTGGGTGCCAGTTCCATCCCGAGTTCAAGTCGAAACCGCTGGAGCCGCATCCGCTGTTCCGGACTTTTATCGGAGCAGCTTACGAACATGGGCAGAAGCGCCAAGCAGGCCGGGTTGCGGCAGAGATGGAGATGTTCCACCGGCCAGAGCGAGTGGCAGGAAGATAAAGCCTGTGTAGAGACGTAACTTGTTACGTCTCGGCGGGAAAAAATACTTTGTCATCCCGAAGCGCGTTCTTTGCGCGAGGGATCTTACGATGCGACATGGAGATCACGGTCGATGACAGGACAAATGTTCTTGCTAGCGGCAACGCTGTAGGGATTTTCGTAAGACCCCTCGGAGCAAAGAACGCTCCTTCGGGATGACATTTTATTGTGGGGACGGCGATGTGCCGCTGCACGAGACGTTGCGAAGCAACGTCTCTACGGTAGAGTTTCAATCGATTTTGCATGAGTATTTCCTTCCAAGTCGCTGACATCAATATTGGCTCCGGCAATCTTTTTCTCATCGCCGGCCCCTGCGTCATCGAGAGCGAGAAGCACGCGCTCTTCATGGCAGAAGTGATCAAGGGAATCACCCGGTCGCTGAATGTCCCGTTCATCTTCAAAGCTTCCTACGACAAGGCCAACCGCACTTCGATTCGCAGTTTTCGTGGGCCGGGACTCGAAGAAGGCCTGCGCATACTGAAGAAGGTGAAAGACGAAGTGCACGTGCCAATTCTTACCGACGTGCACCAGGTGGCCGACGTCGGCAGGGTCGCCGAGGTCGCCGACATCTTGCAGATTCCCGCGTTCCTGTGCCGGCAAACCGATCTGGTGGTGGCGGCAGCGATGTCGGAGCGCGCGGTTAACGTCAAGAAAGGCCAGTTCGTTTCTCCTTGGGACATGAAGCACGTTGTCGAAAAATGCCGCGAGGCTGGCAACGACCGCGTCTTTGTGACCGAGCGCGGCGCGAGTTTCGGCTACAACAATCTGGTCGTCGACATGCGCTCGCTGGCCATCATGCGTAAGTTCGTTCCGGTGGTGTTCGACGCGACGCATTCGGTGCAGTTGCCGTCGGCATCCGCGGGCGAAGGCGACAAGCCCGCCGCCAGTGGCGGACAGCCCGAATTCATTCCTGTGCTTTCGCGCGCTGCGGTGGCCGCAGGGGTCGACGGCGTGTTCATGGAAGTCCACGACAATCCCAAGGAAGCCAAGTCGGATGGCGCCAACGCCCTCATCTCGAATAAACTGCGCGAGGTTCTAAAAGAGTTGCTGGCCATCCAGCAGGCATTGCCCGCGGCCCACGTCAAACCTTAAAGCTCTTCAGGAGGAATCGTGCGGTATCTATTTATCGCTCTCGGTCTTTGCATGAGCCTCACAGCCTTCGGACAAACCTCGACTCCCATGCGTGTTGGCATTGTCGGTCTCGTCCACGGGCACGTAGAGGGATTCTTCGAACATTCGCTCCACCTTTCTGAAATTCAGTTGGTAGGAATCGCCGAGTCCGATCAGAAATTGTCGGAGCGTTACGCCGCGCAATTTGGCATCGACAAAGCCCTGTTCTTCTCCAGCCTCGAAACCATGCTGGAGAAGGCCCATCCGCAGGCGGTGCTGGCCTACACCAACACTTTCGACCATCGCAAAGTGATCGAGATTTGCGCACGGCACGGCGTCCACGTCATGGTCGAAAAACCTTTGGCAGTTAGCTTTGATGACGCTCGCGCCATTGAGAAGGCCGCACACGACGGAAAGATTCAAGTCGTCGTCAACTACGAAACCACGTGGTACCGCAGCAACCGCGCAGCTTACGATCTGGTACACGACGGCTCGATCGGCGACATTCGCAAGGTAGTGGTTCACGACGGCCACAAGGGGCCGCAGGAAATAAATGTTCCGCCAGAATTCTTTCACTGGCTGAATGACCCGAAACTGAATGGCGCGGGAGCACTCTTCGATTTTGGATGCTACGGCGCTGATCTGATGACCTGGCTAATGGACGGCAAGCGGCCTACATCCGTTTCCGCAGTGACCCAGACGATCAAGCCCGAAATCTACCGTGTGGACGACGAAGCCACAATCATTCTGACGTATCCTAAGGCGCAGGCGATTCTGCAAGCCTCGTGGAACTGGCCTTTCGACCGCAAAGACATGGAGGTTTACGGCAAGACCGGGCAGGTCATCACGGTGAAGCGCGACGATGTTCGGGTGCGACGTGCCGGAGGCGAAGAGCAACTGATGCCTGCCAAACCGTTAGCCCCTCCCGAAAACGATTCGCTCACCTATTTTCGCACCGTGGTGGTTGACGGCATGAAGCCCGCGGGATTGTCCTCACTAGAGACCAACATAGTGGTTACGGAAATTCTTGATGCAGCGCGACGTTCGGCGGCCTCGGGAAAGACCGTGGTACTGCCACAATGATTGTTAGTTTCAAACCGCCGCGCTTTTGAATAACAAAATTAACCCATTACAAAATCCTTCGCTTTTTTGAGTCTGCTACCATTTCCGCACATCTGACGCCTATGCACGTACTCAGCATCCTTCTGGGGCTCGGGATCATTCTCTCGGTCCTGCTCGACGCTTTTGAGACCGTCGCCCTTCCTCGCAGAGTGACGCGGCAGTTCCGGTTGACGGCGTGGTTCTATCGCCGCACCTGGGTTCCATGGCGACGAGTTGCGCGATGCATCAATAACGCTCCCCGGCGGGAGGCGTTCCTCGGATACTTTGGTCCGCTCTCGCTGATTTTTCTGCTGGCGTTTTGGGCGCTGAGCCTGGTGGTCGGCTTTGCGCTGGTGCAATATGGCGCTGGCGAGCATGTTCATCTGGCGGGCGAAGCGGTAAATTTCTGGACCGTGCTCTACATGAGCGGAGAAACATTCTTCACGCTGGGACTCGGCGATGTCACGCCAGTGACGGCTCCGGCCCGAGTTCTAACTGTATTGGAATCAGGAATGGGGTTTGCATTTCTGGCCGTGGTGATCGGGTATTTGCCAACGATATATTCTGCTTTTTCACGCCGCGAGATTGAAATCTCCCTGATGGACGCGCGGGCCGGTTCGCCGCCGACGGCGGCAGAGGTGCTGTCACGATTTGGAAATTGTCCCGAGCAAACTCTGCTCGACGACATTCTGACCGGGTGGGAACGCTGGTCGGCCGAGATTTTAGAAAGTCATCTTTCTTATCCGGTGCTAAGTTTCTTCCGCTCACAGCACAACAATCAATCTTGGCTCGGGGCGCTGATGGCCGTGCTGGATACCAGCACTCTGGTGATAACGGGCGTCGACCGAATACGAATTGAGCAGGCGAAGCTTACTTTCGCCGCGGCCCGCCATGCCATAGTCGATCTGGCGCAGGTGGTGAATGCGCGCTACGATCCCACCGATCCTGACCGGCTGCCGGCGGAAGATCTGCTGCGATTGCGAAAAGAATTGTCCGACCGCGGTGTACGGCTAAAAGAAGGGCCGGACGCGGAACAAAAATTCAAGGATCTCCGTCTGATGTATGAGCCTTACGCGCAAGCAATCGCGCGTACCTTGCTGATCTCGCTTCCTCCGTGGATTCATTCCGAGAAGCGGCGCGATAACTGGAAAGGCGGCCCGTGGGACAAGGCGATCCGCAAGCAGAGTACCGACGGGCATCATTTCTACGGCATGGACGACCACTTTTAAACCACGGCCCGCGGTGCGTCCAGTTCGGCTATTCAGCGTGCTAACATCCATTCTTCCATGACCAATCGCGGTGAAAACGTTGTCCGGATCGAGGCCGACGCTTTGCGCCGGTTGGCGGACAGACTCGCCGGACCTATGGCTGGAGCGTTCGACCAAGCGGTCGAAATGCTGAACTCGTGCGCGGGTCGAGTGGTGCTCACCGGCATGGGCAAAAGCGGACTGATCGCCCACAAAATCGCCGCGACATTCAGTTCGACGGGAACGCCGGCACTTTTCCTGCATCCGGTGGAGGCGCAGCACGGAGACCTGGGCATGGTGGTACGCGGCGACGTGGTGGTCGCCCTGTCCGCCAGCGGAGAGACCGAAGAGATTCTGCGTCTGCTCCCTACGTTGAAGCGTTTGCAGGTGCCGCTGATCTCTTTGACCTGCGATGAACTCTACGAGGGAGCGAAGACCAGGCGGTCTACTCTTTCCGACGCCGCCGATATTGCCCTCGACTGTTCGGTCGCCGAAGAAGCCTGCCTGCTGGGCCTGGCGCCGACCGCGTCCACCACAGCCATGCTCGCCATGGGGGACGCGCTGGCAGTCACACTCTCCGAAAAACGTGGATTCAAAGAAGAAGACTTCGCCAACTTGCATCCCGGTGGGAAATTGGGTAAGAGACTAGCGCGAGTGGAATCGCTGATGCACAAAGGCGACGCTGTCCCCCGCGTTTCGCCCGACACGAAAATGCAAGACGTGATCTACGAAATGTCACGCAAGAAGTTGGGCATCACCGCAGTCGTCGAAGGCGAAACTCTGCTGGGCATGATCAGCGACGGCGATCTGCGCAGATTATTGGAGAAGCGTGGCAAAGACGCGCTCGACCTGACCGCAGCGGAATCGATGACCAGAAATCCAAGGACTATTCACCCGCAGGAATTCGCGGCGACGGCGTTGGCGCTGATGGAAGAAAAGAAGATTACCTCACTGGCAGTGGTGGATAAGGATCGCCGGCTCGAAGGGATCGTACACCTGCATGATCTGTGGGGGACGGAGATGATGTAGGGGATTTTGTAATTTTGTAATCGGGTAATTTTGTAATTTAAGACCCAACTAAATCGGCACTCGGTCTAGCGCAACAATGAATTGAACGCCTTCGATCTGTTTACCGTAAAGGCGATTGTCGTTGGTTACAAAGAGATCAACTTTAGCTTCACTGGCACAGGCAAGTTGTATAGCGTCTGGACCTTTAATCGTAGTTGTGCAGCGGATGGCAGCATATCGGCGCGCAACTTTTTGGTCGAAAGGCACAAGCAGTGCGTTTGCCGAAATGGTTTCCTCATACAATCGACATACGGCCGAATCGCCGCGATTCATTGGCTTGACAAGGATTTCTCCTAACGTCATGGTGGATGTTAGAAGCTCGTCACCGCGTTTCAGCATCTTCCGCCGCAAATCTTCCACCATTTGCGTCAATTCTTTGTTTTCTTCATCATCTTCGAACAGATAGATGAAAAGGTTTGTGTCCCAAAAGATGCGGCTCACTCCCAGCCCTCGCGCAGCCGCCTGATGTATACATCCGCATGTTCATCTGCCCAGATATGCTTGCCGGAGCCGCGCAACGCCAGTAAGGGGTCGTTTTTGATTCTTCCCGCAGCGGAGACAACGCGCCAACGCCGATACCAATCAATCAGGTCTTGATGGCGGCCAGGCAATTCATCCCGCTCGGGCACTGTTTTCCCTCCCTCACGAGCAGAGTGATAGGAATCCCCATCTCGAAATAAGCGACGGTGTCCTTCCGAGGTTTCTATCAACATCCGGTATCTGGCGGGGTTGGGAGGGCGATTGGCCACGCAATGCTGAACGATGTGGACGTAAACCCCAGGACGTAGTTCTCTTTGTTGGGCCTCTTTTGCAGCGCGTTCCTTGATCTCGTCAATTGTGAAGTCGGGGCGCTTCGGATGCTCCCTGTGTAGCAGGGCCGCCGCCAGCCAGACTTCGTTTGCCACTTTAATCTTGGCTGCAACTAACGTCGTCATATCGTTTTCTCCCGCGAGGAAGATCGGATTACCAATTTCTCTCGTTTACTAACATGGTTTCTCGAAGCGCAGGAGCCCAATTCTCGGTGGAACTCTTTGCACAACCCCAGGGTGAGAGTGACAATTGCGACCTCTTGCCTTCTCGGGAGCCTTAAAGCCTGCTGAATGCAGTCGTCGCAATACGCCCCTGGGAACCCGCCTTGCAAAAATGCACCTACTCTTTCGGGAACAGACATCTATTACCTCCGTCGCTTAAAACATTGTATCGTAGTTATTACATTCATAAAATGTATTTTCAGAGTCAAAGCGAGTCTGCTCATTCCCAAGTACAATAATCAATTCCACCTAAGCCTATGTCCATCCATCGTTGGTCGAAGCTCTTCATTCCTACCCTGCGCGAGGCCCCGGCCGATGCCGAGGTGGCCAGCCATAAATTCCTGGTGCGGGCCGGGTACGTCCGCCAGCTTGCTGCTGGGATTTACTCCTATCTCTTTCTGGCGCAACGGTCTTTCAACAAGATTCAGGCCATCATCCGCGAGGAAATGGACACCATTGGGCAGGAATTCTACCTGCCGGCGCTGCATCCCCGGGAGCTTTGGGAGGCCAGCGGGCGCTGGACAGTGATGGGCGACAATCTGTTTCGTCTCAAGGACCGCAAGGGCGCCGATCTCTGCCTGGGCATGACTCACGAAGAGAACATGACCGAGATCGCCCGCAAAGAGCTACGAAGCTACAAGCAGTTACCGCAGATTTGGTATCAGATCCAGACCAAGTTTCGGGATGAGCCGCGGCCGAAGTCCGGGCTGCTGCGGGTGCGGCAGTTCATTATGAAGGATTCGTATTCCTTCGACATCGATGCGGCAGGACTCGACGCGTCTTATCTGAAGCATCGCGATGTCTATAAACGCATCTTTGATCGCTGCGGATTGAAGTACATGGTGATCGACGCGCACTCGGGCGCGATGGGCGGAACGAAGTCCGAAGAGTTCATGGTGCGTACGCCGGCGGGCGAAGACCAGATCGTTAGTTGCGATAGCTGTGGCTACGCGGCAAACATGGAGAAGGCGACTTCGAAGCTGGAAGCCATTCAAGACCTGGCAACCGAGGGCGATTGCACGCCGCTGGAAGTTCACACGCCCGGCCAGAAGACGATTGAAGACGTCGCAAAGTTTTTGGGCGTCTCTCCGAAAAACAAAATCAAGACACTGGCTTACATGGCCAGCGACACCGACGCCAAGAGCGGCAAGCAGCGTCTACAGGCGCTGGTGATTCTTCTGCGTGGCGATCACCAGCTTCACGAAACGAAACTGGCGACCGCAGCCGCTGGAAGAGAAACCCGTCCTATGTTGCCGGAAGAAATTCAGGAGCTATTCAAATCACCGGCGGGGTTCTTGGGGCCGCTCGGCGTCGACTGGGCAAAAGACGCGAAAGACGCAACCAAAGCGCTGCTCTTCGTCGACGACGCGCTCAAAGGCCGCACCAACCTGATCGCCGGCGCCAACAAAGAGGATTACCACGTTAAGAACATCACACCGGGTGGCAACTTCCATCCGACCGGTTACATGGACCTGCGCGCGGTCTCAGCGGGCGAAGCGTGTCCGAATTGCAACGCCAGTCTACGGATTGACACGGCCGTCGAGATCGGACACATCTTCAAACTCGGCTACAAGTATTCCGAGTCGATGGGCGCGCGTGTGCTCGACAAGAACGGCAAGGAGGTTACGCCGATCATGGGCAGCTACGGCATCGGCATTGAGCGCATCCTGACTTCCGCCGTTGAGCAAACCAACGACGAATTCGGCTTCGCGCTACCCGCCTCGATAGCGCCGTTCCAGATTGTGGTGGTCCCCGCGAACGTCAGCGACGAGAAGGTCCGGACAACCGCGGAAGATATCGCAAACCGCCTATCTACAGCAGGTTACGACGTACTACTTGACGACCGCGACGAGCGCCCGGGGGTGAAGTTTAAGGACGCCGACATAGTCGGAATTCCCTATCGCATAACGGTCGGGAAGAAGGTTACCGAAGGAACTGTCGAAGTCGTAACTCGCTCGACTCGCCAAACTCAGGATGCTAGCATCGCCGCTATCACGGAATATTTTCAGAATATTCTCAAGCCTTAGTCAGGCTGGGAGCGACGATCATGAAGATGATTTTTGGGATAACGGTCATTCTGGTGTCGATTTACCTGGGCGTGGAGTTCGTGCCGGTGTACTACTCGAACTACGAATTTCAAGACACGCTCAAGAACGAGGCGCTCTTCGGCACCAACAACGCGACCAGCGAAGACGCCATTCGCGACAACGTCTATAAAAGGGCGCATTCGCTCGACATCCCGATCGAAAAAGAAGCGATTGTCGTTCACAAAAGCGGCACAATGGGCACGGGCACCGTCACCATTGAGGCTCCTTACACCGTCCATGTGGATCTAATCGCGTTCCCTACCGACATTCATTTTGATTCCTCCAGCGTCAACAAGGGCGCTTTCCGGTAAACTCCGCGCGTTGCAAACTGATTTAGAATAGTGGCAGGAATCGCCCACCAGCGGACGTGTCTCTAAAAGCTGCGTTGCGCGGGCCTGCTCTGGAGACCGAATTGCTGTGAGAAGTCTAGGAGAGGTTTTGCCCTCCAGGGCTAACTCCGCCGACCCAACGTGGCCATAAGACTAAGAATCCCGAAACGAGCCGATAAGAGCGGCAAGCCGACCAGCCGTTTTTCCTTTCACGACCCCCTGGTGAAGGCTGCTGGCGCAGTGTTCATTGTGATCGCCGTGGTGTTCATCGGCATCTTTTCTTATTTTTACATCAAGTACGACCGCATCATTAACCGCCGCTTCAGCGAGCGCGTGTTCAGTACGTCGGCGAAAATCTACGCCATTCCCCAGACAGTGCGTGTCGGGGAAAAGATCGGCCAGCACGACATCGCGGAGGATTTGCGCCGCGCGGGATACCGGGAAAATGAAAGTGAAAACCCGCTCGGCAGCTTCCGCTTGCAGAACGGCGGGATCGTAATCAGCCCAGGGCCGCAGTCCTATCACAGCCCTGAGCCCGCCACCATTCGGTTTAGTGGCGGCAAAGTCGACGACATCACCGGCAAGAATGGCGAACTTGCCGCCTACGAGCTTGAACCCGAGATGATTACTTCTCTCTTCGACGCGGGCGACCGTTCCAAGCGTCGACTGGTTAAGTACCAGGACATCCCCAAGGTTCTGGTCGATGCCGTGGTGTCGATCGAAGACCGGCGTTTCTTCCAGCACGGCGGCGTGAACTTTATCCGGCTCGCCGAAGCGGGATGGATCGACTTCACGCACGGGCGACATCAGCAAGGCGGGTCAACTCTGACCATGCAGCTTTCGCGCGCGTTTTTTCTCACGCCGGAAAAGACCGTCAAGCGAAAGCTGATTGAAATCCTGATCGCAATCGAACTCGAACATAAGTTCGACAAGCAGCAGATTTTCGAGTTCTATGCCAATCGCGTCGATCTGGGACAGCGCGGATCTTTCACCATCAGCGGATTTGCCGAAGCTTCGCGCGCTTACTTCAACAAGGATTTGAAAGATATTTCCATCCCGGAAGCCGCGCTGCTGGCGGGATTGGTGCAGGCTCCCAGCTACCTGTCACCTTACCGTCATCCGGAGCGCGCTCTTGATCGCCGCAATCTGGTTTTGGAGAGCATGGTAGAGACCCACTCCATTACCGAAGATGAGGCGCAGAAGGCCAAGGCGACACCGTTGAAACTGGCGCCTCCTAACGTCGAGGCCAGCGACGCGCCCTACTTTGTCGACCTGGTCCGCGACACTCTGATCACGAAGCTTAACGAGCGTGAAGTAAACGATCAGTCGTATCGCATCTACACCACCGTTGACCCTGGCCTGCAAAAGGCCGCAGCCGATGCCGTCGAGACTGGGATGAAACTGGTCGACGATCAGGTCACCAAACGCCGCACCAAAAAAATCAAGATCGGCAAGAACAAGTACGAAACGAAAGTAGAGCCCGGCCCCACGCCACAGGTAGCGTTGGTGGCGCTTAATCCTCACACGGGCGAAATCCTTGCGCTGGTTGGCGGACGCAATTATGCCTTCAGCCAACTCAACCATGCGATGGCGAAGCGGCCTACAGGGTCCATCTTCAAGCCGTTCGTCTACGCCGCAGCCATGAACACGGCGCTGGATGGCAGCAATCCCGTATTTACGCCAGCCTCCCTCGTAGATGATCAGCCCTCGACATTCGTGTATGGAGACCAGATCTACGAACCTCGCAATTACAAGGAGGAATACCACGGACCTGTGACGGCACGTTACGCGCTGGCCATGTCTCTGAATAACGCGACGGTCAAACTCGCCGAAGAAGTCGGCTACGAAAAGGTCGCCAATCTTGCCAAAGCCGCCGGCATCAGCACGGTGAAAGCCACTCCCGCGATGGCATTGGGCGCCTACGATGCCACGCCTATCGACATGGCTGCCGCTTACACCGTCTTTGCAAATGCTGGGCTCCGCCTCTCGCCCGTGATGATCAACTCGGTGCGCAATTCCGAAGGCGACGTGGTCATGGACTTCAAGCCTGACCAGCAGCAGATCCTGGATCCTCGAGTAGCCGCTGTAACCACCAATTTGATGGAAGCCGTCATGAACAGCGGCTTGGCCGTTGGCCCGGTGCGCGGCCGCGGATTCAATGCTCCGGCGGCTGGCAAGACGGGAAGCTCGCACGATGGCTGGTTCGCCGGATATACATCAAATCTTCTGTGCGTGGTATGGGTTGGTTACGACGACTACAGCGACATCCACCTGAGTGGCGCGCAGACCGCCGCACCCATCTGGACGGAGTTCATGAAGAAGGCGATTGCGCTTCCCGCTTACTCCGATGCAAAACCTTTTGCGCAGCCGGCCGGAGTGGTGGAAGTCCAACTGGATAAGACAACCAATCTACTGGCGACCGCGGCCTGCCCGCAGACCTACATTTCCGCTTTCGTAGCTGGGACCGAACCCGTCCAGACGTGTGATCAAAGCACCGGAGTTAAGGGCTTCTTCTCCCGCATGTTGGGTATCGGCGGCGACAAAGCGCTGCCACCTCCTCAGGCCAATGGAGTACCGCGGCCTCCCCAAAATGGGGCCAATCCGCAGGCTGCCGGTGATGAACAACAAAAGAAAAAAGGATTTTTTGGCAAGATTGTGGGTATCTTTAAGGACGATAAATCGTCTAACCCTCCGGCCACGCCGCAGGGTGGCGACAACGCTCCCCACTAGTTTAATTTTCGCGAGGTAAGCATATGCGTCGCTCCTCGATCTTCTCTGTCGCGGCAATCCTCCTCTTTTCGTGTCTTCCTCTGTTGGCCCAGGCTCCTTCTGAACAGGTACAGGTCGAGCCTCCGCCGCAACGTCACGGGGCGCCCCCCGATGACAGCGCTACTCTGGCCGAACTCGAAGCCCGTGGCGATCAGCTGCGCGCTGAAAAAGCTTACCTCGATGCGCTTGACTACTACGAATCCGCGATCCGGAAAAGTCCGAATAACGCGAAGCTCTACAACAAGTCGGGAATTACGAAATTGCTGATGCAGCGGATGAAAGACGCCAGCAAGGATTTTGAAAAAGCCATCCGCTACGACAAGACTTTCGCCGACGCGCACAACAATCTTGGCGTCATCTATTACGAAACCAAGAAATATCCCAGAGCAATAAAGGAGTACGAACGCGCCATCAAGCTTCGGCCCGATGCAGCTTCCTACTTCAGCAACTTGGGCGCCGCCTACTTTGCCCGCAATGACATTGAGAAAGCCGTTGTTGCCTACAACCAGGCATTGCAACTTGACCCCGACGTGCTAGAACACAACTCACGCGCCGGAGTCACCGCGCAACTTCCTTCCCCTGAAGATCGCGCGCACTACGATTACGTGATGGCAAAGCTCTACGCCAAGATGGGAGTTCCCGAACGCAGCCTGCAACATTTGCGGCGCGCGATGGAAGAGGGATACAAGAAGATCGAAGACGTTTACAAAGATCCGGAATTCGCTACGCTACGCGCTGATCCGCGCTTCGACGCGCTGATGAAAGGGCGTCCCGAAGCCATTACACAATGAAAACAATTCCTTACAAAACTTTACAGCTTTTGCATAGCGTGCCGCGAAACTTTTGCTGTAGGGTGTGTTTAGCACAGTAATACTCCTGAAAACAACAGGGTGAGTAAGGAGCAAAAAACCCGCCGGTTGTCGACCCGAGCACGCCCCAAGCAGACAACCGGCGGGTTTAATTTTTTAAGCCGCTAGGTCTTCCAGATAGACCTCATCCACGTAGCACCAACCCCAGTCTTCCCCGCGCTCCGCCGAGCGAATCACCGGATGTGTTGTGGCGTGAAAATGCTTGGTGGCATGTTTATTCTTCGAAGAGTCACAGCAACCAACGTTGCCACACACCAGACACAAACGCAAGTGCACCCAGGTGTCGCCCAGTTTTACGCATTCTTCGCAGACATGTTTCTTTGTGGTCTTGAATTTGATCTGGTTCGTGTGAGTGCAAGTGTCCGCCATTGCCAATCTCCTTTAGGCCGCGTCCGCGGCGGGTTAGAGTGTGCGTTCCAAAGCCTGCCGGTCCCACTTTCCCGGGATAGCTCCGGCTTCATAGGTGGTTTGTAAAAATTCCATCAGCGCCTTGCTGGGCGATGACTCTCTACGAAGATCATCGTAAGACAAAAGATATTCGCCTAACTTAGTGTCAAAGTAAGCCTTCGCCGGACTGACTTTATATTTCGCATAACCTTCGGGAGCTGGAGCGGCATAAGAGTAAAATGCCGCGCCTTTGACGTCTCCGCCTCCGGGCCAGAAACCCCCGCTAATGACTTCGTGCGAGTACGCCTCTAGTGTTACGTGGTCGGCTCCGGGTCGCGCGGGCGTTCGCTTCCCTGAAAAGCGCGTGACCGCAAGATCGAAACTTCCCCAGAAGAAATGCACCGGACTGGACTTCCCGAGAAATCCGGAACGGAAATGCTGGAAGACGGTGTTGATAGACGAAAGTGCCCGGAAGAAACTCTTGACTGGAGCACGATCGTAGGAGGCATGAACGGTGTCTTTATCGAAGGCGATTGGGTCAGCCACTTCCACCGGCATCTTCCAGATCAACACTTCGAAGCCCGCGGACTTCAGCATCGCCATAAAATCGCCGTAGAAATCGGCGACGGTTTGGGGAACAAGTGGCAAGGACTTCACCGCGCCATCGCTGGTGCGCAGCATCAGACGATGATCGATGAAGTCAAACTCGAGTTCGAAAGTTCGATCACGGAAAGGAATCGCCGAGGTAGCAAGTCCACGTGGCGTGACGTACAACGCCGAATGCCACCAGTGATTGACGTTCGGACTTAGAGCCAGACGGACCTTGCCGACCATCTGCGTCCACATGTGCAGGGTGTCGTAGGTACCCTGCCACTCCGCTAAAAGGGGCAGAGGCGGCCAACACTCAGGCGAATCGGAATTAGGGATCATAAAAGTTTCGAGTTTCAGGTTTCGAGAGCCTGGTTTTGAAACTTGAAACCAGAAACTCGAAACTGTTTATTGCTGCAGTCCAAACCGCTCCGCCGAGCGCGCCTTGGCCTTGGCTGATTCCTCTTCGCGGTTCTTAGGCGGCGCGGTAGTTTCCAGCGAGCGCAGCAACCGCATCGAAATGTTAGAGACTTCGTCTATCGCGTGCTGAAACGCCTCTTCATTGGCCTTGGACGGCTTGTTGAATCCCGTGATCTTGCGCACGAATTGGAGCGAGGCCGCCTTGACCTCGTCCGGGGTCACCGGAGGGTCGAAGTTGAACAAGAGCTTAATATTTCTGCACATCGCCTAACCTCAGGAAGTCGATTGCACCCCGGCAACTATTATAGTAACGCCATGGAATCCAGGAACCCGGTAATAGTTCTGACCCTAGACAACGATCCGCAGTTCGCCATGCTTCGCGACGTACCGCATGAAATCTGCACCGACGCGTCGAAATGCGCAGCAAAAGACGCAACGGTAGTCTTTAACTGGTCAGCCAAGCGAGAATTGCTGAAGCCTGTGTTGGAGAAATTCCCCAACGTGAAGTGGATACACTCGCGCTCGGCTGGACTCGACGACCTGATATTTCCCGAGCTCGCAGAAAACGATATCGTCTTGACCAATGGCAGCGGCGTTTTCAGCCAGTCGCTGGGGGAGTTTGTGCTTGGTGCGATTTTGTATTTCGCGAAAGACTTTCCCCGGATGCTTCGCCAGCAGCGGGCCGGCAAATGGGAACAATTTGATGTCGAGGAAATTGCCGGCCAGACAGTGGGAATCGTCGGCTACGGTGACATTGGCCGCGCGGTCGCCTCACGGGCGAAAGCAATGGGGATGAAGGTGCTGGCGCATAAGCGACGGGTTCCGGCGACCGCGGACGCATTGATCGATCGCTACTTCG
>DATBAT010000070.1:0-6235 GCA_036271375.1 Terriglobales bacterium
CGCAGTACGGAATACGCGATTTTGTATACCAGGCGGGCATGCTCGCGGACGGCCACTTCCAGCAGATCTTCACGCGTCCGTGCCAGTTCGATGGCGTCGTTCACTATCACCTGTCCGGCAACCACTCGCAGTCCCTCCAACATGAAGAGCGGGGTCGGACAGTATTTGTTCGGAAATTTTTCGAGAGACTGGCGGGTTGGGCGAGGTGGGGTCATCCAGCCTCTGGGGAGAGGTGGCTAGAATCCTACAAAAACCGGCTCAGGATGCAAGGCAATCCCCCAAATATCTTTGACCCGCTCCTGGATGTGCTCTTTGAGGGCGACCACATCCGCGGCCGTGGCTTCGCCCAGATTGACGAGGGCCAAGGCGTGTTTGCGCGACAGTCCGACGTTGCCACTTCGATAGCCCTTGCTGAAGCCGGATTGCTCAACCAGCCACGCCGCGGAGACCTTGAGCATAGATCCAGAGGTCGGGTAGCTGGGAACCTGCAAGCTTTTAGCGGCCGCCAGCTTCACCAGTTCGTCATACGCCTTCTGCGACAAAATTGGATTCTTGAAGAACGATCCAGCGCTACGGCAATCTTCGTCGCCCGCGGTGATGAGCATCCCCTTGGCAGCGCGAATCTGACGCACCGCATGGCGAGTGTCGGCCAGCGGTGGGGTCTTGCTGCGTCCGGCAAAATGCTTTTTCAGATCGGCGTACTGGATTTTCGGCTCGCCGTCTGGAACCAGTTTGTAGGTGACGCGAACTATGATGTAGCGCCCGCGCTCGGTGGTGTTGAAAATGCTAGCGCGATAACTGAAGCCGCAGGCGTCGTTGCAGAATTCGTGGAGCTGTCCGTCTTTGAGGTCGAGCGCGAGAACGGAATCAATGGTTTCGGCCACTTCCTGTCCGTACGCGCCCACGTTCTGCACCGGCGTTCCGCCGACGCTTCCGGGAATTCCGCTCAAACATTCGACTCCAGCGCAATTATGGGCGACGGCACAGGCGACGAACTTGTCCCACTCTTCTCCGGCTCCGACTTCGAAAATACCCCGTCCTCGATCTTCAATTCCACCTATCGCAACTTTTAGAACCGTCCCCGGCCAGCCGGCATCTGATACTACAAGGTTGCTGCCTCCACCGAGCACAAAGAGCGGAAGCCCTTTTGAGCCGGCGAAATTCACCAATTTAGAAACCTCGGCGAGCGTCTTTGCTTCCGCGAAGTAGCGCGCGGGGCCCCCGACTTTGAAGGTGGTCAGCGGCGCAAGCGCGACATTTTCTTGCAGATTCATGGCGTGACCACACTATACGAGAGAGGTAGTCTGCAAAGAAGTGCCATTGGGACGATGAACTGATGAAAATAGTCGTCAGGAAGTGAAAATGATTTCTGTCGCCGATCGGCCATGGATGCGAATGGATATTCAACGTGGCTTTTCCATTGGAATCCGGGAAATCAGTGGCGTTTTTGCCCTCCCCATACAAGAAATCTTGTATTAGAATGGCTAACCAATTTTTTACTTTCCCAGGAGTGGAACACTTAAATGTACCCAGAAATAATGGTTGTCCCGATGCGAGAAGAGTTAACCAAGTTGGGCGTGGAAGAACTGCGGACCCCGGAAGAAGTGGATCAGGCCCTGGCCAATCGTCCCGGAACGGCGATGGTGGTGGTGAACTCGATCTGCGGATGCGCCGCCGGCAGAATGCGTCCCGCAGTGCGAGCTGCACTTCAACATTCGGCCCGACCGGAAAAGGTTTACTCAGTGTTCGCGGGACAAGACCGCCTTGCCACCGACCGCGCACGATCGTATTTCACCGGATATCCGCCGTCGTCGCCCTCGATTGGCCTGATGCGCGATGGCAAGCTGGTGCATATCTTGCAGCGCAGCGATATCGAACATCGCGATTCATCGGACATCGCCACGGAATTAAGGCGAGTGTTCGATCAGTATTGCGCCAGTCCGGCCGCGGTCTAGCTGTTGTGGAAGCATGGCGCTTAAGCGCCATGACTGATGGTCCCCAAAATTGGGCTTTAGCCTACGTGCTTCGGCAGGGCTGGAGCCCGTTCTTTTTGCAGGAGTTTTCGACGGGCTGAAGCCCGCGCCGCTTTCACGGCTGCGCCCGGCGATTGGGATAGAAAGTTACAAGAACATTGGCGGTCACCGTGGAAGGCACGGCGCTCAGCGCCGTGGTCAGAGGTCGTAGCTATCCGGCTTTACCCGCGGCGGGTGCTGCTTTCCAACTGCTTTGAACGTCATGTCTTGCGCTTTGCTGCGCGTCTTCGTCTTCCACTCGAGAAACAGCTCCGCGTAGCTCTTCGTGATGTAGTCCTTCGACTCAATGCCTAACGCGGTCGCCGTGCGATCGATCCAACGTGCCGGGCCTTCAATTTCTCCCAAGCTGCCAATCGGAGTGTCATCGAGGACGACATGCCCAGTTCCGTCACTCCACTCGGCCCGAAATTTTTCGTAGCGGAAGGTTGGGGTGAATCCCAGCGAGTGCAGAATCGAATCGAGTTTCGCTCCGTCCGCAATTTCTGTTTCAGTTTCGATGCGGGATTTGTGGCGTCCCACTTTGCCTTTGCCTTTGGCTTTGTGGGTGAGAACCCACTTCGCGCCATACTTTCGCAGGCGCAGGAGTTCTCCGCGATTGCGTAGCGGAGTGCCGGGCAGGTCGTAGAGCGTATTCATCTCATGGGTGCGCGGGGTGATTTGCTCGAAACCCGCGGCCCGCAGACAGTGGGTCAGCGCGCGGGCGCCCGGCGCCTGGAATTTGATCTCGATTTCTTTGGGAGAGGCCATGAAAGCCATTGTAGAGACGTTGCTCCGCAACGTCTTGAGGGCCATCACAAGTTTGTAAGCCGGTGGTACTCCGCCGAGACGTTGCGGAGCAACGTCTCTACTCGAAAGCTTACGAAAACGTGGGCAACTTCACCAGATCATTGTCCGGCACCGACTCCAGCGGCAATCCCGACTTCTTCCATGCCGCCAGCCCACCCACGATTACGTACGCGTTGAATCCTTCTTCCCGCAGCAGATGCGCCACCCGGGCGCTAGTCGCTTCGCGCGCTCAAGTACAGTAAAGAAAAATGTCCTTGGTCCGGCTGAAATGCTTAATCTCTTCTGAGAGATTATTGGGCTCGAGCCGCACCGATCCCGCAATCCTCAACGCGCCCGGATCATAATAACCGTGGCTGCGCACGTCGGCCACCAGCGGCCGCTCATCTTCCTCCAGAGCGAGCCGTTGAGCCAACTCGTGCACCTGCACCCGCGGCACGATGCGGTACATCGCATTCTTCTTGTAAAGCCAGATGCGATAGACGATGTAGGCCGCGATTGCGACAAACACCACCGCTTCCACCATATGACTGGCGGCAATGAAGCTGCGAGTGATCAGAGCAAGAAAACGGCGGAAGACAAAACCCAACGTGATGTAGGCGCTGGCATAGAGAGCGGCGCCTGCAATATCGAAGCGCAGAAACTGCCACGGCCGCATCTTCATGCTGCCCGCCAGCGGTGGCGCCATGGTGTTGACGCCGGGAATGAATTTGGCGATCAGCAGTGTGAGTTTGCCACGCTTGTAAAAAGACTCGGCTGACCGCAAAATGCAGGTCTCGGGATTCACCGAAAGCCGGCACAGCAATCCCAACAGCCCCCAGCCGGTATAGCGGCCGAGAATAAACAGAAAGCAATCTCCCAATAAAAGCGCGAAGAGAGCGGTGAAAAATACTCCGGGCAAGCTCATCGTTCCCGTGCCCGCCGCCGCCCCACCCGCTACCAATGCGAGCGCAGCCGGCACAGGGAAGCCCGTCGCCTCTGCCAGCACGAAGCAGAACACCAGGGCGTAGCCGTGGCGCGCCATTTGGGAGAACAGGTCTGTCATGGGAAGAACTGATGAGACCAGTATAAGGGTGAGTAAGGTTTTGCCGTGGCTTTATGCTTTTGCTTACGCGAAAGAAAAGGGCGGCTGAGCGCCGCCCTCTCTACTACGACAGGGCTGAAACTACATCTTGCTATCTTTCATCATCTTGACCTTCATTACGTGGATCGCCATCTTGTCGGCGTAAACGTGCGCGCTGACTTCCACATGGTGCCCTTCATGTCCCTTCACCGCTTCGGGATTCATGATGTCCCACGACTTCTGGTCTGAATCCGCGACAAACATCACCTTGTCGCCGTCGGCCTTGATGGTGCCCTTGATGCTCTTCAAAGGCGCCTTGTCCGCACCCATCTTCATGTTGTCTGAATCTTTTTCCATACCTTGGGCGAAGGCGGCAACATTACCGATCACCGCGAACGCCAGAACCAACATCAACAGTTTCTTCATATTTTTTACTCCTTGATTTGAAAGTCCGGTTGGGCTCCTACCTGATTACGAGCAAGCCGTGAGAATGGATTTCCCTGGAACCATAAAGTTACAGAGAAAATTCTAGGCTCATTGGGAAAGCGGGCGCAATACAGGATTATTTCTCGCGGGCTACAACAAACTCTGGAGCCCATAGCAGGGCGCGCTTGAACTCCGTATCGGGAAAGCTACAAATGGCGTTGCGGGCCAAGTCTGCATACTGCATGGCCTTCGCGTAGGCCGCGTCGAGTGAGCCATGCCGGTTAAGGATGGTCAAAACTTTGGCGTGAGTATCGGCTTCAAACACACGGTCTTGGACAACGGTTTCAATGAGTTCGCGCTCGACCGGCGTGCAGCGTTGCAGGGCGTGGATCACCGCCATAGTAACCTTGCCCTCGCGCAGATCGCTGGCCACCGGCTTGCCGAGAACATTTTCCGAGGCTGTAAGGTCCAATACATCGTCGACGATCTGGAAGGCCATTCCCAAATTGCGTCCGTACTGCGAAAGACTTTCTTCCTGCTCTGGCGTGGCCTCGCCGAGAATCGCGCCCATGCGCATGCAAACCGAAAACAGGCACGCCGTCTTGCGATAGATCAGGTTGAAATGCTCGTCGAGTGAGATTAGCTTTCCGAGCTTTTCCATCTGCAGCAGTTCGCCTTCGACCATCTGCTGCGTCAGTTCGATGAGCGTATCGAGA
This sequence comes from Terriglobales bacterium, assembly GCA_036271375.1. Lineage (GTDB taxonomy): Bacteria > Acidobacteriota > Terriglobia > Terriglobales > Acidobacteriaceae > DATBAT01. Next base: position 5,022 of record DATBAT010000070.1, read on the forward strand.
ATGCGGAAGTTGCGCTCCTGCACTGCAACTTTGAAGGCCTGCATGTAAAGCCAGTCACCGGCCAGCACGCATTTGGAATTGCCCCACTGTGTGTTCGCTGCCGGACGTCCGCGGCGGGTTTGCGCTTCGTCAATGATGTCGTCGTGAACCAGAGTGGCCGTGTGGATAATTTCAACCACCGCGCCGAGACGGATGGCGCCGCGTCCTTCGTAGTTGAAGAGTTTTGAAGCCAGTAACAGGAGCGCGGGACGGAGTCTCTTGCCACCACCCTGGCGCAGGTACTCACCAATTTCAGTGATGGCTTCTACGTCAGAGACAGTATCGCGGCCAAATTCACGCTCAATGGCCGCCAGGTCTTCGCGCAACATCTCGAAGATTTCTTTTCCGTTAATGGCGGCAGGCGTGCTCAATCGTTTCCTGGATAGGACTAGTTCGACCGGTAGTTCGTAAACTGCATATCAAGCCCAAGATCTTTCTGCTTCAAAAGGGCAATCGTCTCTTGCAACGAGTCGCGATCTTTGCCGCTGATGCGGACCAAGTCACCCTGAATCGAAGCCTGCACCTTCTTCTTGGAATCCTTTACGATGCGGACAATCTCTTTCGCTTTCTCAATCGGGATGCCCTGTTGCATAGTGATCTTTTGCCGCGCAGTCGCGCCCAGCGCGGACTCTACCTTCTGATAGGTCAGGCCCTTGAGCGAAACGCCGCGTTTGACCAGCTTCTGCTGAAGGATGTCGTTGACCGCTTTCATCTTGTATTCGTCCACTGCGCTCAGCGTGATCGTGTCCTTGCCGTCGAACTCAATGTTGGCTTTGGCATCTTTCAGATCAAAGCGGGTGTGAATTTCCTTGAGCGCCTGCTGGATGGCGTTGGCAACCTCCGGCAGTTCGATCTTGCTAACGATGTCGAATGTATTTTCTGGCATATGTCTCTATTGACGCTATCTGACAAGAATACCCTACCATTGCCCGAAAGTGGGTGCGGAGAAGGGTTGAAGACGGTCACCCGTCAAAAACGTTGTCATCCTGAGCGAAGCGAAGAACCGATGCCACCGACTCCCGGCAGCGGCCTTGCCAGGAATTCTCGTCCGCAAATTCCCAGCGAAGCTTATCGTACCGCAAGCTCCACGGGGTCGTTCGTCGCAGAAAGATGCTCTTCACGTATGACGGGGCGTTAGAAGGAATACGGTAGAAAGAAAAAGCGGTAAAAATTCC
>DATBAT010000071.1:0-4312 GCA_036271375.1 Terriglobales bacterium
CGGATTCGGCAGCGGCGTGTTGGTGAGTTCGGCGACGTTGTAGTCAGTCGCGCTGATTCCTTCAATCAAGTAGTTGTTATTGTCTTCGCGTTGGCCGTTCACAATGATGCGGACGTCGCCGCGTCCTAACTGGGCGGCGGCATTCAGGTCGCTTTGTGCGCCGGAAGAGAGCGTCAATAATTGCTGAAAGTTTTGGGTTGCCAGCGGCAAATTACGGATCGTGTTGGCTTCGATCGCCTGCCCGGTTGTCGCTGCGGTCGTCTCGACGGTCTGCACTTCGGCGTGGACTTCGACTTTCTCCGTGACCGACTGTGGGGCCAACTTGGCGGTGAGCCGGGTGGTTTCCGTCACTCGCACTGCGATATCGCGGAATTTCGCCTCGCCAAATCCTGAGCTATTCACGGTGAGGGTGTAGGTAGCCACCGGTAGCAAAGGCGCAGTGAATGAGCCGGCACCATCTGTTTTCAAACTGCGCGCGACCGTACCCGTGTCCTGATTGGTTATGGTGACATCGGCATTGGCGACGTTAGCCCCGCTGGGATCTTCGACCGTCCCGGCAATCGCGCCAGTGGCGCCGCCCTGCGCGAAGGAGTTTCCTACCAGTGCCAGAGTCACAAGAACGATCAAGACGGAAATACTGAAAATTCGGTTCATACACTTTCTCCATTGAGCCAAGCTGCGTATACCAGGATGTTGGTAAGAGAGCGGAGACTTAAAAAATCAACAACAACACTTGCCACGGGGCATTGTCGGGCGGACCACGCCGGCCGCCGAATCAGAGGAAGACACCATTGGAGACATAAATTCGAAAGCTTGCATAAAGACGCAGAACCCATGTTGTTGCCTTGGGATTTTGAGCCTACTAGAAATCGACAGAGTTTGGCAACGCCAAAACCTTGATCGGGACTATAAGAAACGTTTGTTACAAACCTTTGTAGGCGCCGCCATCGACCAGAATGGTTTGTCCGGTAATGCACGATGCGCGTTCCGACGCCAGCCACACAATCGTGTCGGCAACCTCCTTCGGTTCGCCCAGACGCTTGAGCGAAGAATCGGCAGCCCAACCTTCGAAAATCTCCTTTTCGCTCTTTCCGCTCGCCACGGAATTACTGTGCGCGAGCTCCTTCAAGCGATCCGTTGCGGTGTATCCCGGACCTACATTGTTCACCAGAATGCCATCCTTCCCAAACTCATTGGCCAAACTTTTCACTAAACCGACTACTGCGGCACGTACTGCATTGGAAAGCACCAGATTGGGAACTGGCTGCTTGGTCGTGATCGACGTGATGGTAATGATTCGCCCCCAATGCTTCTTCTGCATGTAAGGAATTACTTCTCGCGCGAAGAACACCGTGCTCAGGAAATTGGAGTCGACGGCCTTGATCCATTCGTCGGTGGACGTGGCCAAAAATCCCTTGGCGGGCGGGCCGCCGGCGTTGGTGACGCAGATGTCGACGGAACCGAGTTCGCCGGCAACCGACTTCACGAAGCTCGAGACCGCGCCCGCATCGGTCACGTCGAAGGGTTGCGCAAAAACCTTGACGCCAAACTGCTCTCGAATTTTCTCGGCCGCGGCTTCGAGTGCGGGAGCGTTGCGGGCGCACATCGCCACCATGCATCCCTCGGCAGCGAAAGCTTGCGCAGTGGCTAGGCCAATTCCCTGGCTGGAGGCGGCGACGATAGCGACTTTATCTTTGAGTCCGGAGTCCATAGAGATAAGGATTATAAAGCTGCGACCGCTCTCCCCGAGACGAAACACTCAACAATGCTTGGGCGGCGCTCCCCTCTTGCTCCTGCCGGGCCGTAACGTTAATCTTGTGGCACACGAGGATTCCATGAAATCGAAACATCGTCCCGAAACTAAAGCTGTCCGCGGCGGCACCGAACTCCACAAGAAGAATGGGCCACTGATCACGCCGATCTATCAGACCTCCACCTTCGAAGTTACGGACAACGACGAGCAGGTGCGCGCGACCCCAACGGACATGTTCTATACGCGCTACGGAAATCCGACGCACACCGTGGCGGAAAAATCGATTGCGGATCTCGAAAACGCGGACGGCGCGCTGCTATTCGCCTCGGGGATGGGAGCGATCACGACTTCCCTTCTCGCGTTGGTGAAGAGTGGCGATCACATCGTCGCTCAACGCGACATCTACGGCGGGGTCACCAAGTTTCTTACCCACTGGCTTCCGAAGTTGGGGGTTGAGACTACGTTTGTCGACACCAACGATCTCGGCCAGCACGAGCGCGCGGTCCGCCCGAACACCAAGCTGCTCTATCTGGAATCGCCAACCAATCCGACCCTGCGTGTAGTCGACCTAAAGAAGATGTCCGCATTGGCGAAGAAGCATGGACTTATCTCCGCCATCGATAGCACTTTCGCGACGCCGATCAATTCGCGTCCTGCTGAGTTCGGCATCGATTTGATCTTGCATTCCGGAACCAAATATTTCAGCGGCCACAGTGATTTGATCTGCGGGGTTGCTGCCGGGCGCAGCGACCTTATCGCCCGGGTCAAAGAGACCCGCACCACTCTCGGCGGTACCATGGATCCGCACGCGGCATGGCTTTTGCTGCGCGGTATGAAAACGCTGGCTGTCCGGGTGCAACGCCAGAATGACAATGCTCTGCGCGTCGCACAATTTCTTGCTGGACACTCCAAGGTTGCTAAGGTGCACTATCCGTTTCTCGAAGGCCATCCCCAGCGCGCCCTTGCCATGGACCAGATGTCTGGCGCAGGCGGTGTGCTGAGCTTTGAGGTCGACGGTTCGTCGCAAGACACTCGTCTCGTCTCTGAGTCGTTAACGCTATTCAGTCTCGCGCCCAGCCTGGGCAGCGTTGAATCGTTGGTGACCATTCCCGTCAACACATCGCACGGCATGATCTCCCCTGAACACCGCGCCAGCATGGGAGTTACAGATCAGTTAGTGCGTTTGTCAGTCGGCATCGAGAGCGCAGACGATCTTATTGCGGACTTAGAACAGGCGCTTAGCGTCGTGAAAGGCGTGTCAACTCCAGTCGAAGTAGCAGCACGCTGATTCGTACGGCCCGTTATAACTCGTATCCCCTTCCTCATTAAACAGATGACAGACGTGTGTCTCTACGTATCCAATGTGGGCTGCGCTACAAAGCTGCTGAAGGATATTTGTGCATACTCTCCGCGCGGCCCTAGTCGGCCTGGGATTTGTCGGTAGAGCACATCTTGATGCTCTGCGCCGGCTGGGTATTCCGGTCAGAGGAATCCTTTCGAGCTCTCCCCCGCGCACCGCAGATTTGTGCAATCGTCTAGGACTTGACCATGGGTACGCTTCCCTCGATGAGCTGGTGAGCGATCCCGAGGTTGACGTGGTCCACATTTGCACCCCAAACCACCTTCACTTTGAGCAGGTGATTAGCACTCTTCACGCTGGCAAACACGTGATGTGTGAAAAACCTCTCGCCATGGACATCCACGAAAGCGCGACACTGGTGAAGCTGGCCGATGAAAATAATTGTGTCGGCGGCGTCGCATACAATCTTCGCTTTTATCCGCTATGTCAGGAAGCGCGCGCCATGGTGTCTCACGGGCTTATCGGCGAACCGTCACTGATTCACGGAAGTTTCTTGCAGGACTGGCTGCTCTATCCCACAGATTGGAACTGGCGTCTCGACACAAGGCTGGGCGGCGAGCTACGCGCCGTAGCCGATATCGGAACCCACTGGCTTGATCTGCTCACCTGGATCACCGACAAGAAAGTCACGGAAGTTTGCGCTGACCTGGCAACCATCGTTCCGAAGCGCCGCAAGCCGCGGGGCCGCGTCGAAACCTTCAAGACCAGCAACGGCACCTACGAAGAAATGAACGTGACCACTGACGACTACGGTTCGGTGCTGCTGCATTTCGAAGGCGAGGCTCGCGGCGTCATGACCGTCTCGCAAGTGAGTGCCGGGCGCAAGACACGGCTGTGGTTTGAGATCGATGGCTCTGCCGGATCGCTGGCGTGGAATTCGGAATCGCCGAATACCCTGTGGATCGGCAAGCGCCACAATCCCAATCAAGAGCTGGCCAAAGATCCAACCCTGATGACCCCCGAAGCCCGTGGCTACGCGGCCTACCCCGGTGGACATCCGGAAGGCTATCCGGATACGTTCGCGAGACTCTTCGAAGATTTCTACAAATACATCGCCGCCGGAGATTTCAAAAAGCCGCGGACCTTCCCCACCTTCGAAACTGGACACGAAGAGTTGGGACTTTGTGAAGCGATGTCGCTCAGCGCCCGGGAACGCCGCTGGGTCTCTCTCGCCGCGAAGACTGTGTCTACCCATTCCT
>DATBAT010000072.1:0-3941 GCA_036271375.1 Terriglobales bacterium
GCTGCTCTTGTATTACGGCGGAATGGTGTTTGTGATCTATCGATTCCAGCGGTAGTGGTGGGACAGGTGAGGACATCATTCTACGTCGCTCAGGACAGGCTCTGTCCCCTACGTGTTACGCGTTTACGCTTCTTCCTGTTCCTTCAGTTTCGCAATTACGCTCAAGTCTTCGAGAGTCGTCGTGTCACCCTTCACTTCCCCGTTCGTTGCCAACTCGCGTAACAAACGGCGCATGATTTTTCCGCTGCGGGTTTTTGGCAGCGAGTCGGTGAAGCGGATGTCGTCGGGCTTGGCCATTGCTCCGATTTCTTTCGCAACCCACTTGCGCAACTCTTCTTTTAGTTCCGGCGACGGTTTCTTTCCGTGCTGAAGGCTAACGAAAGCTGAAATTGCCTGTCCCTTCAATTCGTCGGGGCGGGCTACCACTGCGGCTTCCGCCACCGCTTCATGGGCGACCAGTGCCGACTCCACTTCCATGGTGCTCAGGCGGTGTCCGGAGACGTTGATGACGTCGTCGACGCGGCCCATCACCCAGAAGTATCCGTCTTTGTCTTTGCGGGCGCCATCACCGGTGAAGTAGTACGGAGGAATTTGCGACCAGTATTGCTGCACGTAGCGGTCAGGATCACCGTAAATCGTGCGCAGCATTCCCGGCCAGGGTTTGGTGATCACGAGAAAACCACCAGAGCCTTCAGGGACGGGCTTGCCGTGCATGTCGACAACTTCGGCGGCAACGCCGGGAAACGGACGCGTGGCCGATCCGGGCTTTGCCGCGACCGCGCCGGGAATGGGAGAGATCATAATGTGCCCGGTTTCGGTCTGCCACCAGGTGTCGACAATAGGGCAACGATTCTTGCCGATCACATCGCGATACCACATCCAGGCTTCAGGGTTGATCGGCTCACCAACCGTGCCCAGCAGGCGAAGGCTATCCATGTTGTGCTTGTTCGGCCATTCGTTGCCCCACTTGATGAAAGTGCGAATCGCCGTGGGCGCGGTGTAGAACACAGTCACTTTGTGGCGGGCGATGATCTCCCAGAAGCGGTCGGGATTGGGCGTGTTAGGCGCGCCTTCGTACATCACCACCGTCGCGCCATTCTGCAGCGGGCCGTAAACGATGTAACTGTGTCCGGTGACCCATCCAATGTCGGCGCTGCACCAGTAGATGTCGTCTTCTTTCAGATCGAAAACCCATTTGGTGGTGAGGTAGGTGCCAACCGAGTATCCGCCCGTTGTATGTACAACGCCTTTGGGTTTGCCGGTCGTGCCCGAGGTGTAGAGGATGTAGAGCGGGTGCTCGGAGTCCAGCGGCTCGGCGGGACATTCATCAGACGCCTTAGCCATCAGCTCGTGCCACCAGTGATCGCGGCCCGGCGTCATGTTGATGGGAGACTTGCTGCGCTGATAGACGACTACGCTTTTTACCGACGGACAGGACTTCAACGCCTCCTCCACGGCGGGGAACAATTTGACTTCGGCGCCGCGGCGGAAGGATCCATCTTGCGTAATGACTGCATTGGCCTGCGAGTCGTGAATACGGTCGATCAGCGCTTGCGCGGAAAATCCGCCGAAAACTACCGAGTGCGTTGCGCCGATACGCGCGCAGGCCAGCATCGCTACCGGCAGTTCCGGCGTCATGCCCATGTAAATGGCGATGCGGTCGCCCTTCCTGATCCCCAGGGACTTGAGGACGTTGGCAAACTTCTGGACTTCTTTGTGAAGCTGCTCGTAGGTCAGACTACGGATTTCGCCGGGCTCGCTCTCCCAAACGATCGCCGGTTTTGTGCGGCGTTCCGTGACCACGTGACGATCTAGGCAATTGTCGGAAATATTGAGCTGTCCGCCAACGAACCATTTGGCCCAGGGATGGTTCCACTCGAGAACTTTGTCCCATTTCTTGAACCAGTGCAGCTCTTCCGCGATGCTGCCCCAGAATTTTTCCGGATGATTGATCGACTCGGCGTAAATGCGCTCATAGTCTTCGACACTCTTGATGTGGGCCTTTTCGCGGAATGCGTCTGAGGGTTCGAACTTGCGCGTCTCGTGCAGTAGAGAATCGATATTCGTGTCGCTGGCGGACATTCGGCTTCCTCGGTGATTATTTTGCGCTGCTCGATTTTACAGGTTTTTACTGATCGAGAAATTTGGCGCGCTGCTCGGAAGTGGGCAGCGGACACGTATCGTACTTTCCGAATATGCGATAGCGATTGCGGGCGATGAGATTGTAGAGGAAATCCCGGAAGAACCTTGGGAGGATGCTGCCGACCGAGGCCATGGCTCGCCAAATTCCGCCGAGCAGCAGCATCACAGCCAGCCCTGCGTCAGAGCGCGAGAGCAAACGCTCGGTAGGATCACCTTGATGCAAGACGAGGTAGACGGTGTCCAGAGTTTCAGGGTTGATGCCGTGTTTGCTTAGAACTCTCGCGGCGAATTCACTTTGCAGCGATGCGAAGCGAAAGACATCATGGCGGTCGCGCTTCAGGATGAACTGAACGCCGCGGTTGCACAGGCCGCAGACCCCGTCGTAAAGGAGTACGGGATGGGTCGCTGCGGTTTGGCTTTGCGTCGAGTCCATCTTTTTGGGGTTGGAAATCTAGTTTGCGAGTTCTCGGTTTCAGTTCTCAGTTGGCTTGATCTCGGGGACGTATTCTTCGATGCTCCCTTTTTCCAGGATGTAGGCGCCCGGACCTTGCTGGCCGCGTACCGTTCGGCAGAATTCGGCCACAAAGAAGCCTTGTCTGGTGGCTTCGACGAAAGCCCAGCGCGTGGCCTCGCGCCATTCGCGGGCAAGAGCAGGTTCGTTCGATTCGATCACGCTAATGTCGCTGGGGATTTCTATGACGATACGTTGGCGCAGCAAAGCGTCGTCCAGCTTCGTGCGCGTGGGCTTCCCTTCCCCGTTGAATTGAATTAGCGGCAGCACGGTTGAGAGCGCGTCGAGCATCACGGCGCGATTGTTTTTCCCTCGAAGACGGGCTTCCACTCGGCGGCTGGCGATGGGCCACCGCACCCAAAGGCGGTCGGTGCTGTTGCGATGAAGCACGCTGCTGGTTTCGGCGCCGTAGAAATCAGTTTTGTAGGTCCCGCAGACCACGCCAAGCTTGGCAAAGTTCAGATGTGCGTTCCTGCTTTGCAGGGGGTCGAATGTCCATGTGATCTCGTCGAGTCGAATGTCATGAACGCGGGTTGCCAATATGCGGTCCCGTTGCGCCAGCTTGAGTTTGTATCCGATGTCGGTATCGCGGTATTTCTGCTGGACGGCGAGCATGTGGGAATGGACATTCGGGCGTCCGTGATGCAAACCGAAAAAGCCGAATGCAAACCCGATCAGCTTGGGGCCATCGAAGGCACCCATCCAGATGTTGCCAGACTCTTTCAGCGCGATGCTGACGGTGAGCGGAAGAACGTCGATGTCGGCCAACCCCCAGACTTCCTGTTCGAGGGCTTCGACTTGTTTGAGGTCAGCAATGGTGTCAAGTTCGCGGATGGTAATGGATGATGGGGACATGGCCGGAGGGCAACAGAATACTCGAACGGGTGGCACGGAGAAAAGCTGCCCCTGGAAGATTTGTCATTCTGAGCGAAGCGAAGGACCTATGCATTGCGGGTTTCGCCCATTCCGATCATCATCCTTCACAGTTAAGCAGAATGCACAGGTCCTTCGCTTCGCTCAGGATGACAATGTTTGATTGAGTGCTACTGCCGCACCATCATGGCGACCCGCGGGAACAAAAACTTCCCGGCCGCGTCGTCGACCACGTTCACCTGGCACGTATAGAAGCCGGGCTTGAGTTGGGTCAACGGGACATCAAGCTGGAACACCGCCGCGTGGCGATTCTGAGCGTTGAGCTGCTTGGCTTCAACCAGCGGGGTTTCGTAAGTCTTGGCTTTGCCCTGGAAGAACGACACGCTGGTCAGACGGCGAATATCGGCTTTCACCT
>DATBAT010000073.1:0-3711 GCA_036271375.1 Terriglobales bacterium
CCTGAAAAGGCGCCCCCATTTGCCGCTGCCGCGTCAGATTTTGGCCCTCACGAGTGGTCGTATGGAAATCTGCCTCCGCAACTGGACTAGTGAATCGCGATAAAAGCAACGACCACGGATTGGATGTCACCTTTGTGATGGTTACTTCGGGAAACGAAAAACGGTCTTCGCAGAATGTTGCAGTACAGTCTTCAAATAACTTCGGCGCTGCCGCGCGTGAAGCGAATGTCCGCCACAAAACAGCCGGTTCTCTAGCGCGCTGGCAGCGGGCACAACGATCGCTTGCCGGCGGTGTCTCCAGTAGTTTGCGACGATCCGCGCGGCCCTACCCGCTCTATTTCACCCATGGCGAAGGCGCCACCCTCCACGACGTGGATGGGAATGCATATTGCGACTACACCCTTGGATGGGGACCGAACTTCCTGGGCTATGGGGCGCCGGGCGTGGTGGAGGCATTACAGGCGCAGGCAGCTAAGGGAATCACCTTTGGCGCACAGCACGATCTCGAGATCGAGGTCGCCGAGCTGCTCACCTCGTTAATCCCCTGTGCCGACTCGGTATGTTTTGCGAGTAGCGGAACTGAAATCGTGCAGGTTGCGCTTCGCCTGGCGCGCGCGGCCACCGGACGTACCAAGCACCTTAAATTTGAAGGCCATTACCACGGGTGGGATGACACTGTCCTCGCCAGTTACCATCCTTCGGCGGAACAAATCAGCAAATCAGGCGGAGCTCCTATTCCCGTTGGCGCGGGTCAGACTCCGCTGCACAATGTAGTCGTTGCCCAGTGGAATGACCGCGCCGGCGTGGAGGCGGCGTTCGCGGCCAACCCCGGAGCCATTGCATCGGTGATCTGCGAACCGATTTTATGCAACAGTGGATGCATCTTTCCCGAACCCGGGTTCCTGGAGTTCTTGCGCGAAATCACCCGCCGCGAAGGCGCGGTTTTCATCTTCGACGAAGTAATTACAGGCTTTCGGCTGGGACTGCAAGGAGCCCAGGGATTTTTCGGAATCACCCCCGATCTTGCGCTCTACGCCAAGGCAGTCGGCGGGGGCATGCCGCTCAGCGTCCTGGCCGGCAAGGCGGAATATATGGATCTGATTGCGACCGGTAAAGTCGTGCATGCGGGAACCTTGAATGGGAATCCACTGACATTAGCGGCCGCCAAAGAGGTGTTGACGTACCTCGCAGCCGATAGCGGCGCTGTCTACGATCGCCTACGCAGTCATGGCGCCAATCTGACAAATACGCTGGAAAACGCATTCGCCTCCGTCGGCGTGCCCGTTGCCATCTCCAGCGCCGGTTCAGTCTTTCATATCTCTTTCCTCGAGCGCCGCCCGCGAAATTATCGCGAGCTATTAGCGGCAGACGAAGCCATGTACTCGGACTTTGCCATGGCTCTTCTCGACGAAGGTGTGTTGGTTCTCCCCGACGGCCGGTGGTACCTCTCGACCGCGCATCGCGAGGAAGACATCTCCCGTACCGTTAACGCGATCAAAAAGGTCGTGACTTAAGCTATGAAGCGATGCCTCCTCTTGGCCCTTCTCGCCTCTTGCTCGGCAAGCTGGGCAGCAGAGCATCGCCCACTGTTGCCCGAACCGCAATCCGTACACTACGGGGAGGGTCAACTCGCTGTCGGCGGATTGAATATCCAGTTCAAAGCCCAGCCCAGCGAAGAGGACCGTTTCGCTGCTGGCGCATTGTCCGCAGGCATCGCCGGCCAGACAGGACTGCACCTATCGGTTGGAACATCGCCCACAGCCGGAAAGCGCATCCTTCTCGACCGCACCGCTGGAGTAGATGCTCTTCCCGTGCCTGGTGAAAAACCAGGCCCTGACTCACGCGAAGCCTACCATCTCACCGTCAACGCAACAGGCATCGAAGTATCCGGGAAATCGTCCGCAGCGATCTACTACGGCGTGCAGACGCTGCTTCAATTGATTGAGGGCGCTGGAAAGACCGCTTTCTTCCCCGATGTCGAGATTCATGACTGGCCCTCGCTCGCTTATCGCGGCACTCTGGTGGATGTCGGAAGCGAAGGCCCGATGAGTACAGAAAGTGAGGTAGAGCAGCAGCTTGATTTTCTCGCCAAATGGAAAGGGAATCAGTTCTACCTCTATTCAGAAGCGGGAATTGAGCTCGACGGCTACCCATTGCTGAATCCGAATGCCCGATTTAGCAAGGATCAGATTCGCCACATCATCGCCTACGGCCGGGCACGGCACGTCGACGTGGTTCCTGCCGTCGAGTTGTATGGCCATCTGCACGACCTCTTCAGAATCGAAAAATATTCTGACCTCGCGGACTTTCCCCACGGAGGCGAATTCAACCCCGCAAATCCGAAGGTCAAGGCGCTGCTGGACGACTGGATTTCGCAGCTTGCGGAACTCTTTCCCAGCCCCTTCGCACTCGTGGGCTTCGACGAGACGTGGACGATCCAAAAGGCGGTCGAGAAGTCCGGCGAGAGTGCGACTCCGGTTCAGCTATTCATCAGCCAGCTCACTCACGTGGCAAAAGGCTTTCAGCAGCGAAACAAAACGGTGCTGGCCTATGCCGACATCATGGTCAAGTTTCCCGGTATTATCCCCAATTTGCCTCCCGGTTTGATCGCCGTTCCGTGGTACTACGACGCCTCGCCTGACCCGGAATACAGATATTGGTTGGATCCTCTCGTGGCGCACCATGTGCCGAACATAGTCGCTTCCGGAGTCAGCAGTTGGTCCGAGATAGCGCCAGATTTCGACAAGACATTTACTAACATCGATACTCTTTTAGCTGCAGGCAGAAAAGCCCAGACGTTGGGGCTCATCAACACCGTTTGGACGGATGACAACCAGGTTCTTTTGCGCATGTCTTGGCCGGGAATTGCCTACGGCGCGGCGGCAGCGTGGCAATCTCGCCCCATCGATCAAGCCACCTTCTTCACCAGCTACGCGCAGGCTGTTTACCCTCCCGCAGCAGCAAACGAGATGGCCCAGGCTCTGACCTCGTTAAACAAAGCTGAGGTCTCGCTACAAAAGGCGGTTGGTGTGAGCACCATGGCCGCCGTTTGGAAAAATCCGTTTGCGCCCGCAACGCTCACGGCCATGAACGCGCAACGTGAAACTCTCCGAACGGTGCGGCTGGAGGCGGAAGACACCCAGGAACATCTGATGCGCGCACTCTCTTTGGGCGTCACCCAGAAGTCTACAGAGAGCTTTTTGATTGGGGCCCGCCTGTTAGACTACGCCGGCATGAAGTACATCTATGCTCTGGAGTTGAACGATCTATGGACAACTCTGCCCAAATCCCCAACCAGCAAGCAACTCCGGGAAGCCTTAGTCGTGGGCATCTACAACTCCTGCCACAGCCGTCTCGCTGACCTCATGGATGCCGTAACCGAACTTCGCGGTCCCTATCGCGAAGCCTGGCTATCGCAATACACAACCTATCGTTTGGGAACCGCTCTAGGCCGCTGGGACGCCGAATACGAATACTGGAGGCGGGCCCAAGCCCGCTTAGAAAACTTCGCCGGCAGCTTCCAGAATGGCGAACCAATCCCCTCGAGCCGCGAAGTGATCGAGGGAAGCCACAACGAATAAAATGTGAACTACCTCAGAGCCCTGTGGGTGTCTCCCCTCGGAATTAACCGATCTCTCTCCCATACCCGCAAAACACGAGCTCCACTTGCTACCCATCGGTCGAGATGAAAGATCTGTTGCGACTCAGCTT
>DATBAT010000074.1:0-6195 GCA_036271375.1 Terriglobales bacterium
TATATCCCAGCATCTCCTGCTGGACCATGCGTGCTGAACTGTCGCCGCTCAACACTCCGCCTTTGCCGGTGGCCTGGTCATAAGCGAATCCGGAATTCAATTCCGTGATCACGGTGTTGTAGGCGTCGACAAAATCTTTGACAGCCTGAATCGAATCGTCGGTGTTGGGAGTGATGCTAACCGTCGCCTGCGTACCCACCGACGCGCCGGTCAGCGTGAAAGTCACGCCCGGTACGACGCCGCTAACGATGTTGCTGGCGCTGCTGATGGGCACACCGTCGACGGTCAGCGAGGCGTTGCTTCCGGTTACGGCCTTGGTGAATCCCAGAGCAGACGAGTCCGTCACCGTGATGTCGCTGGCGGCGCCTGAGCTTTGTGCCACCAGGGCGAGCCGGGTGCCGTTGGCATCGTTCACTACTGATGCCGAGACACCCAGGTTCAAGCCGTTAACCTTCGCAGCCAGGGTCGCCATGGTGTCGGTACTGTCGACAGTCACGGTGGCTGCGGTGCCGCTACCTACCTGAATCGTGAAACTGCCCGCCGTCAGCGGAGTTGAACTCGACGCGACCGGCACCGCAGTGTAATAAGAAGATGTTTTAGCCAGGGCGCTGACTTCGAGGACGTGCGTGCCCGGAGGTGTGCCGGCAGCCGCCGTGGCGGTAACGATATTGGGATTGCTGGCGCTGGTGGTGACCGATCCGGTAGCGCCACTCTGGTCCTTCAGAGCGTTGAGTTTTGACCACACGGCGGAAAGATCGGTGTTGAGCTGGTTCAGTGCCGTGACTTGGGTCTGGATCGCATCCTGCTGGTTTTGCCAGTTGGTTTCCGGTGCGCGCGCCGCGGTGACGAGCTGGCTGACGGTGGTGGCGACGTCAATTCCTGTACCGGAAAACAGTGTCGTAGTGTCGATGTTCGAACTCATGGATGCGGCCTTTGTAGCTACTGATGGAGGATTTTTAAAACGGAGTTCCCGGTGAGGATGGTGGTCCCCACCGGGAAGCTAGAGGTTTGACAACTATTGCAACAGTCTCAGAACCGCCTGCTGCATCTGGTTGGACTGTTGAAGAGCAGCGATACCGGTCTGCTGGAGCACGCTGAACTTCGACATGTCGGTCACGGTCTGGCCCATATCCGCAGAGCGGATGCTGTTTTCAGCAGCGGACAGGTTCTGCACCTGGTTGCTGATAACGTTGGACGCGGACTGTAAGCGGTTCATGGTGGCGCCGATCGTACCGCGATCCGCGGCAACGTTGGCGATGGCTTTGCTGATGTCCGTCAACGCGGTCTGTGCGTTGCTGGCAGAGGTCAAGCTGTCTGAGCTCAAGCTGACCGCGGTCAAGCCAGAGCTGAAACCGATCGCGCTCTGTGCCAGGGTTCCCACGGTGATAGCGATCGAGCTGCTGCCAGCCGAGGTGCCGTCAGAGAGGTACACGCTGGCGGTTGTGCCGCTGAATACTTTGTTGCCGTTGTAGGTGGTGTTGGTGCCGATGCGGTCGACTTCAGCCTTGATCGCCGTGAACTCGGCGTCAAGAGCAGCCTGCTGCTGCGTGCTGACCGTTCCGTTGGCGGCTTCGGTCGCGATGGTGACAGCGCGGTTCAGAAGCGTGGTGACCTGCGCCAAGCTGCCATCGGCAACCTGCAACTCGCCCAGACCGTCAGTGGCGTTACGCGCCGACTGCGTCAAAGCGGTTACGTTGGCATGCAATCCATCCGCGATAGCCAGGCCGGCTGCGTCATCCGCACCGGAGTTGATACGCGATCCAGAGGATAGCGAAAGAAGAGTCTTCTGCAGCGAAGCGCCGTTCATTGAAAGCTGGTTCTGCGCCGCCAAGGACGAAATGTTGTTGAGAATGCTGAGTGCCATTGTGTTGCTCCTTTTAGATTTCGATCGACCTATGCCGGCGCCGCTTGGTCTTGCTGCTCCCTTACGTGTCGTCCCGGTGGCCTTGTGTGACCCGCACTTTATCGGTACCTCCCCCCAGCCAAGTTAATTTCCTGATGTGACCCTCGTAATGGCCAGTAACCTTTTCGGGAGCTGGGAAATCGTTGAAAATACGTGCGCAGACCTCTAAAAAGCAGTTTGCCGTTCACACGCCGCTTTTTGGCCGTCATTACCTTCAGGCCATCGAGGCTAAAGTTGCCGCGAAACTGAGGGTTGGCGTAGCGGCAGGTGTCCTCACCTGCCCAGCTGGAACGATGAAGGAACCAACCGGAGCTGCGCTCCGGATGGCAGGTGAGGACACCTGCCTCTACGCAACAACGATTTGCCCTGGGGGAATGAGTGATCCAACTGACCCGACTGAATGACCAACCGCTGGTGGTCAATTCCGACCTGATAAAACTGGTCGAGAATGCACACGACACCGTGCTGACATTGATTAGTGGCGAAAAGATCGTGGTTCGCGAGCGGGTAGAAGAGGTGATCGACCGGATCATCCAGTTCCGGCGCTCCGTCCTAACGGGGATGCCCCTGGCTGGAGCCAACCTGGCGGCTTTGAGCCCGCAAATTGAAGACGGCAAGCCTATGGGAGGAACGTCTCGTGGATAAAAGTACCTTCATCGGCATATTTCTCGCCGTGGCGGGCATTATCGCCGGACTCATCCTCGAAGGCGGAAAAATCGGCCAGATCGTGCAGCCGACGGCGGCCATGATTGTCTTCGGCGGGACTTTGGGTGCTGTCATGGTGCAATTTCCCATGGGAATAGTGATGCAGGCGTTCAAACGCTTCGCCAACGTCTTCTTTTCCCGGACATCCAATCCCGAGGGGTTGGTAAAGGAGCTGGTCGGCTACGCCAATGAGGCCCGGAAGAACGGAATCGTTTCGCTAGACTCCAAGCTTAATAAGATAAGCGATCCATTTCTTAAGAAATCTCTAATGTTGGCGGTCGACGGTACCGAGCCCCAGGAACTTCGCAAGATGATGGACCTGGAACTCGACAATCGCGCCGAATACGAAGAGAAAATTCCGCAAGTCTTTGAATCGGCAGGGGGATTCGCGCCGACCATCGGCATTATTGGCGCGGTTTTAGGCCTGATTCAGGTCATGCAACATCTTGAAAACATTGATGAAGTGGGCAAGGGAATTGCCGTGGCCTTCGTTGCGACCATTTATGGGGTGGGGTCGGCCAATCTTCTATTTCTGCCCTCGGCCGGCAAGATGAAGATAAGGATCCGCGAAGAGCAGATTCTGCGGGAAATGGCGGTGGAGGGTGTGGTTTCGATCCTCGAAGGGATGAACCCGCGCATGCTCGAAACCCGCCTCTTGGGGTTCCTCTCTGAAAGCGGTACCGCGCAAAAGCAGGTCAGTCCGGCATGAGCCGTCGCAAGAAGCATAAAGAGCATGTGAACCATGAACGCTGGCTGGTCTCCTACGCCGACTTCATCACACTGCTCTTTGCCTTCTTCGTAGTCCTCTACGCCACCACACACGTCGACAATAAAAAAGTTTCGCAGGTTTCAGCTGCTATCCAGGGAGGCTTCCAGCAGATGGGAGCGTTCTCGGGCACCGGCAGCGGGACCGGCGCGCCCGACAATGGCACCATGCCCAAGGTCGCAAAGCTGGTCAACGATCTTTCGAAAGGCCCGGTGCATGGCGAGCCGCGCTTGCCTCTGTCGCAAGTTAAAAAAGATCTGGAGAAGTCGCTAGGAGACGAGATCCGCAAGCACCAGGTCGAGATGCGGGTCGTGCCTGACGGCTTAGTCGTAAGCCTGCGCGAAGTCGGATTCTTCCGTACCGGCGAAGCGCAACTATTGCCCGAGGCTGAGCCAGTGCTTGCTCACATCGCGAAGGTCCTCTCCGAAGGCGGATTCCAAATCCGCGTCGAAGGTCACACCGACGACATTCCGATTCATAACCAACACTACGACTCCAACTGGGAGCTCTCCACCGCGCGCGCGACGGAAGTTGTCCTGATGATGGTACGCAAATGCGGCTTCGAGCCCGATCACCTCTCGGTTGCTGGATACGCGCAGTACCGGCCGGTGGAAAGCAATGGTACCGACGAAGGCCGCCGCAGAAATCGCCGGGTGGATTTAGTCATCGTGTCGCTTCCACCCGCCGCCGAACCGCAGACGCAAGTGGCGGAAGCTCCGCGCCCACATGTGGTGCCTGCGGTAGCCAAGAGCCGCTCACGATAAATTGTTCCCGCAATGTAGGGCGGGCACTCCTGCCCGCCAAGCGGATGGCAAGGACGCCGCGGTTCGTTTGCCGGGAGCAGCCGTTAACCATCCATCTTCCCCTCAGCGCAAAAACCCCGCATTCGTATTGCTGATCACGGCGTGAACCGCTACGCTAGTTTTTTCGTGTACTCGTCCGCAAGCGTCTCAAGCTCGACGTAATCACTCTGCGAGTCGACGTGGTTCGGAGGGACCATGGCTCTTAATCTGACTTGCCCCACTCGGCCCACGCTTCCGGCCATGATTGCTCAGTACGCTTTGTCCCCGCTGATGATCGATTCGAAAGGAAATTCAATTGAACATCCTGGTGGTTGACGAAGACCGCGCAACCCTTGATCTGGTATCAGGCGTGCTGAGAGCGGCAAACATCCCGTGTCTGCAGGCCACGACGGCGGAAAGCGCTCTGGAACAATTTCACCAGACCCATCCGCGAATTATTTTTTCCGGAATGCAATTGCCCGACATGACCGGTCTTGAATTGATGGACCGCATCCTCGCTTCCGATCCGGGTGCGTGCATCGTCCTGATGTCTTCCGACTACACTACCGACGCCGCCATGAGCGCCGTCCGCCGCGGCGCGTGCGATTACCTCGCCAAGCCAATCGATTCCGCGAAGCTGACTTTGTGCATTCACAAATTAGCGGTCGAAGCCGAGACCAGAGAGAAAACATTCCAGCTCGAACATGAACTTTTGGACGCCTATCAATTCGAAGGCCTGATCGGCCGTAGCCCGCTGATGCTTGAAGTCTTCGCCAAAATCCGCCGGGTTGCTCCGCACTTCAGAACCGTGGTCGTCACCGGCCCCACCGGCACCGGAAAAGAATTAGTCGCCAATGCGCTGCACAAACTCAGCCCTGCCGGTAAAGCGCCCTTCGCAGTCTGCAACTGCTCCGCGCTGGTCGAGACACTCCTAGAGAGCGAACTCTTCGGCTACGTGAAAGGCGCGTTCACCGGCGCCAATCAGGACAAGCAAGGTATCTTCGAATACGCCAACGGCGGCACAGTTTTTCTCGACGAAATTGGCGAACTCCCATTGCCCGCACAGGCCAAGTTATTGCGCGTCTTGCAGAATCATCAAGTGCAGCGCGTCGGATCGCCGGTGCCGCATCGAGTCGAAGTTCGCGTAGTTGCCGCCACCCACCGCGATCTGCGCAAGATGGTCGCGCAAGGCCAATTCCGCGAAGACCTCTTCTACCGCCTGTCTGTGGTTGAAGTCTCGATCCCCCGGCTGGCGCAACGCCGCGAAGATCTGCCCATGTTGCAGCGCCACTTCCTGGACAAGTATTCCAAGCTCTATCAGAAGCAGGTGACCGGGATCACCCGCCGCGCCCAGGCACGGCTCGCCGCCCACACCTGGCCGGGCAACGTCCGCGAACTCGAGAATGTCATTAGCGCCGGATGCATCATGGCCAACGGACCTATCATCGACTTGCACGACCTGCCGGAAATCTTCCGCACCCCGGATCAGGGCATCGCCTCCGACGACGAAGAACTCATGCCGTTGGAACAGCTCCAACAGCGCCACTTGTTAAGGGTCCTAAGCCGGGTGCAAGGAAACAAAGCCCGCGCCGCGGAAATCCTGGGCGTAGGACGCAACACGATTTACCAAATGTTGAGCCGCATCCGGGGAACAGCTTCGTTCGCGCAGCACGCCGGCGGAGGCGGAGGCATGGCGCACTAGATGTAGCGCGGACACTCCTGTCCGCGAACCGTAATCCCTCCCCCCTCCCCCCGCTTTGTCATCCCGACCGTAGTGGAGGGACCTGCTGTTTTCTTGCTGCGCCCGCGCCCCAAAACAAAAAGCGCCACCCCAACAGGGACGGCGCTCTCCAAACCTCATACTTCCATTATCCCAAATCAGACAGGCAAAATGGGACATCACTCCCAACTTTATATTTCCATCCCCATCACTCACTTAAACCGATTCGCGTAACTTCTACCTATTGACAACCAATTCCCAAATTGGGAAATCGCAGAAGTAAATGTAGCGCGGACAGGATGGGATGCCCCGTTCAAGC
>DATBAT010000075.1:0-3589 GCA_036271375.1 Terriglobales bacterium
CGGTGAATAAGGACGTGCCGATCCGAACTGCAGAATGGGCGCGAACTCAAAGCCTTTCGGCAACTGGATGATGCCGCTCAGCGTAATGTGATGGCGTTCATCGTTGGCGGTCGGCCCCCATTCATACGACGCGAGAGGAGCATAGGCGTTACGCGGATAGTTGCGGAACGATGCCGCACCCGAGTAGTCGTAGCCGTTCGCCCACGCCAATGTGTAATTGGCATTCAGGCTGACGCGATGCGTCATCCGCTGACGATAGCTGAAGTTGATGCCGTCGTAGCGGTTGCGGTTGATGGATTCTTCGTTGCGTACCGAACCTAGCACAGGTTGTCCGGCGGCAGCGAAGGCGGCGTTCAGCGGCGCGGTCAAAATCGCGTTACCGCTCCCATCAACACCGGTGACCACGCGCTGGTCGATATTGACCGTTTTGTTTTCATGCAAGCCGAGAACATGGGTGTATTCGGCTTCTACCGCCGTATTGTTGTTGACCGCCCAAGTGTAACCAAGGTTGAACTCCTCGGTCACTGGGTTGCGGTAGTTGGGATCAATCAAACGGCCCGTGCTTCCGGAATTGAGGGTTGAAGACGGTGGCGGCAGGGTGGGAAACGGGCTGATACCGTATTGCCACTGGGACAGCGTCAAGCCGGTGCCGGGAACGATATCGCCTGCGCCGCTGATGCTGAACACGCCCTGGAAGAGGGTCGGGTTGGCCTGCTGCTCCATGAACAGAGGGATATTCTGGAAGGTGTTGCCGTAGTACATGCCGAATCCGCCACGCAGAACGTGCTTTCCGGCGCCAGTCAGGTCATAGGCAAAGCCTACGCGCGGGCTGAAATCGAGGGCATCGTCGTGCGGCAAGGAGGAAACGTAGGGATTGGTCAGAGGGCTGTTGATCGCAACCAATTCCTGATAGGTGCGGCTTTGGCTAATTACCGACTGGCCGAGGGCATTGAAGTCGCGGTCCCAGCGCAGGCCGAGATTCAAGGTTAAGCGGGGTGTGACCTTCCAGTCATCCTGGGCGTAAAGGCCAAGTTGCTTGGTCGCCACCAGGAAATACGGATCGCCGTTCGAGTACGACATGCCGGTGATAAGCCCGGGAGTGCCAAACTTTTGCGGGTAGGTGCCGGGATCGCCCAGAATCGTGCTGGGATTCACGCCGAAGTCGATTTCAAGGGTCGAGTTCGATTCGAAGAAGCCGCCTTCTACCGGGTTGTAGATGAAGTCAACGCCGGCTTTCAGGGTGTGATTGCCGATGGTCTTCGAATAGTCGTCCTTGAACTGCCACTTGCGCTGGTACGACTGCTGCGGAACGTTGGTGTTGGTGCCAAACTGCGCGCTCGGGAAGGTAACTAGCGGCACCTTGGTGGTGCTGTCGATCAGGTTGTTCCAGTACTGCCAGCCGAAGGTGAACTGGTTGACGCTGGTGTTGGAAATCTGAGAAGTCAACGTCAGATTCGCGATCTGAAGGTGGTTAACGGTAAAGTTACCTTCCGACAGGTCGTAGGTTCCGTTCGATTGATCGTTCAGGCTGTTATTGGCCTGCGAGCTGTAGCTGATGTATGCCGAATTGCGGCTGTTGATGTTGTAGTCCATGCGGCCGTTGTAGCGGGTTTCATAGAACGGCGTCGGAACCACAAGCGCGGGATCAGCTAAGAGACCATTCTGTTGGGCGAGTACCAGTTCCGAATATGCTTTTGAGTCTTCGGCCAAACCCTGACTTTCGCGCTGGCGTTCGAGGGCGAAGAAGGCGAAGAGCTTATCTTTCTTGATCGGCCCGCCGATGGATCCGCCGAAGAACTGGCGGCTGTAATCGGGGTTCTGGGATGTGGTGGTCTTGCCATCCCCATTTGGGACCTTTTGGTCAGCATCGATCGCACTATTGCGGAAGTAGCCGAACACCGAACCGTGGTAATCGTTCGATCCCGACTTGGTGATCATGTTGATCGCGGCGCCCTGCGAGCGGCCGTTTTCGGCCGAGAAGCGTTGGGTGCTGATCTGGAATTCCTGCACCGCTTCAAGCGGAAGCTGCATGACAGCGCCGCCGACGGTGTTGTCCTTGTTATCGATGCCGTTTACGGTGGTGTTCACGTTGCGGCCATCGGAACCGTTGATGGAGAGAATGGCGTAGCGGTTTTTGGTGGGATCGTACGAATCCGCAGCCTTCACGCCGGGAGCCAAATACGCGAGGTCAGCGGCATCGCGACCCACGAGCGGCATGTTTTCCACTTCGCTGGGGGTGATGTCCTGGCTGACGCTGGTCTTCGCCAAATCGATGAGCGGCGCCTGGGTGGTGACTTCCACGGTCTGACTGGTGGCGCCCAGCTTCAGCGAGGCGTTGATGGTGGCCGTTTGTCCGACCAGCAATTCGGCGCCCTGAAGGAGCGACGCGAAGCCTGACTTCGTGACTTTGATTGTGTAGGCGCCCGCCGGAAGGAAGTCGAACCGGTAGTTGCCGGTACCGTTAGTAGTGGCGGTGCGGGTTACGCCGGTAGCTTTGTACGTGGCCACGACCTCCGCACCCACGACGACTGCCTGAGAGTTATCCGTTACTGTGCCTTCGATGGTGCCGGTGGCAGTGGCCTGGCCGAATGCGCATAGCGATGCCAGTAAACTGACCGCCAACAACAGAGACAACTGTTTCCATCTCGTCATTGATATAGCCTCCGTAAAATTTCAGGTCGCTTTGGGGTTGTTTTTGGCGCGTGGATGCCGATGGCCCTTGCCCGTATGTAGGTAGTCCAATCCGGCCCCACCTTATTTCGTGGGTGATCTTTGGCCCCAAGCAGCGAGTCTTTGTCCCTCAATAAAAGCAATTCACCGTCCAAAGTAACCGGACGGTAACATCAACAAATCAAAGACGAATTTTGGAAATGAAGAAAAACTCTTACCGGAATCCGTAAGCGACGGTGAGGACGTTATGAATTCCCATAGACGATTGGACAGGTGAACCACCTACGTGGACGATCGACCCTCGTGGTGTGGCAGAACGCGTTGATGCGGGCGATAAAAACAATCGATTTCCAGGTTTCCTCACGTACCATTAATCTGGAAACTGAATCCCCAGCTTTACGGCGAATGCCTTTTGTCTCTGCGCGTGCGCGCGCCATTCCACCTGCAGGAGAATCAGTTTCCGAAATGCGCAAGGAGAAAACCATGTCTGACCCGAAGACCGTTCTCGAGTTCGCCAAGAAGAACGGCGCCCGGCTGCTCGACCTTCGCTTCACCGACTTGCCGGGATTGTGGCACCACGTGTCGTATCCGATTTCGCAGGTGGAAGAAGCATCGTTCGAGGACGGCTTCGGCATGGATGGGTCGTCGATCCGCGGCTGGGCGGCGATTCATGAATCGGACATGCTGCTGGTACCTGACCCGAGCTGGTATGTGATGGATCCGTTCACTGAGGTGCCGACGCTGGTGATGATTGGGGACGTGCTCGATCCGGTGACCAAGCAGCGCTATGACCGCGATCCGCGCTACATTGCGAAGAAGGCGGAAATGTACCTGGCTTCGACAGGACTGGCCGACACCGCGTATTTCGGAGCTGAGGCGGAGTTCTTCATCTTCGACAACATCCGTTTCGACCAGAAAG
>DATBAT010000076.1:0-7146 GCA_036271375.1 Terriglobales bacterium
CAATCTCATCGTGATGGCATTCGCGGCAGGAAGTGCCTTGCTGTCATTCATCACTCTCTTGCGTCTTGGCAGGATCCGGCGGCATGAGCAGATCACTGCCGAACAACTCGTGGACGCCCTCCGAACAGAGTCAGACAGGAACCGGCACTGGGCGGACGAACGAGAGCGTGCGCTTAGGACGGAGCTTGGCGATGGATTGAGGGCCTTCCAGGAATTGACGCTAAAGACGTTCGGGCAACTCGGTGACCGGCTCGGCGCTGACGTGAAAGAATTCGGAAACAACCTGAACCTTGGCCTGCAGGGTATGGACAGCCGAGCTGACGCCATTGGCAAAAGCCTGAACCAGGGCGTCTTTCAAATAAGGGACGACGCTAACAAGGCACATACAGTCATCCGGCAGAATGTCGAGGCTAAGCTAGAACTTGCGACGACGGCCCAGACTACCGCCGCCAGGGAACTGCGAGACGAGGTTTCGGAGAATATTCGTAGGCTGGGTGCGGCAATTTCAGAAACGATCAACGACCTTGGCGGGCAACAGAAAGAGAGACTCGACAATGTCACCGCGGCTATTTCGATGCTCTCCGAAAAGAACGAACGATCTCAAGATGCTCTCAAGAAGATGGTGCAAGACCGCTTAGACCTGCTTCGCAACGAGAACTCGGCAAAGCTCGACGAAATGCGCAACACGGTAGACGAAAAATTGCAGTCGACTTTAGACACGCGGCTTGGGGAGTCGCTCAAAGGCGTTGTCGAGCAACTTGAGCGAGTCCATAGCGGCATTGGGGAGATGCAGACGCTAGCGGCCGGCGTCGGCGATCTTAAGAGGGCGCTTTCGAACGTACGGGTGCGAGGAACGTTTGGCGAAGTGCAATTGAACATGTTGCTGGAACAAGTGTTGTCACCGGAACAGTTCGCGTGCAATGTCCAAATCAAAGAGGGCAGCCAGGAGCGAGTTGAATTCGCGATTCGTCTTCCTGGCCGCAATGATGACGCAGAAGTCTTGTTGCCGGTTGATGCGAAGTTTCCTCGGGAAGATTTCGAACGGATTATTACTGCCTCTGAGTTAGGAGATGCCGAGGCGGTAGCGAAGGCGAGCCGAGAGCTGGAAAATCGCATCCGGCAATGTGCCCGAACGATTCAGGAGAAATATATTTCGTCACCACGAACGACGGACTTTGCAATCCTGTTTTTACCTACGGAAAGTCTCTACGCGGAGGTCTTGCGACGTCCGGGACTTTTCGAGCAGATTCAATTTGAATACCACGTAACGCTGGCGGGCCCGACAACTCTTACCGCGTTGCTGAATGCGTTACAGATGGGCTTCCGGTCTTTGAAGATAGAGAAAAGATCGAGCGAAGTATGGCAGATTCTTGCGGCAGTAAAGACGCAGTTTGGCAAATATAACGTTGTAGTGGACGGGCTTTCGCGGCAGCTCAACAAAGCGGCCAAATCGGTCGAAACGCTGGGTGTCCGGACGAGAGTGATGAACCGGGCGTTGCGCGATGTGGAAACCGCGCCTGATGAGACGGTCCGGATGGTCTTGGGGGATCCGTTTGCTGCGAGTGAAGCAGAGGAGGAACTGGACGGCGAGGTCGATGTTCCGGTTTAGCCCTCAGTCCTGATCGTCCGAAGTGTGCTGCTGGCTGGCGGACAAGAGTGTCCGCCCCACATTTCTTTGCGTTGGTTATTTTTCGTCCCTTTTGGGGCCTTGTGACTTCTCTTGTTTCCCAAGGCTTGCGCCCTCTCGACCTCGCTCAGGGCGGGCTCTGTGCGGTCTTGAAACACAAGGTCCCTCCGCTGCGCAAACTGTCCGCTTCGCGAACCGCTTGCTTCGGTCGAGACGACAGAACTGTGGTGGGCAGGCGGGGACACTTCCGGGCCACCATTCGCTAGAATGTTGAAAGACTGCCTGGGGTGAGATCGCGGGACGGAAACTTTTTGGACTACCGCTGCGTATCCATACTCAGGAGGCGCCCGCCATGTTCACGTTTCTGCTGTGGTGCATTCTTCTGGTGGTTTGTTGGCCGGTCGCGATTCTGGCGCTGGTACTTTATCCGATAGTTTGGCTGCTGCTATTGCCGTTTCGGGTTGTCGGCATCGCGGTGCGCGGAGTTTTAGATCTGCTGTGGGCGGTCGTCATGTTGCCGGCTAGATTGCTGAGTACACCTTTCCGCGTTTGAGCCAAAAAAGGGACGCCTGGCGGCGTCCCTTTGAACCTTTGGGAAATCCTACCTTTTCACTTCGATTTGATTCAGCACTTGCGCCACGTTGGGGACCGCTTGCGCGATCTCCTCGGCTTGCTGTCGTTGCTGGGTGGTCTTCACATTTCCCTTCAGCGTTAGCAATCCGTTTTTCGCTTTGTAGTCGATGCTTTGCTTGTCCAGGCCCTGCGCGATTATCGCGGCCTTGAAGTTTTTTTCAATCGCTTCATCAAGGTTGCTGTTGATCTCCTTGGCTTGCGATTCCAAACCCACAGGCTGCACGCTGATTTCGTTGGCTACAAGGCGCGTTCCGGCGGCGGCTTGCGCTACCTGTGTGGCTTGCTTTAGTTTCCTCGGAGTGCAGTTTGCCGGAGAGGGTGATGGTGTTTTTGTCTTTGTCTTCCGCAACCGAAACGCCCTTCAGGTCGGCCTGGTCGAGAGCGCGCTGCACGCTTTCCTTATACGAGGTGTCGTTTTGCTTGGTGCAGGCCGCGTTTACAAAAGTGAGAAGCGCTACGGTCGCAAGAATAGCTAGGCGCTTCATGGGGAAGGCTCCTTGAGAATTTTTATTCAGGCTGTGGGCGATTTCGGCGTGGAGCCACCGCGTCACGATTTACCGCTGAAACCTGCCGCGGCGCCTTGTAGATATAGGGAGAGGGCTTTGGCGCCTTCTCGCGCGCGTTCGAAACTTCTTTCGCCGGCGCCTTGGCTAGCGGCTTCGACACCTTTTCCTTCGAACACGCCAACATTCCAAATGTAAAAACCACTACTAAAAGGCTGGTTCTCAACATACGTCTCCTACCGAAACTAAGGATAGGGTTTGCAGGTTACTAAAGCCATACGGCACATCCCCTAGGAAGCGCTGGATTATCGGGGTCAGACCGGGTAAAACGCTGTAGGTTCGGAATTCGAGCGCAAAGCAGTTGCAGATGACGCGCAAGTTTTTGCCTGCTAACATTAAACGACCGATGACTCCCAAGAGAGTAGCCCCAGCCAAGGCGGATCCTCGTCCGCCGGCTGTGCAAGAAGCCCGCAAGGCGCGCGAGCTGGTAATCATCACGGGCATGAGCGGCTCGGGAAAAGCCTCGGTGCTCAAGGCGTTTGAAGATCTTGGCTACTACTGCGTCGATAACCTTCCGGTCGGGCTGATTCCAAGTTTTGCCGACCTGGTGGTGCAGTCGCCGGAGATTGAACGCAGCGCGCTGGTGATGGACGTGCGCGAGGGCAACAAACTCGAGCAGTTGCCGGAAATTGTGAGGTCGGTGAAGCGCATTTTACCGACGCGCGTGGTTTTTCTGGAAGCGAAAGACGCGGTGCTGCTGCGGCGCTTTAGCGAGACGCGTAGGCCGCATCCGCTGGGCAAAGACACGACGGTAAAGAGTTCGCTGGCGGAAGAGCGCAAGCACCTGCGGCCGATGCGCGCGATGGCCGATCTAGTTATCGATACCTCGAACTTTAATGTTCACGAACTTCGCGCGTACGTAACCGATCGCTTCCATCATAAAAAGGAAACCGGCAAGCAGAGCATTCTAGTATCGTGCGTCAGTTTTGGATTCCGGCACGGGGTGCCGGAGGAAGCGGATCTGATGTTCGATGTTCGGTTTCTGCCGAATCCGCATTTCGTGCCGGAGTTCCGCGCGCTGACCGGACGCCATCCGAAAGTGGCCAAGTACATTCGCTCGTTTCCGCAAAGCCGGGAATTTATCGAGCGCATCTCCGACATGCTGGTCTATCTTTTGCCGCACTATATTCGGGAGGGCAAGAGTTACCTCACCATCGCTTTTGGCTGTACCGGCGGGCAGCACCGCTCGGTGATGATTTCTGAAGAAGTCAGCAAGCGCCTGCGCAAGGGCGGCTATAAGGTGAAAGTCGTCCATCGCGACAGCCCCAAGTAGGCGCTTACAGTAAAATACGGGCTTGCCTAGCACACCGACCTTTCCGTACATCCGGGCACGTTCAGGGAAAATTCCATGCGGCAGGTAACGCGACTGCTTCGCTATGCCGCGCCTTATTGGTTGCAGCTTATTTCGTCGGTGCTGTTGCTGGCGGGCGTGGGCCTGCTGGACGCGTTTCGCGTGTTGCTGATTGGACCAATCTTCGACCGGGTATTGAATCCCGGCACGCCTGACCGGCAGATTCAACTCTTCGGACTACCCGGGTCCCATCAGCCGATTTACCTGCAGCAGTTCGTCCCCTCGCACTTTCACAATCCGTGGAACATCGTAGCCTTTGCGCTGGTGGCAGCCACGATTCTTAAAGGGATTTTCGATTACGCCGGGACTTATCTGGTGAACTACGGCGGGTTCGGGATGATTACCGACCTGCGCAATCATCTTTACAACTCGATTCTGATGCGTTCGGCGGCGTTTTTTCAGCAGCATACGACGGGAACTCTGGTATCGACCATCGTCAATGACATTGAGCGGGTGCAGTACGCCATGTCGAGCGTGCTGGCAGAATTTTTACAGCAGTTCTTCACTCTAATCTTTACCGCTGCGGTGGTGGTGGTGCTGGGTGGCAAGCTGGCGTGGGTGCTGCTGTTGTTTGTGCCGTTCATTATTTATTCGGCAGGAAAGATTGGCCGCCGGGTGCGCAGCACCACACGGCGCGGGCAGGACAAGCTGGCCGACATCCAGAATATTCTGCACGAGACGATTACCGGTAATCGCATCGTTAAAGCGTTCAGCATGGAGTCGTGGGAGATCGCCCGCTTTCACAGCGCGGCGCAGCGCCTGCTCTCGGCGAATCTGCGCTCGGTGGCGGCGACCGCGATTAGCTCCCCGCTGATGGATATTTTCGGTGCGATCGCCATCGCACTGCTGCTCTCGCTGGGGCGCAATGAGATTAAGCACAACACTTTCAGCGCCGGAACTTTTCTGGCGTTCATTGTGGCCGTGTTCAAGCTCTACGATCCGGTGCGAAAGTTCGCCCAGTTCAACAACAACTTTCAGCAGGCGCTGGGTGCATCGTCGGAGATTTTTCAGTTCATGGACGCGGAAGACACCATCCATGACAAGCCGGGCGCGAAGACGCTGCCGAAGTTTTCCCAAAGTATTCGCTTCGAGAATGTTTGCTTCTCCTATGACAACCACGGGGAAGAAACGCGGGAGATTCTCCGCGGGATCAATTTGGAAGTAAACGCAGGAGAAGTGTTGGCGGTCGTGGGATCGAGCGGCGCGGGCAAGAGCACGCTGGTGCATTTGATTCCGCGCTTCTTCGATGTAAGCGCCGGCAAGTTGACGGTCGATGGGCGCGACGTGCGTGAAGTCACACTCGATTCGCTGCGTGGGCAGATCGGCGTGGTCACGCAGGAGACAGTCCTGTTTAACGACACCCTGCGCAACAACATCGCCTACGGACGTCCGGGGATTTCGCAGAAAGATGTGGAGACCGCGGCCAAGGCGGCTTTGGCCCATGATTTTATTTCGGCGCTTCCGGACGGATACAACACGGTGATTGGAGAGCGCGGCGTGCGCCTTTCCGGAGGAGAACGCCAGCGGATTGCTATTGCTCGCGCGTTGTTGAAGAACGCACCGATATTGATTCTCGACGAAGCCACCTCTGCGTTGGATAGCGAGTCGGAAGCGCTGGTTCAGGCCGCACTGCACAATCTGATGATCGGACGAACCGTGGTGGTGATTGCGCACCGGCTGTCGACGGTGCGGCGCGCAAACCGGATTGTGGTGATTGAAAATGGCGCGATTGCAGACATCGGTCCGCATGACGAGCTGATGAAGAAGCTGGGGACCTATCGGCGGCTTTATGATTTACAGTTTTTGGATAAGGACAAGGCTGAAGTTTCTTCATAAACCGCATTCAGCACTTAGCATTTTCAGCCACGCCTGCTGTATTTGTTTTTCGCCGGGACAGTCCAGTCGCATCGGCCAGAGAATAAAATGGGAATGGGAGTGTAGAGACGTAGCTCTGCTACGTCTTAGCGATTGCAACCGCCGTTACTGCAAGCGTGCGCGATTTGAGGTTCGTGGTAATGCAGACGTAGCAGAGCTACGTCTCTACGCAAAGTAAATCGAATCAACCGTTCAGTCTTTTATGTTTGCCCGCATAATTTCTATCGAATATGCCGACGACGGCCAGCGCCACAAGTGTCTTTTGAAATGGCTGGATAATTTTTCCATGCGCAACTTCACCAACGCGACCGTCTTCGACGACACGCTTCCGGTCGCGGATGGCGTCATGGAGATTGGCGCAAAGGTCCCGCTCGATCAGTTGAAAGCTGCGATGGAAGACTGGTTCCGGCGAAAGAGTTATTTGCCGAAACAGGCGGAATTGATAGTTACGGAAATCACCGCGAACAATTCGTAAGATATTTCCTATTCGAGCTTGTCCCTGCCGCCGCAAATTAGTACTCTGCAATTGCGCCCATATTTCCCCGGCCCGTCGGATTCTTCCATGCAAAATTCTTCCAACTCGGATGTAGGAGGCAGTTATGCGAAACCTGCGTTATTGGGGATCGCGACTGCTCTTCATCGTCTCGATCCTGGGCCCCGGCTTCATCACCGCCAACGTCGATAACGACGCCGGCGGCATTTACACCTACGCTTCGGCTGGCGCCCGCTTTGGCTACTCCCTGCTGTGGACCATGATTCCGGTGGCCATCGCCCTTACTTTCGCGCAAGAAATTGCCGCGCGCATGGGAGTGGTGACTGGCAAGGGCTTCAGCTCGCTGATCCGTGAAGAGTACGGCATTCGGGTGACCTTCTTCGTGATGGCGGCGCTGGTGCTGTGCAACCTTGGCGATGTCATTTCCGAATTCGCCGGAGTCGCCAGCAGCACGCAACTCTTTGGTATCAGCAAATTCATTTCAGTTCCGATTGCGGCGCTGCTGGTCTGGTCGCTGGTAATTTTCGGCGACTACAAGAGGCTGGAAAAGATATTCCTGTTCTTGTCATTTCTGTATATCGCTTACATTTTCGCGGCATTTCTC
>DATBAT010000077.1:0-3461 GCA_036271375.1 Terriglobales bacterium
CAGCACCACGTTCAGCCAGGGGAATTCTACCGAGATTGATAGCATTGTCGCAACGTACAAGGACCTTTGTCATGGGTCTCTACTACAAGACCGGAGAGATTCCGTGGATACTCGGCGGCCTGGAGCCAATCAGCCGGACTCCATGGCGGAGGGAGAGGGATTCGAACCCCCGGTGCCCTTTCAGGCACAACGGTTTTCAAGACCGCCGGTTTCAACCGCTCACCCATCCCTCCGCCAACCAGTGTACTTGAAGGCGTCCAGCCCCCTGCGACACCCAAAAGACCTCTTTTTGGCAGCTTGGTCGAAGTGACGACTGAGCCGCCAGCAGAGCCGCCAGCGTCTACGCTCGAAGTGAGCGACATCTCTTGACCGGTCGCTGGCCGCTCGACGTGCGGCCAAAAGACGAGGGCTAACTGCTTGGCGGTGTTACAAATGGAGTGCATGGTAAAACGCGCCAAATCGAGCGCCCCGCAGCCTGGGCAGCCCATCAGTCTTCGCACGCTCGGCGAATATCTGAACTTGTCGCCAGCCACGATATCTCTGGTTCTGAACAACGCGCCCGGCGTTCGCTCGATTCCTCAAGAGACACGCGACCGCGTGACCGAAGCTGCGGCCAAGTTCGACTACCGCCCGAGTTTTTTTGCTCGGTCGTTGCGCAAGAAGCAAACCTTTACTGTGGGCGTGCTGGTGCCTGAACTCAGCGATAACTACGCCACCGAAGTACTTGCTGGGGTGGAAGAATTTCTCATTGAGGAAGGGTACTTCTATCTAACTGCGAGTCATCGGCGCAAGCCGGATCTGATTGAAGAGTACCCGCGCCTTCTTATGGATCGATCGGTTGAAGGCTTCATTCTTATCGATACCATCCTGGAAAAGAGTATTCCGCTGCCGGTCGTTGCGGTCGCGGGACATCGCCGCATCGAAGGCACGACGAATGTAGTCCTCGATCAGCGGCGAGCGGCTGAACTTGCTCTGCGGCATCTCTATCAACTTGGTCATCGCAAAGTTGCCTTCATGCGCGGCGGCAGTCACAGCTCCGATGCCGACGATCGATGGGAGTGCCTGATGGCGGTGGCGCGTGATCTCAAACTCACCGTTCCTCCCGAGCTCATCGCGCAGCTTCAGTTGCGCGTCTCGACTCCCGAGTTAGGGTTTGAGCCGGCCAACGAATTGCTGCAACGCGGCGCCGACTTTACGGCGATTGTTTGCTACAACGACATCTCGGCAATTGGTGCGGTCCGCGCATGTCGCGATCATGGGCTGCAGGTTCCCAGCGACGTTTCGATCGTAGGTTTCGACGATGTTCAGGGCGCGGCATTTCATAACCCGAGCCTCACGACAATTCGCCAGCCCATGACGCAGATGGGCAAGGTGGCCGCGCGCATTCTGTTGCAAAGGATTCGCGGCCAGGCCACATTCCCCGATATAGTTCCGATTCGTCCGGAGTTGATTATTCGCGAATCGACTTGTCCCCCAAATCCGAAGCGCGCGCGGATCAAGCGCAATTAGGCGATGGCGTCGCGCAACGGAACGGCACCGGCGCGCTCGCTGGCGGTTCTCCATCCCGTCTTCCTGTTGACTGGTGTTCTGCACGCGATTGGAGGGCCTCTGCTGCCCTCACTCGCTTCCAATTTAAAGTTGAACGACAATCAGTCCGGTTTGATTTTCCTTTTTTACTTTGGTGGAACGTCGATCGGTGCGCTGCTCTGCGTCGGAAAATATGCGCAGTTGATGGCCATCGGCTTTAGCCTCGTCGCGATTTGTTGTTGCGCGATCGCCTGGGTGACCTGGCCGCTTCAGTTGGTCGTGTTTGCCGCAATGGGCGTGGGCGTTGGATTGCCCATGTCGGCGGTAACTCTCTTTGCCGGTCGGGCATTTCCCGAACGCCTGAACCCTGTCCTTGTGCTGTTGAATTTCACGTGGAGCGCGGGCGCTTTGATTGCGCCCCTGTTCGCCGCGCGCGTCCTGCTTGATCACACATTTCGTGCAGCCTATGCAATGTTGGCCGGTGCATCCATAGCGGCTGCTCTCATGTGTCTGGTGTGGCTGCGCGATCCGCCTGAAAAGCAATCGACGCCGAGCGAATCGATTCGAGGCTCGACGCTTCGAGCCGTCGCGCTCTTTGCGATCGCCGCCTTTCTACAAGTCGGCGTCGAAAACACGGCTGCAAGCTGGCTCGCGACGTATACCTTGCGTACATCGCAAAGTGGGCCTGCCCTTGCAGCGATTTTCTCAGGGTTGTATTGGACTGGATTTCTCGCTTCTCGCGCGCTTTCTTCGCTGATCTTGCTTCGTGTGAAAGCATTTGACTTTCTGCGCGTCGTTTTGCCGGGTGCATTCGTCGCCGCGTTGCTGCTCTATGCCGCGTCATCGCACTCTCTTCGTGGTGTCGTGATGTTTCTACTCGGCGCGACGTGTGCACCCATTTATCCGCTGATCGTCGCGGGCAGTCTGCACCGCGTGCCGCAAATAGCGGCAACGCGTTGGGTACTCGCGGCTGCAGGCGTAGGCGGTTCCATATTGCCGTGGCTCACAGGGTGGATTTCTGTCCAAAGCGGCAGTATTCGCACAGCAATGCTTACGCTGCCGGCCGGGCTGCTGGCTCTGTTGGTCTTACTACCGATTCTGTTGCAGGAAAAGTCCAGCGCGCCGAAAGCCTGAATCGTATCCCGCAAATCACTACGGTTTTGGCAGCACCATCACTTCAACTCCTGATGCCGCATCCTTCTCTCGGAAGACTTGCTCCGTCGCTTTTTGGAACTGTTCCGGAGTTGCGTTAGGTATGTCTGTGAAGGTTTGCGGATTGCGGTCGGTCAACGGAAACCACGAACTTTGCACCTGCACCATGATGCGATGACCGCGCCGGAAGGTATGGAAAAGATCAGGCATCGTGAAGTTGAGATCCGCTCGCTTGCCGGGTTCCAAGGCTTCAGGTTTCTCCCAGCTATTGCGGAATTTCGCACGGAATGGCTCTCCGCGCAAAAGCTCCTGATAGCCGCCCATGTGGAGAGGCGGGGCATCGAGGATGCGCTTGTTTGCATGTGCTGTGTCTGGCGGATCCGGGTAGTCTTCCGGATATACATCGATCAGTTTCACATCGAAGTCCGCGTCAGTGCCTGAACTGGCAATCTTGAGCTTGGGAGAGATGGGCCCGGCAATCGTCACGTCCTCGTCCAGGGGGTCAGTCTCATACACAAGCACATCAGGTCTGTAACTTGCGAACCGCTGATCATCCACCATGTAGCGTTGCGGCACAGTGTCGGTGGTGTAACCGACAAACGGCACCGGATGATTCGGATCGCTCACGTAATCATCCACGCCTTTGGAGTCGGTTGGCGGATCGAAACTCAGCTTGCCGCCAGCCCGGAAGTAGAGTGTCGTCGCCCTAGCTGCTTTCGGTGGCCACGTGTCGAAGCTCTTCCACACATTGGTGCCCGTCTCAAACACCACTGCCTTGGGTT
>DATBAT010000078.1:0-2867 GCA_036271375.1 Terriglobales bacterium
ACCCCAGTCGCGGATCTCGCCCGCCGGCCAATGTCCGTTCAGGCGGATGGCCCCTTCCAGATCGGCAGCGAACGACGAATGATAGTTTCCGCCTGCGGAAATACTGTCGCTATTCTCTCGCCCGCTCTGGAAGTCGTAACTGCGGCGGCGCCAGCGGTCGTCGGTCTTGATGAAGGAAAGCAGTACTTCCCCCAACTCGCCGTAGGACTCGCGATAGTACCAGGCCTGATCGGAATCCTTAGGACGCGCCCGTCGGCGTTTGGTCGCGGTTGCCTGTTCGACCGCAGCTTCATTCGCCGGGTTGTAGTACATGATTCGCTGGCACGAATCGCAAACTATAGTTTTATTTCCGCTGCGCACTTCGTTAAAGATTTGCGGACGCAACATCACCGAACAACCGGAACATTTCTGCTCGCGGACTTCGGCCAGCCCGCTGCCGCGGAACTTGGAAACCCGGTCGTAATGCCGCAGTAAATCCGGATCGACTCCCGATCGTGCCTGGTCGCGCTTCGCGTTCCATTCGGCCAATTCTTTTTCGTCTCTGGCCGTGACTTCGCGGGCGGCGGCTTTCTCTTTTTCGATCTCCGCGACTTCCGCTTTCATCTCCGCTTCGGCGGCCTTGACGTCTTTCTCCCGCGCTTCGGAGTTGACCATTACTTCCAGTATTTTGTCTTCGTTCGCCTTAATTTCTTGTTCGGCAAACTGGATCTCGTGCAGCAAAGCCTTGTACTGGTCGTTGGTCTTGACCGCCAAAGACTGGTCGCGATATTTGGAAATTTTGCCTTGCAGGTCCTGAATGGCGGTCTCGAATTTGCGCCGGTTGGCTTCGTCGGCTTTGACCGCAGCTTTGGCTTTTTCCAGCTGGCCCTTAGTCCCGGCTAATTTTTCTTCGATGGCCGCAACTCGTTTAGGGAGCGCAGCAACCTCTTCATTGAGGCGCCGGATGTGCCCGTCAGCCTTTTGCAATTCAATAAAACGCTCGACGTCAGGAAGCATTGGTTGGATATCGCACTAAACAGATTTTAGCATGCGAGGCCTCAGAAGAGGCTCTCCCCCAAGCTGATGTAGACTTTCGTCGGAATCATGCTTCTCAGGAGCCGCTTCTTGATCCGCCCCCTTCGCCTCATCGCTCTTTTATCATTCGCCGCCAGGTTGTTGGCCCAAACGTCAGCGCAAGTCCCTACCATCGAAGCCATTTTCGCGGAAGGTGGAATTACCGGACGCGCACCCGAAGCCCTGCAATGGAGCCCCGACGACAGCAAGTTCTCTTTCATTCAGCGCGACGATTCCGGCGACCACGGCGAACTCTGGTACGTCGATGCGGCCAGCGGCAAAAAGAAAGTCTTAGTAAGCGAAGTAAAACTGGCCGCGCTTGCCCCGTCTCGCACCAATATGAAAGACGAACGCGAGAAAGAACGCCTGAACCGCTATCACGTCGAAGACTACCAATGGGCGCCCGATTCGAAGCACCTGATGTTCGATTCCGAAGGACAACTCTGGTACTTCACATTAGAGAACGGTACCGGCGTGCAGATCACCAGCAATCCCGATCCATCGACTGATCCTAAACTTTCTCCCGGCGGCGAGCGCGTGGCTTACGTTCGCAAACACAACCTTTACGTCCGCCCGCTTTCGGGCGAACACGAAACCCAGCTCACCAAAGACAAAGACGAAAACCTGCTCAACGGCGAAGTCGATTGGGTCTACGCCGAAGAGTTGAACGCTCGCAGCCACTATTTCTGGTCGCCTTCCGGCAAAGAGATCGCCTTCCTGCAAATGGACGAGACCCAGGTTCCAACGTACCCAATCGTGGATTGGCTGGCGCCGCATGCCACCGTCGATATGCAGAAATATCCGCAGGCCGGCGATGCCAACCCGGCCGTACGAATCGGGGTGGTGGGCTCGGGTGGCGGCAAGACCAAATGGATTTCGCTGACTGACGAAAAAGACATCTATATTCCGCGCTTCGGCTGGGTCCGTGAAGGATTGCTCTGGGCTGAGGTACTGAACCGAGTACAAGACAAAATGGACTTGTATTTCGTTGACACCCATTCCGGTGACGCCAAAAAAGTGCTCACCGAAACCGCGCCGGACTCGTGGGTAAACGTGAATGACGACTTCAAGGTGACCGGCAACCGCTTCCTCTGGACCAGCTGGCGGGACGGCCACACTCATCTTTATCTGTACAGCTTCGACGCGCTGCGGCCGCTCGCGGAAGCCAGGCTGGAAAGGCAGTTGACCCAGGGTGACTTCGAAGTACTCGGAGTGCAGGGGGTCAGTGGCGATACGGTTTATTTTTCATGCAATAAAGGCGATCCCCGGCAGACGCATTTGTGCTCGGTCAAACTCGACGGCTCCGGATTGCGGAAGGTGACGTCGGAGGAGGGAAGCCACGGAATCAAGTTTGCCCACGAGAGCGCTCGCTACGCGGACACGTTCTCCGCGGCGGCGACCCCGCCATCGTTGTCGATCTGTTCCGAGGAAGCGGCATGCCACAAGGTGTGGGAGTCGCGTGAGGTCGCGGGTTTCACTTCACCTATATTTTTAGAGTTCAAGGCCGAAGACGGCACCACCCTGTATGGAGAACTATCTCTGCCGCTTGCGGCTAAGGGAAAAATTCCCGTGATCGTCGACATCTACGGCGGTCCCGCCGCGCAAACCGTTCTGAACGAGTGGGGCGGCAGTGGATTGTTCTTCAATCAGGTGCTTTTAAACCACGGCTTCGCAGTCTTCTCCGTCGACAACCGAGGCACGCCCAACCGCGGCAGAAAATTCGGATCCGCGATCCGCCACGAGTTTGGCGCTATCGAACTGAAAGATCAGTTGGCATCTCTCGATCAGTTGCTCGCGCAATATCCGCAACTCGA
>DATBAT010000079.1:0-4878 GCA_036271375.1 Terriglobales bacterium
TGCTTCGCTGAGCTTCGGTTTGGTTTTGCCGAGCGCGAGAATGTAGGCCGGCATGGGACGGCTGTCGTTATGGACAATGAGTTGAAAGCGTTCGGCAAGAAGGGTCTGAAGCATGCCGCGAAGTGTTTTCGGGGAAGAGTCAGCTGGCGCTTGCCCGGCAACATCGAAGCGATCGAATTCCAGCCAGTTTGGGCCTCCGGCAATGTTTTCCGGAGCGATTTGATAAGCAATCCGGATGAGGTCAAGTAGAGTAGCTTTATGGATGTCGTAGCGGTTTCCGCGCAAGAATCCGCCCGAGGCATAGGTGAACGGATTCAAAGCGGGCGCGCTGGGGTGAACATCAGTCGCATCAAAATGGGGAGCAGACAGAGAAACCTGGCTCTGTCCCGGCAGCGCGAGCAAAGCCAATAGCGCAAATGGCATTATGCGCATACCGCGTGAGCCTATCATAGCGATATCAACCTCAGGGGGCGCACGTTCAAATTTCATCACCTGGCGACTACGGATGTCCTGAAGGTTCCGAATGCATGAACTTTGGCTGAAAAGGTAAATTACACGCGGGCGTCCCAAGTGGATTCACGATTGGGCTCTGGAGTGGCAGGTAGCCGGCCGTCATCAAATTACTCCCGGCTATCGCCGGTTGTCGCCCTCTGATTCCATTTTTATCCCCGTTGCGCCAAACCGCCGTGGAGGGTCCTTCGAAACTCCGCGGAGCGGAGGCAATGTGGAATCAACGAGATGACTTTTCCCTGGGCTTGGAAATGCGCGGTCTGACGAGGATACAAGCGATGCCCCAGCTATTACATTTGGCCCAGGTTTGACCGGGCAGCGGTGGCTGCCGCGGAACTGGGGTTGTTCGCGAAACGGGCTTCGGGGTGACCTCAAAACCGATGCGCTGGAGCCGGCGGGCGAGGCGCTTGGCGGTGCGTTCGGGATTACGCCGATCGTAAACGTCGCCGCCTGCTTCCTGGTAAATGCTGCCGTCGCGAGTGATGTAGTACGCCAGCGTCTGAATGCGATGTGCGACCGCAACCGCGGCCTTCTTCATGCCGGCGCGGGCGGCAATGCCGCGAAAGAAGGCAGTCAGCGCGCATTCCTTCATGTGGGCGACTGCCCGGGCATTTTGGATGAGCACTCGCCGCAGAAACGGTCGCCCTTGCGGGTGCGGCCACTGAAGCGCTTGCCGGCGCTTTCCGAGTTGCCGGGACAGAGTCCGGCCCAACTGGCCAGATGGCGCGCGTCCGGGAAGCAACTCATGTCGGTGCCGATCTCGGCGAGAATGATATGCGCAGTGATGACATCGACACCGGGCAGGGTGCAAAGGCGTGCGATCAGATCGGTGTGTGACTCCACCAACCGGCCGATGCGCAAATCCACGAGTGCTCCACGGTCGACATGATCCAGTTCGTCGAGCAACTGGCCGAGCAGCCATCGCAGGTGATCGCTGTAACGGCCTTCCAGCGCCAGTTCGAACTCCTCGCGAGAGTGCCTGACACGACTGGACGTATAAGTAGCCAGATCCCCGGCTGCCCTTTTGTCGGCCACGATGGCGTCAGGATGGCTCTGCCACTCTGGCCGACAATGTTACTCAAAACCGACCCGAGCTTGATGTTGGCCGTTTCCAGCAAGCGACCAATACGGTTGATGACGCGGTTGCGATCGCCCTGCAGGTGAGTGCTGCGGCGGGTCAGTTCGCGCAACTCGCGCACGGGCGGCGGCACCAAGCTGCCGCGTAATAATCCTTCCAGCAGATACGTGGCGATGCGTTCGGCATCCTGCTGGTCGGTCTTTCTCCCCGGCAGCGCTTCGATGTGCTGCGGATTGACCAGAACGAGAGCGAAACCCCGCTTACCTGCCTCAGTACGTTCCAGACGGGCTTCCAGTACACGCCCGTCGATTCCATGGCAACATTGCGGATTCTGCGTTCTCTCAGCCAGACGGCCATCTTCTCCAGATCCTGCGTGAAGGTCCGAATTACGGCGGTCTCGGTTGTAAATGTATTCCTCGCGGTGCGGATGCGGGCGCAAACCGAGATCGATTTCTGATGCACATCCATCCCGGCGCAACGGCGATATATTAGTGTCACGTTGACTCCTTTCGCCACGAGCGAGGGACGCCTGTAAAGAACTGACTTTCCTTCTCGTGCTCTTCCACCTCGCGGCGAAAGGCGACAATCCGTTGTGCTATCGCACAATGCTCAGCGTCCGGGCCACATTCACAATCGGGCAATAAGCTCCAGAACCAACCCGGCCTCCTGTCGCGCTCGTGACACGCCCACAATAACCGCTCTCGCAGCCCGTTTCATCCTCCGTTGCGGGGCCACCCCAATGGGCCATTCACCACGCCCGGAAAATTTTTCCCGCTGAATCCAAAAGGCTTATGCCAATATTTGCTCCGAGGGGAGCTTCGATATTGCACAATATTGCCCGGGACGGTATTCCCGCTTCGCGAGATACCGTTAGTATCTTTCTGCGTTTCCCTGGAATCGCGCCCACTCTTTCAGAACTTCAACGATCTACGGGTTTCGGCGATGGATCATTATCGGCGACGGATCACTATGTTCAATGCATTCAACCGTTTAAGGATATTTACTTATCTCTATTGCTTTGGTCGCCGCACTATAGCACAATGGGTTTGTGACTTGCAATATTCACCACGCGGTACGCCCCCACAATCATCTCAAGAGAATTTTCATCGGCACCAATCACTAGAGTTCAGTCAGTATCGATCGGAGCGGCGCAGATGTTAAAACAGATCATCGCGGCGACTAAGCTCCCTTCTGAGTTTTGCGCGAGTTTGGTTGGGGTAGATCTTGCTCAATTCTCCGACTGGATGGAAGGCCGCAAACCAGTTCCAAGCTTTATTCTGCCAGAATTGTCCAGTGTTCTTGGAGTTCGCGAGATGGACATTACCGCATCGGACGGCGTGAAGCGTCCGTCGGCGGAAACCATCACGCCCGCTGTGTGGTACAAGTTGCGAGATGAGAACTTGATTGATCGCGACCGGGAAATGGTCGGGCTGATAAGGAAACTCGGATTCTTTCTTGGGCAATTGCAACAAGTTCGCGGCGAGAGGCTGCTGGAATATTCGCCTCTTTTCGGTACAGTTCGTAATGGGGTTGACAAGAACCTGCCCCCCTCGGCGCAAGGTATCCAGGCGGCCAGAGTTTTCCGGGGCGCATCAAGTCTTCAGCACGGACAATCGGGCATCGGTGAGCTAATCCGACCATACTTTAGAAAGATCGGACTGCTTCTAGTTGAGAGTCCGCTGAAGGGTTCCAAGTTGGAGGGCTGCTGCTTTAGTGTGGGCTCCAGTGATACGCTAACCCCGTGCCTCTTTGCGAACTCCTTTGGCGCTACATGGTTTCGTCGAAATGCGGTGCTAATGCACGAGCTATGCCATGCAATTTTCGACCTTGAAGACGATCCCGTCGCCCTTGATTTTATTGAAAGGAGCGAAGGTTTCTCTACTCAAACTCTACTTAATGAGGCTCGCGCCCAGGCGTTCGCTCAGGAGGCCTTGGTTCCGAAGACTGTACTCGTACAGTTTACCAATAAATTCGGGGTAAAATGGAGCAATCTTTCCGCAAATGATATTGGTCGCCTGATTGCGGAGACACACGTGGAGCAAAAGCTTCTATTGAAAGCCGCACTTGATGCCGGATTTATCACGGATGAGCAACGCGCCGGCTACGAGGCTATCAGTTGCTCCTCCGAGGTCAAAGCATATAGCACACACGCACTAAATACCCGCGAATATCTTAAACTTAGAGCCGAAGAGTCACCGAAGTGGATAGGAGAATATCGTAATACTGATATCGGCACACGATCTCTCCGCGTCCCTGTGCGTTATATAGATGAGGTAATCAAGGCACTCAACGATGGCATAATCACAACGGGAAAGGCGGCTGAGATGGCTATGATGGAAAAGCAGACATTCGTAAAGCGCTTTCGTAATTTGATTCAATCGCCAGAATCGGCGTGACCATCCCGGGAGTTCCAGTCAACCCGCACTGGATTATTATTGATAGTGATGCCCTAATCCAGATACTCCTGACAAACAGCACGGCAATCTTAAAAAAGCTGAAAACAGATTATTCAATCCAGTGTCTGATCGTGCAGGCGGTTGAAACTGAGCTACTCCGCATCACCTCCAAACGGCTTCACAGCATCAAGTCTTTATTCGACAAGACACTAAATTCCAGCACCATTCGCATACTTACCGAGGAATTGATTTCGCACGAGAAGGGGAGCGCCATTGGAGCCAGCCTTTTCAATCAGGCTGAGCAACTGGGCAGACATCTTCATCGCTCAATCGATCGAGGTGAGGCGTTTAGTCACGGTGCGGCCATGACCCTTGGCGTTCCTGTCGTTACTCATGATCGGGAAGCTATCAACAAACTATGCGGAGATGGCGTTCGGTTCACGGAGCCGCTATTGAGAATGTATGATTTGGTCGGATTAGGTATCCAGACAAAAATGCTCGACTATGCGGATTGCGACAAGATCAGGGACACGTTGCTGGACAACAACGAATGGGTGATGCAGTGCTTTAGAAACTGCAAATATGTCGAGGGACTTCCGCTATTCTATGCGCGATTCGTTGATGCGTCACTTCCGTTGATCGGCGCGGCCAACGCGATACAGTCGCTGGACAAAAGACTGTACATAACGCGCACGCACTAAAGTTGGATACGCCAAGCTTCATTCAAAGAGACGACCTTAAGCTTACTAAATAATGGCGCCTTCGAGAGAGCCATTCACCCTCATTGCACGATGACGGTGAATCGCGTTTTCATCCCGTCGTCGGGCAAGCCTAGTGCGGGTCACAACGCCCGGAAAATATCTCGCCCTGAATCCAAAAGACTTACCGCCATCG
>DATBAT010000080.1:0-15456 GCA_036271375.1 Terriglobales bacterium
GCGTCCTCGGGATCGATCCAATCCATGTCGAGGGAAATATGGTATCCCACCGTTCCGCGTCCGGCGGCGCGCAGAGCTTCTTCCATCACCGTTCGCATGCCGCGTTCGTCGATGTCGCGCATGGTGAAGACTTCGATGCCGGCACGGCGAACGTTTTCCTTTTCCACGGCATCAATGTCGCGGACCCCCACGAGAACGCAATTTTCGGGATTTACCTTCGGCGAAAAGTCGTAGATGTGGGAAAGCTCCGGCGGACCGAGTCCAGTAATCGCGGCGAGAGGCATTCCATGAACGTTGCCGCTGGGCGAAGTCGCCGGGACGTTCAGATCAGTGTGCGCGTCGATCCAGATCAGTCCCACGCGTTGATTTTGGCGGCGATAGAATTCCGAAACTCCAGAGACCGTGCCTGCCGCCACCGAATGGTCTCCCCCTAACACCAGCGGGATCATGCCTCCGTCCAGGGCCTTGATCACCAAGTCGGCGAGCTTGGTGCACGTGGAGGTGATCTCTTTCAAATATTTGGCATTGGGATCACCGACGGTTTTTTGTTCCGGAATGGCGACAGCAACATTGCCTCCGTCCTCCACGATGTGTCCGAGCGCTTCGAGCCTAGCCTCAAGACCCGCGACCCGCACGGCGGACGGGCCCATATCCACACCCCGGCGGGACTGGCCGAGATCGAGAGGCACGCCTAAAACTCGGATTTTTTTGGGAATGGTGCTCGATGAATTGCGGCCAATACGCGTCATGGCGATAGTTGGTAGATCTTAATGCGAGCTAAGGGTACAGCCGATGCAGCATTCTGGGGAACGGAATCGTCTCTCTCACGTGCTCCAGACCGCAAATCCAGGCTACGACGCGCTCAATTCCCATGCCAAAGCCGCCGTGCGGAACGCTGCCATACTTGCGCAGATCGAGATACCACTTAAACGCTTCCTCGGGCAAATTGTGTTCGCGAATTCGCTTCACTAGCAGCTCGTAGGAATCCATGCGCTGCGACCCACCAATGATTTCGCCGTAGCCTTCCGGGGCCAGGACGTCGACGCATAGCGCTAGCTCTGGACGCTGTGGATCGGGCTCCATGTAGAACGCCTTGACCTGCGCGGGATAGCGGTGCACCATCACTGGCCGGTCGAATTGCGAAGAGAGATATGTCTCATCGGGAGAGCCGAAGTCCCCGCCCCACTCAAACTTAGTCTCAACCTCGCCCTTGGCGTGGCCGTCCTGAAGTCGTTGCACCGCCTCGTCGTAGGTGATCCGCGGGAACGGCGCTTCGACTTTTTCCAGCTTGGTGACATCGCGTCCGATGACCGTCAGGTCGGCACGACGGTTTTGCAGGCAACGTTTTACCACGAAGCTGACCAGGTTCTCGCCCAGATCCATCAAGTCATCGAGCGTCGCGAAAGCCAGTTCGGGCTCGACCATCCAGAATTCCGTGAGATGGCGACGCGTCTTGGATTTTTCCGCGCGAAATGTCGGCCCAAACGAGTAAACCTTGCCGAGCGCCATCGCCGTGGCTTCGATGTAAAGCTGTCCCGACTGAGTCAGGTAAGCCTGCTCATCGAAATAGTCGACCGGGAAAAGCGTGCTGGTGCCTTCGCAAGCTGCTGGCGTCAGGATCGGTGGATCGGTAAGTGTGAAGCCGTTGTCATCGAAATAATTCCGGACCGCTCTGATGATCTCCGCCCGCACCCTCAGGATGGCTGCCTGGCGCGGAGTTCGCAGCCAAAGGTGGCGGTGCTCCATCAGAAAATCGACGCCGTGTTCTTTTAAAGAAATCGGATAGGGATCGTCCTCCGAGACGCGCTGCAACACTTTCACGTTGCTGACGTCGAGTTCGTATCCCCCGGGAGCACGCTTATCGGCGCGCACTTTGCCTTCCACGATAACGCTCGACTCCTGCGTGAGCCCTTTAATCGCTTCAAACACTTCTGGAGCAACCGCGCTCTTGGGAACAACGCCTTGAATGGTTCCAGTCCCGTCGCGAAAAATTGGAAACAGCAATTTGCCGCTCTCGCGCAGGTTGTAGAGCCAGCCGTTGATGGTAACGGTCTGGCCTTCGTGCTTGCCGATGTCAGAAATCGTGCTTAGAGCCATAGAAATGAATTACCGGGAAACTCGAAACTGTTTTAACTCGCTTCCAGCTTCTCAAAAGTCTGTTGCATCTTCTCCACCGGATTCAAGTGTTCCTCGCCCTCGATCTCTAACAGCAGCGGCGGAACTTTCGGCGCGGAACGCAGCAACTCCATCGCTTCCTTCCAGTCGATAGACCCATCTCCCGGCCAAAGATGGGAATCACGGTCTTTGGTGTTGTCGTGAATGTGGGTGGAGAGAACGTAGTCCTTCACCGTCGCGAATTCTTCGGCAATCTTGCCCGCCATGTGCGCGTGGCCGATATCAAAGCAAACCCCGACGTCAGTGAAGTGCGCTCCCTTGATCAACTCGATTAACTTTTCGGGAGTGCTCAGATCGTTGGGGATGTTTTCCACCAGGATCCGCACCCCTAGCGGCTTCGCGAAAGCCCGCAGGTGCTCGATGGAAGTCATGGCAGCTTCAAACTTGTGTTCCGTAAAAGACTCGCTGCCCACGCCAATGTGCTGGATCAGAAACGGAAACGGCAATACTTCTGCAACTTCGAGCGCGCGTTTTATTTCGTCCATCGCCTCGACGCGCTGCGCGCGGTCGGGTGAGGCAATGTTTACCGGAGCGCCACCAGAACGCCCCCATTCATAGTCAGCGTAGAGAGGAGAATGCAACGAGTGTAGTGGAATGCCCGAACTCTTGAACCAGTCGGCAATCTCGTTCACTACCTGCTTCCGGCTGGTGTAATCGAAGTGCTGGCGGGCGGCAAAAATTTCGATGGCTTGCGCCCCACCCTGCACCAGTTTGTCCAGCAGGCCCGGGTGCAGCCTCTCTTTCACCAGCACGTACGTCGACATCGCCTTGCGCATCGTCTGTCCTCAATAACCTACTGGCTTGCCGTTGTTCCGGCCGTCACTCGCGCCCAGTCGTTCGCCCGTTTTGAAGTCAATGGCGATGCACTCGCCGTCGCTCCAATAGCCATTCTCTTCTATTCTGTGGCCCATGCGGCGTAAAAGGCCGAGCGTGTCTGGTGAGAAACCAGGTTCCACCATGCTCTCCTCCGGCAGCCACTGGTTGTGAAAGCGCGGAGCATTCACCGCCCGCTGGATGTCCATCCCATAGTCGATGACGTCCATCAGGATGTTGGCCACGGTCGAAATAATGCGCGCGCCGCCGGGCGACCCCAGCACCAGAAAGAGCCTTCCGTCTTTGAGAACGATGGTCGGTGCCATCGACGACAACGGTCGCTTCCCCGGCCCAATCGCGTTTGCCGGTCCCTGCACCAGCCCAAACATATTCGGCACGCCGGGCTTGGAGGCGAAGTCATCCATTTCGTCGTTCATCAGGAAGCCCAAGCCCTCGGCAGTCACCCGCGACCCAAAGCTGTCGTTCAAGGT
Organism: Terriglobales bacterium; assembly: GCA_036271375.1. Taxonomy (GTDB): domain Bacteria; phylum Acidobacteriota; class Terriglobia; order Terriglobales; family Acidobacteriaceae; genus DATBAT01. Next base: position 3,480 of record DATBAT010000080.1, read on the forward strand.
GGTCGTAACCGCAACTGCGTTCCCGTCTGCGTCTACAACCGAATAGTGTGTCGTGTGCTCAGGCTCATGGACCGGCTGCAACTGGCTGTACTGCTCGAGTTGCGAAAATACCGCCGGCCGGTGCAGGTCGTTGCTATGGCTGGCATGATCGGGATCGATGGTTTCGCGCCAAGCAGCGCCGTACTTCTTGTCGAGTAACTGTGCGACGGGAATCTTCGAAAAATCAGGATCGCCCAAAAACTCGGCGCGATCGAAATAAGCCCGGCGAAAAGCTTCAAGCGTAAGGTGCATTGCCACCGCCGACCGGTTTCCCAACTGCGACAGGTTGAATCCTTCGAGAATATTCAGGATTTCAATCAAGGCAATTCCGCCGGATGACGGTGGAGGCGCTCCAATGATCTCGTATCCGCGATAAATTCCACGAATCGGCTCGCGTTCCTTGACTTCATAGCGCGCGAGATCGTCGGCAGTAATGAGGCATCCACCCTTTTGCAACGCGGCGGCAATCTCGCGCGCCAGTTGGCCATGATAGAAATCATCCGGCCGGTCGGCAATCCGTTGTAAAGTCACGGCAAGATCAGGCTGGCGGAATATTTCTCCGGCCTTGTAATACTTGCCGTCGCGCTGAAAAACCCGCCGCGACTCGTTGAACTTTGCTAAGTCGCGATCATGAAAGTCGTTTGCGTCTTCCCAGGCCAGAGGAAACCCTTCTTTAGCCAGCTTAATGGCGGGCGCCATCACCTTCGCCAACCCTAGCTTTCCGTACTTTCTTTCCGCGTGGACCATGCCAGCCACTGAACCGGGCACGCTGATCGCTTTGTAGCCGATTGTGCTGACGTCGGACATGACGTTGCCCTTCGCGTCCAGATACATGTTGGCGGTGGCGGCCGCCGGCGCCTTTTCCCGATAGTCGACGAAGTGAGTCGCGCCGTTTGCCATGCGGATCAGCATGAATCCGCCACCGCCCAGATTGCCCGCCTGCGGATGCACGACGGCCAGCGCAAAACCCGTGGCGACCGCCGCATCGACGGCGTTGCCACCGGCCTGCATGATTTCGACTCCAGCGCGCGAAGCCAGCTCGTGCACGCTGACCACAATGGCATGCGGAGCGTGTACGGGGCGCATAGGCGCCGCCGACGCCATCGGCGCAGCCAGCAGAATCAGCAGGAGTGTTTTCTTAAGACAGGATGGCATCAAGCTCTATCTTTTGCCGGAAGTTTATTGGAGTGACTTGAGGCTAACGTGTTGAGAGGACAGAGTCAATTGGGCTTTTGGCACGCAGGTCACGGTTTCGTATTTTTATATCGTGATACGATATATATATGAAGCTTGGACTCGTCGACTATCGCGCATTGGCAGAATTGCGCTACCAGATACGCCGTTTTCAGCACTTCAGCGAGCAGGCGGCACATGAGGCCAAACTGGAACCCCAGCAGCACCAATTGCTGTTGGCCCTCAAGGGACTGCCAGAAGGACGGCGTTCACGCATTGGGGAACTCGCCGAGCGGATGCAGATTCAGCACCACAGCGCAGTGGAATTGGTGAACCGCTTGGCAGCGCGGGGATTCGTGCGCCGTCATCGCAGCACCGAAGATCGCCGCGAGGTGCTGCTCGAAGTAACTCCCAAAGGCGAGCAGGTGCTCCAGAGACTCTCGCTGGATCACAGCGCGGAACTTCGCACCCAGGGGCCAGTCCTGGTTGCTGCACTGAATCTCGCGATGCGGACCGCAGCAAAGACGGGCAAGGAAATCTAAATGACAGAAACTCGCGCAACAGACCTTCCAGAACCGGCGACTTTTCGCATGGTCCTGGTTTCATTTCTTGCAGCAGGAATCGGCCTAGTCGCGGGGCTCGTCGCCTTCGCTCTCTACAAACTGATTGGGCTCGTCAGCAATTTGGTTTTCTATCATCGCTGGTCGGCAGACTTCACCAGTGTTCGCTTCCACTCGCTAGGCCTCTGGGTGATTGTCGTTCCGGTAGTCGGCGGCCTTGTGGTTGGTGTGATGGCGAAATATGGCAGTTCCAAAATCAAAGGCCACGGCATTCCAGAAGCCATGGAAGCGGTGTTGTTCAATCGCAGCCGCATTCAACCGCGCGTCGCCATACTGAAACCGATCTCCGCAGCAATTGCCATCGGCACCGGCGGCCCATTCGGCGCGGAGGGGCCGATCATCCAAACTGGAGGCGCAGTCGGATCGCTCGTCGGTCAGCTGTTCCATACCACCGGATCAGAACGCAAAGTCTTGCTCGCCTGCGGCGCGGCGGCGGGAATGTCCGCAACTTTCAACACGCCGATTGCCGGTGTAATTCTAGCGATCGAGTTATTGCTATTCGAGTTCAAGTCGCGGTCGTTCATTCCGCTGGTGATTGCGAGCACGTTAGCAACCGCAGTCCACATGCAACTGCTGGGCGCAGGACCGATGTTTACGGTCAAGGAAGTCGTATTCGGGATTCCCGGAGCACTTCCCTACTACGTCGTACTCGGACTGCTTTGCGGACTGGCGGCGGTCGGGTTCAGCCGCCTGCTTTATTGGACCGAAGATCAATTCGACAAACTGCCGATCGATGAGCTTTGGTGGCCGGCCATCGGCGCGCTCGGTCTCGGAATAATTGGCTATATCGTTCCACGTGTGCTTGGCGTCGGGTACGACACCATCAGCGATATCTTGAATGGCTCTCTGGTCCTGAAGGTTTTGTTGGTGGTCATGGTCGCCAAGGCAGCAGCCCTGGTGATTTCTCTGGGGTCCGGAACTTCCGGAGGTCTACTAGCCCCGATGTTCATGTCCAGCGCTGCAATGGGCGGAGCCTTCGCCATGACCATCAATTGGATCTATCCAGCAGCGCACCTATCCCCGGGAGCATTCGCTCTCGTCGCCATGGGCGCCGTGTTTGGGGCAGCCTCGAGGGCCACCTTCGCGTTCATCATTTTCGCCTTCGAAATCACCCGCGACTACAACTCGGTCCTGCCGTTAATGTTGGTCAGCGTAATCGCTACCGGTCTGGCAGTACTTCTGGAGCCTAAGGCCTCCATCATGACCGAGAAGTTGCGACGGCGCGGCCTGCGCATTCATCAGGAATACGAAACCGACATTCTTCAGCAGGTGTTCGTCTCCGAAACCATGGACAAGGATGTCCCCACAATTGCCGCCGAGATGACGGTGAACGAATTATCCGATCGCATCGCGCGCAACGATCCCGCAGTATCGCGGCATCAAGGCATGGTGCTGTTAGACCAGCAGGGCAAACTGGCGGGCATCGTAACTCGCGGCGATGTGCTTCGGGCTTTAGCTGACGATCCCAAGGGATCTCTTACGGTTCTCGAAGCCGGCAATCCGCGAGTAATCGTGACCTTTGCCGACGAGGTACTGCATGAAGCTTCTGCGAAAATGCTGCGGCACAATGTAGGGCGGCTTCCGGTGGTGGAACGGAACGATCCTCGAACGGTGGTCGGCTACATTGGCCGACCCGGAATTATGGCGGCACGGCTGCGGCGCCTCGACGAAGAAGGGATACGTGAGACGGGCTGGGCGGGAAATCTTTTTCCTGCGAGGCGCAATACCCGTTCCGTAGAGACGTAGCTCTGCTACGTCTTCCGCCACCGACCCCAAACCATTCATCCTTAGCGAAGCAAGAACAAGCGAAGCGCAGTTCGTTGCGAAATCGAAGGATCCCATACCGCTCAATCCCGAACCAAGCCTCGCAAGGAATTCCCGTACAAGCTCTGTCACGAAATCGACAGGTAGCATTTGTTGTAATTCTTAGTTCTGGACGGTGTGTAGCTTCTTCTTCGCGGATGCGATTAGTGGACGCAGCGCGTCCACCGACACTCCCAAAGTTCCGCCCGAGAAGCCGTCGATGTAGGCAGAATTGATTCCAATCACTTCGCCGTGGGCGTTGAATACAGGTCCACCACTACCGCCGTGAGCCGTCGGTGCGTCGTAGACCAACTTGTCGCCCACGACATCGCCCAAGTGTCCACAAGTGGCCGAGGGACGAATCAAAGAGAGTGCGGCAAGTTCGTTGGCGGCTCCCTGGTCGTCACGTCGGAACGCCAAACGTTCGTAGACTGCGGGGGGCGATTTCGCCACCATGCCCAACACTCCCATTGGATAGCCAACCACAGTTACCAACTCGCCCGGCGTCGAAACCTGGGCAGCCAAAGGCAACGAACGAAATCGTTGACCATTTTGTGCTTCAATTTTCATGACCGCCAAGTCTCCCTGGGCTGAGACCACTAGCGGAGTTACGTCGAACGGAGCCGGGCGCCCGGGAAAAAACACCAGCAATTTCTCTAAAACTGGGGTCGCGCCTTGATTGATCAAAGTCGCGGCTTCGGTATCGCCATACCACGGCTGGGCCACATGACGATTGGTGGCCAACAGTCCGTCGCCCACAACAAAACCTGTCCCGGAGATGCGCGCGCGAAGCTCAGGCGGCTTGCCGGGAAATCCAACCTGATAGACACCGAAGACGTAGCAGATCGAATCGCGGTAACGATTCAGCACGACCGTAGGCATCGACTGCGCTTGCTGAAGCTCCTGGACCTGCGCGGTAAGCTGATTTACCTCAGCCTGCAGGCTGTTGGTCTCCGGCGGGGCATAATAGTGCGCCATGAACCCAGCACCGACGAGCAGAAAAATCCCCAGAGCCGCCTGTAATACGTTCGACCAGGCGCCTACGACAGGCTCTTCACTCTGATTTTCATTCTCAGACATTTTGAATTGGGCCCGGCCCGCGACAATTGGGAGAACGCACGCGGCTCAGTCCGTTGGTGAGTACCATTTTCGGGCCTGCGGGCTTGGTTGCCCACGGTACGGAAGATGGTGACCGGGGGACACGCCACGTAAGTGGGGTGACGTAGCCCACTTCGGGAACACCATTTCGCGTTTGACGTCGAATATAGTGGTATATATGATGGTATATACCACTATGAAACGCACCGCCAAACTGTTCCGTAACGGCCGCAGCCAAGCGGTCAGGCTTCCGGCCGAGTTTCGCTTCGAGGGTGCGGAGGTGTATGTGCGCCACGACGCTAAGACCGGCGACGTGATTCTGTCCCGCAAACCCAGTTCGTGGAAAGAGTATTTCGACTCGATCAAGAACATCGAATTTCCCAAGGACTTTTTGGACGACATCCCGGATCTTCCACCGCAGGATCGGGATTTGTTCTGATGCCGCTCCGATTTCTGCTGGACACCGATATCGCAAGCTACGCTATCAACAATCGATTCCCGAAGGTGCGCGAACAAATGAAGCGCGTGCCCTTTCTCGATATTGCCGTTTCGGTCATCACAGAAGCGGAATTGCGCTTCGGGCTCGCCCGCCGACCGAGCGGATCACGCGTTGAGTTCGCGGTTGAGGATTTTCTTCATCACGCGGAAATCTTGCCGTGGGATTCGCGCGCCGCGAAGCGTTATGCAACGTTACGGACGAATCAGGAACGTGAAGGAAGTCTGCTGGGTGCGATGGATCTGATGATAGCCGCGCACGCGCTGGCTGTGGGGTGCACGCTAGTCACCCACGACCAGGGGTTTCAGAAAGTGAAAGGCTTGAGATTGGCGGATTGGACTCGGTAAACCGACGCCTCGTGGCGGATGTGGCAAGCCCGTCGCCACACAAAGCAAAAGCCGCCAAGATGACCTTTGACGGCTAAATGCTGAGTGCTGAGTGCTAATTGCTGAATGCTGTTATTTTGCTAGCTCTCGTACAACAACACTCCCTCAGTCTCCTTCGAAGAATCCACCGGACGGTAGAACAGTTTGTTTCCATCCAGGAAGACTTCGATGAATGCGGGGCGCGTGGTAATCGTGCCCTGAATCAGCGCTTCCGACAGCGGGTCTTCGATGTACTTCTGCAAAGCCCGGCGCAGCGGACGTGCTCCGTAGCTGCGGTCAGTGAGCGTCTGGCTCAAAATCCACTTCTTGGCTTCGTCGGTGACCGTGACCGTGATCGCCTTCTGCGCCAGGTTCTGATTGAGCGTGTTGACCATGAGTTCGAGAATCTGAATCAGGTCAACTTCGCTCAGAGCCATGAACAGGATGATCTCGTCCAACCGGTTGAGAAACTCTGGATTGAAGGTGCGCTTTACTTCGCCCTTCACCAGTTCCTCAACTTTTTCGGAAACCATGTCTTCCTTGCTCGACTGAAAGCCCAAGCCCTCACGACGCTGCAAATGACGTGCGCCGATATTCGAAGTCATGATGATGATGGTGTTCTTGAAGTCGACGGTGTTGCCCAATCCGTCGGTCAATTGTCCATCTTCAAAGACCTGCAACAGGATGTTGAAAACATCCGGGTGCGCCTTTTCGATTTCGTCAAGCAACACAACCGAGTACGGAGCGCGCTTCACGCGTTCGGTAAGCTGGCCGCCTTCTTCGTATCCGACGTATCCCGGAGGTGAACCGATCAGCTTCGAGACCGAATGCTTCTCCATGAACTCGGACATATCGAAACGGACCAGCGATTTGTCGCTGCCGAACATGAAATGGGCCAAGGTGCGGGCAACTTCAGTTTTGCCGACGCCCGTAGGCCCGAGGAACAGGAACGAACCAATCGGACGGTTCGGACTCTTGAGTCCGGCTCGTGAGCGACGGATGGCGCGAGCCAGGGCTGCAATGGCCTTGTCCTGCGAGATGATGCGCTTGTGAAGTTCTTCTTCAATGCGCAGCAGCTTCGCCGACTCTTCCTCTTTGATCGAGGTGACCGGCACGCCGGTCCAGCGCGAAACTACGTCTTCGATGTCCTCGCGGCCGACTACGCCGGTGGAAGATTCATCGAGATGATATTTTTCGCGAAGGGCGCGCAGGTTCTCGCGCTCTTTGCGTTCCTCGTCCGAGTAGAAGCGCGCCTTCTCGAACTCGTGGTTCGCGATAGCGTTCTCCATGCGGTGGACGATGAACTTGATCCGCTTCTGGACTTCGGTGATCTCTTCCGGAAGCGAAGTCTGGCGCAGCTTTACCCGCGCGCCGGCTTCGTCGACCAGATCAATGGCCTTGTCTGGAAGGAAGCGGTCGGGAATATAGCGGTTCGAGTGCGACACTGCGAAGTTGATGGCTTCGTCGGTGTAGGTGACCGCATGGAATTTCTCGTAGCGGTCTTTGATCCCAAACAGAATCTTGGTGGCGTCTTCCTCGTTCGGCGGCGGAACTTTCACCGCCTGGAAGCGGCGCTCGAGCGACCGGTCTTTCTCGATCGACTTGCGATATTCCCCTGGAGTGGTGGCCCCAATGCACTGGATTTCGCCGCGTGAAAGCGCCGGCTTCAGGATGTTGGCAGCATCGAGCGAACCTTCTGCTGATCCAGCACCGACCAAAGTGTGCAACTCGTCGATGAAGACGATGGAGTTTTGAGACTCCATCAATTCCTTCATGATGGTTTTGAGACGCTCTTCGAACTGTCCGCGATACTTAGTTCCGGCAACGATCAGAGAAAGATCTAAAGCGAGAATGCGCTTGTCAGCGAGGAAAGATGGAACCTCACCATCCGCAATGCGCTGCGCCAATCCTTCGACGATGGCAGTTTTGCCAACGCCTGGTTCGCCGATCAGTACTGGATTGTTCTTGGTGCGGCGGCAGAGGATCTGAATGACGCGTTCTAACTCTCCGTCGCGGCCCACCAGCGGATCAAGCTGGGTATCCATGGCCGATTGGGTCAGATCGCGAGAGAACTCGCTAAGTAAAGACGACTCGCGTTGACGTTGCGGCGCGGCTTTTTCCTGGCTGGTACGGGCCAACTCTTCACGGATCGTCGAAAGCCTCAGCCCGCGCTCGTGCAGGATCTCGGCGGCGAAGCACTTCTCTTCTCTCAGTAAACCCAACAACAGATGCTCAGTTCCAATATGCTTGTGCGAAAGGCGCTCGGCTTCTTCGGCTGCGTAAGCCAATACCCGCTTGCACTCATTGCTTAATGGAAGGTCCACAGAGGTGGAAACCTTCTCTCGAATCGTGGTGCGCCCTTCGATCTGTTTGCGGATCGACTCTACCGAAGCATGCGAGCGCAGAAAGCGATTCGTCAGGGCCTTATCTTCGCGAAGAAGCCCCAGCAACAGGTGCTCCGTCTCTATATACGGAGACCCGAATTGGCTGGCTTCATAACGCGCAAAAAAGATAACGCGCCTTGCCTTCTCTGTGTAACGTTCGAACATATGACCCTTTTCCCCCTGGGAATTCTCGTTGGGCGCTTACACCGTTCTTCTGACCCACCCTGCGGGAACCCGTTACCCTACCCCATTATGCAATCAAGGTGCCAACATTCCAAAGCACCCTAAGGCTGTTGCTGAAACTACTGCGCCATTACCAAAGATACCTGTCCTTGATCTTCTGCGCACCTGGATGCATGTATCGCGCACCAAAAGTGCCACTTCTTGTAACCCGGTCGTTGCCCGTTAGTCGTTGGCCAACGACCGAGGGCCAACTAACGATGACGCCTTTGAGCCCTCTCATTCCGGCAGCGACGCCGGCGCCACTTCTTCCATCCTTCCACCCTGCAACCGCAACACGCGATGGCATTTGCGGGCAAAGGCGAAGTTGTGGGTGGCGATCAACGACGTTAGCTGGTAGTCGCGATGTAAGCGCGAGATCAATTCAAACACCGAATCCGCAGTGCGGCCGTCCAGGTCGCCGGTGGGCTCATCCGCCAATAGAAGCTTGGGCTTGGTGATGAGCGCCCGGGCCAGGGCCACACGCTGCTGCTCGCCGCCGGAAAGCTCGCCTGAACGATGATGGGAACGTTTCTCCAGTCCCACCTCCCCCAACCAGCGAGCCGCTTCCTTGCGCGCTTCCTGTGCGTCTTTCTCGCGCAACAGCAGCGGCATAGCCACGTTCTCTAGCGCCGTGAACTCCGGAAGCAAGTAGTGGAACTGCCACACAAAGCCGATTTCGCGGTTACGAAATTCGGCAGCGCCATCCTCGGACAGGGATCCCAACCTCGAACCGGCGCAGTTTACGTCACCGGCGGAAGGCTTATCAAGCGCGCCCAGGACGTGCAGCAGGCTGCTCTTTCCCGAACCCGACTCCCCCACAATCGCGACCATTTCACCGGAAGCGATTTGGAATGAAAGGTTTTCAAAGAGCACCAAGTCCGATCCGCCTGAGCGGAACTGTTTCTTAAGTCCCTCGACTCGTAGTATTTCTTCCCTGTTGATTAGATGCACCTAATGCTCCTTTCGGAGCAAAGTTCAGCCGATTGAGATGAACGCGTTCGATTCAAAACACTTAGCGATTTTGCGTCTTCCGACAGTTCCATTTCGGGAAGGATTCCCTGAAAAATCATAGGCAGCGAATTTCCATAGTATGCCGTTTGGGAGTCTTTCGGCGACTGTGGATTAAGCCGCGTAGTGCATTGGGTAAATGACAAAAGCAGGCAGGGATGACAGAAAAAGGTGCCGCGCCGCTCATTCGTAGCGCAAGGCCTCGGCCGGAAGGATGCGCGCGGCCGACCACGATGGATAAAGCGTTGCAACTAAAGAGACGCCAATGGAGACAAACGCGACCAGTACTCCATCCATCGCACGCGAGGCAAAGGGCACGTAATCAATGGAGTACACCTCGGGTGCCAGCGACAGTAGATGGTAGTGTCCCCCGAACCAAGAGAGGCTGTATCCCAAAACCAGACCGATGACGGTGCCGATGACGCCGATCAGCGCGCCTTGCGCGATAAACATGCGGCGCACTTGCGATTTCCTGGTGCCCATCGACATGAGAACGGCGATGTCGCGCGTCTTCTCCATCACCATCATGGTGAGCGAGATCAAAATATTGAGCGCGGCCACAAAAACAATCAGGCCGATGGTGATGAAAGTCACCAAGCGCTCAAGGCGCAGAGCATGAAAGAGCGCCTTGTTCTGGTCCATCCAATTGGTTGTCATGTAGCCGGAGCCTGCGGCTTTTTCTAGCTCGCTTCCGACCGCGTCGGCCTGATAGATGTCATCGAGTTTGAATTCGAGGACGGAAACCAGGTCGCCGAGGCCAAACATTCGTTGAGCATCGGAGAGGCGGGTGAACGCCCATGTGCTATCGGAGTCATAGAACCCGAAGTTGAAAATTCCAGCGACGCGAAAATAATTGTATTTAGGTACCAGGCCAAACGGAGTCATTTCGCCCTGCGGACTGGTGACCATTACCACCGATCCAACCGTCGCTCCTAACGCGTCCGCCATCTCTTTCCCGAGAACGATCGGGGCCATGGCGGCGAGCCTGGCCTCAACACCGCGCATGGATGACGGCGACTGCTCCGTAGCCTTCGATGCGGGAGGAACAGCGGTTGGCTCCTCGAGAGCCGCTGCCGAACCCAGCTTGACGCTTTCGAGCAGCGTGCTCACCTTGCGCTCATAACTTGGGACAACGCCCTTAACAATCGCGCCGCGGGCACGCGGCCCGCGCGAGATCATCACCTGCTCGTAAATCACCGGAGCCCCAGCCACCACATGAGGCTGCTTGCTCAATCGGTCCAGCAGCCTCCTCCAATCGCGGATGCCGTCGTCCTGGACACGAATCAGGTTGACGTTCGAAGTCGACCCGAGAAGGCGGTCTTGTAAATCCTGACGGAACCCGTTGTTGATGGCAAGCGCCACCACCAACGACGCGACTCCGGCGGCAACGCCAGCGATCGAAATGCCAGTAATGATTCCGATGAAGGCTTGGCGACGCTTGGCCCGCAAATATCTCGTCGCAATGAAGAGTTCGAAGCGCATGAGAAACAGTTTCGAGTTTCTGTTTCAAGTTTCGCGAAACTGGAAACATGAAACGTTGGCAAGCTGATTATAGCGGCAGAAAAGCGGAGGGTAGGCTCACGATACAATTCCATCAGCGATGCTCGAAAGCGAAAACGCTGGCAAATCTGGGCGCATAGTCTTTACTTATCCGGGATTCACTCTGTTCCAATCGGCGCGATTCTTCATCGTCGCCGCCCTGGAGATGCAGTCGGTCGCCGTCGGTTGGCAGGTTTATGACATCACCCGTCAAGCCCTCGATCTTGGATTGATCGGCCTGGCGCAGTTTCTGCCCGGCATCCTTCTCTTTCTGGTCGCGGGCCACACCGCCGACCGCTTCAACCGCAGTCGCGTTCTGGTCGCCAGCTATCTTGGTTTCGTGCTTTGCTCACTGATGCTGTTGGGCCTCACCCTAAGCGGCAACCATTCCGTGAGGGCTATCTACGCCGTGGTCGTTCTGTTGGGAGTGGTGCGGGCGTTTAACGGTCCCGCGGCCCGCGCGTTACTGCCACAGCTGGTTCCGCAGGAGCATTTTCCCAGTGCGGTGGCCTGGAACGCAATCGTGTTTCAGTCGTCGACGATCCTGGGGCCAGCGTTGGGCGGAATTCTCTACGCGGTGGTCCACGGGCCCGCGGTGGTCTATACCGCGTCGATTGCGGCGGCAATGGCCGCAATGGTCTCGATGATGCGAATCCATACCTCGCCGCAAATCATGGAACGCGCCGAGATAAGTCTGCAAACTGTCTTCGCAGGTCTGCGATACATCTGGCAGCAGAAAATTATTCTGGGATCGATCTCGTTAGACTTATTCGCGGTCCTGCTGGGCGGAGCGACCGCGTTGCTTCCGGTTTACGCTCGCGAGATTCTTCAGACCGGCCCTTGGGGACTGGGGCTCTTGCGCACCGCACCCGGCATCGGGGCGGCGACCATGGCGCTGGTGCTCGCGCATCGTCCGCTTCGTAGGAAGATTGGCGTGACCATGCTTTGGGCGGTGGCAGCGTTTGGCGTGTTTACCATCGTCTTTGGACTGTCGCACAACATCGTGATCTCAATGGCCGCCCTGGTTTTTGCCGGCGCCGCTGACATGATCAGCGTGGTGATTCGTGGCACGCTGGTGCAGATCGCTACACCCAACGAAATGCGCGGCCGGGTAAATGCGGTAGATATGGTTTTCATCGGCGCGTCCAATGAGTTTGGAGAATTTGAGTCTGGCGTAACCGCACATTGGCTGGGCGCGGTACCGGCAGTAGTGCTTGGCGGAATTGGAAC
>DATBAT010000081.1:0-4465 GCA_036271375.1 Terriglobales bacterium
GAACGCATTATAGGAAACCCCAATCTGCATCCGGAAGTGGCCTATGAGTGGACCTATGGGGCTGTTTACAGCCCGAAATGGGTCAAGGGCCTGACACTGAGCGCCGACTGGTGGCATATCGATATGCGCGACATCGTGGCAACCCTGGGCGCGCAAACCCTTATCCTGGAGAATCCTCCGGGGCCAGCAAGTGGGCCAAACCAGAACGGGCCGTTTGTCTTCCGTGGCGATCCCGCAGTGGTTAATGGTGTACTTGTGCCGGGACAAGTTAACCTGGTAATCGATCCCAGTAATAACCTTTCCGGCGCGATCTTCGAAGGTCTCGACTACGAAGCGATCTATATTCTGGATTCGACGATCTTCGGCGGTGGAGATTGGGGAAGGTTGACGACCACGATCAACGGCACCTGGCTGTCGCGGGCTGAGTTTCAAGCTGCGCCTGGCGTAAAGCGCGTGGGCATCGCGGGCGAATTCCTGCCGCCGGCATTTGCGCTAACCAGTTCGCTGCCATGGAATCGGGCCAACGCCAGTATCTTCTACGATGGCCCGGCTGACACGTGGATGCAGGGCTTGGATGTCGGGGCCGTAGTCCACTGGACTGGTCAGTATGAGGATGATAACGCTAGTCTGACGGGATCGACCAAGCTAAATGAGCCCAGAAGCGGTCCGTTGTTCCAACGCGCTCGGAAAGTCTCCGCCTTAACCACGCTCGACCTCATCTTAAACTACACATTTAACCTGCCACCGCCTGCGCCCGCCGAAGTACCTGGCTTTGCCAAGGACGGCGGCAAGAACGTGAGGAGCGGCAAGGACGGCAAGGAGAAGAACGTCGTCCCAGTTTCCACAGCTGAATACGGCTGCAGCAATTGGAAGTGGTGGCTCAACAACACCACAGTCACGTTAGGCTTGCAGAACGTATTGGATGAAGATCCGCCGTTTGTAGCCGGCAGCTTCGAGAACGGCTACGACGAATCGCTCACCACGATTAAGGGCCGGTTCTGGTACGTCGGACTGAAAAAGCGATTCTAAAGCTATAACGTAGGTTTCACAGCGGCCGGGCTCTGAAAGGAGCCCGGCCGTTTTGCTTTCCGCGTTTGTGTCATGTCCATCGGTGTCGAGGCATCCCGACAGAATTCCTTTCTTAGCCAAGCTTCACTATTATGATTTTGAATTTCGTGCCTCTTAAATGGATCTCAGGATTGATTTTCGCTGCGCTTTGAGAGAGACTTGGCTCCGCTAGGAAAAAGGCATGCAGTTCGTCCCGGGGATTTCATCTGCGCAAACGGTGCCCACCGCGCCGGCAGGGGCCGGCCGCAAGCCTAGCTTGTGGATTCTCGACAGTTGGCGGGACTTGGTTCTTTACGTCTGCACACCGTTGCTGCTGGTGCCCATGTTCGTCGCAGCGCAGGGGTTCTGGAGCGCAGAGTACATTTATCTCTTCGTCGCCGCCTTTGGCGCAATGGGCCACCACTTGCCGGGAATGATTCGAGCGTACGGGGACCGTGCACTCTTTCAGCGTTTCCGATGGCGTTTCATTTGTGCGCCGATTTTTTTGGTCGTCGTCTGCGCGGCTTTTTCCGTGTGGAAGCTTACGGGAATTGTGCTCGTGGCGTTTATCTGGGGCGTCTGGCATGGAATGATGCAAACGTACGGATTCTGCCGGATTTATGATGCGAAAGTCGGCTCCTTTGCCGAGGTAACGCGTCGCCTAGATTTCGCCTTGTGCGGGATTTGGTTTGCAACAGCCGTTCTTCTTTCGCCGCAACGGATGACCGACACGCTGGAAACGTACTATTCCGCAGGCGGACCTTTTATTCCGCCAGCCGTTCTTCGAGCGGGACAACAGGGTTTGCTTGCGCTGGCACTTCTAATTTCAGCGTTGTTTCTCGCGAATTTTATTCGGATGTGGAGCAGCGGTAAGCGGCCGAGTCCGGTGAAACTGGTGTTGCTCATCACGAGCATTTCGTTCTGGTGGTACTGCAATAACATCGTAGCGAGCGTTCTGGTTGGCGTTGCGTTGTTCGAGGTATTTCATGATGTGCAGTACCTTTCGCTCGTCTGGATTTATAATCGGAAACGAGTCGAGAGCGACAGCTCTATCGGTGGGTTCATGCACTTTGTGTTCCGGCGCAGTGGCGCGCTTGTGGGAGTGTACATAGGCTTGGTGCTCGCCTACGGTGGGCTGAGTTTGTCCAAATCGTATGTCGGCATCGACGCCGTTAAAAATATTCTTACCGGCGTCGTGACTGCATCGGCACTCCTCCATTTCTACTACGACGGATTCATTTGGAAAGTTCGCGAGAAGTCGACGCGGCAATCTTTGGGTATCACCGGTGGTACAACAGATGTTTCGTTAGGTGGTTTTTTGCCCGGCTGGGCTTTGCACGGCGCAAAATGGGTCGCTATTTTTGTGATTCCTCTCGCGTTACTCTGGTTTGCCGAAATACGAAGTGACCGGGGCAAACTCGAACGTTTGGGCTCAATCGTTGCGGACCTTCCGACGAGCGCTCGGGCCCATGTTAACTACGCTACCGAGCTGCAGGAGGCAGGACGAGACGATGAAGCAGCGAAGGAGTTCACTGAGGCGATACGTTTAAATCCCGGCTCGGCGAAGGCGCACGTCAACCTTGGATCACTGTTGACGACGAAGGGAGAGCTTGACCAGGCAGAAAGTCATTTTGAGCAAGCATTACGCATCGAGCCGAGGAACGCTGAATATCATTCCGGTTACGCCTATCTTTTGGACCAACTGGGTCGCAAGGATCAAGCGGCTTCCGAATGTGAAACGGCCATTCGCCTGGCGCCAAAGTCGGCGCAAGCGCAGTATGCCTATGGCGCGTTCTTGGAAAAACACGGACAGCCAGAAGAGGCAATCGCAAAATATCGGCAGACTCTGCAATTAGATCCTGCCCACGTCGATGCTCACATCGATCTGGGTAGTTTGCTTTTGGAGAAAGACGAGCTGATCGAAGCCGGAGACCATTTTAAGAAGGCGTGCGAACTCAACCCGAAGCTGGCCCAACCGCACAATTATCTTGGAAAAGTTCTGATGCGTGAAGGCAACCTTTCCCAAGCGATTGCACAATTCGAAGAAGCGCTACGCCGCCATCCGGATTTTCCAGAGGCGGAGCAGAACCTGCGCATTGCCAAAGGGACTAGCGCTCAGTCTCCTTGACGCAATACACGAATTGCCACCAATTCGGTAACGTTAAGACTAAGTCTTGGATCAATTCGTGTCAGTTCGTGAAATTCGTGTCTCACGCTGGAGGCGGGACTGGTTTTGGGCGCTGCTCTTAATCGCTTTCGTTTTCATTGCGTACGCGCAAGTTTTTCGGGCGGACTTCATCTGGGATGATGAATCGCATCTGACGCAGAATCCTTCCGTCGTTGGCCCACTCGGCTTGAAGGAAATCTGGACCACGACGCAAGCGGTCTATTATCCGCTTGTTCTGACTACCTTTTGGGCACTGCACAAGCTTTTCGGGCTAAACCCGCTGCCATATCACGCTCTCAATGTTTTGTTGCACGCCGTTTCGGCGGTCCTGCTCTGGCGTCTGCTGCGGCTACTCGAAGTCCGCGGCGCATGGCTCGGCGCTGCACTCTGGGCCTTGCATCCGGTAATGGTGCAATCCGTGGCGTGGGTTACTGAACTAAAGAACACGCAGTCCTGCGTATTTTATCTGCTCTCGATCGTTTTCTTTTTAAAATGGGCGGATCAAGGAGGAGCTGTCTCTAGACCGCCCGATCGGCGGATTGGAGACCGCCGCTCACTGGTCTTCGCTTTATCTCTGCTTTTCTTTCTTCTGGCGACGCTAAGCAAACCTTCAGTGGTGATGCTGCCCTTTGTGCTCGCGCTCTGCATTTGGTGGATGCGAGGAAAAATCCGTTGGCGCGATACGCTGGCGCTCGCGCCATTTGCTCTGATTTCGATTGTCGCGAGCGCGTGGACGATTTGGGAACAGAGATTTCATGCGCGCGCGGTTGGTCCGGACTGGGTGCAAACCTTTCCGGAACGTCTGATCATCGCCGGCAAAGCCATTTGGTTCTACCTCGGTAAACTGGTGTGGCCGCATCCTCTGATCTTCATCTATCCACGGTGGGACGTTGATTCGTCGAAAGTCATTGCATATTCGCCTTTGATAGCAGCAATAGCTGTCCTGATTGCCGTATGGTGTGTTCGCGCGCAATGGGGCCGTGCTCTCTTCTTCGCCGCGGCCTACTTCGTCATCTCCCTGTTTCCTGTGCTCGGCTTTTTCAGCGTGTATTTCTTTCGTTACTCATTTGTAAGCGATCATTTTCAGTACCTAGCCAGCATGGGACCGCTCGCGTTGACCGGAGCAGGAATCGCAGTTCTTCTCGGGCGTTTTTATGAAACGCCGGCCGAGTTCGTGATCCACCCGGACACCGTACCGCGATCGGGCAGCACCATCGCCAGTTCGCGATGGCGATTGGTTTTGAGCGGTGC
>DATBAT010000082.1:0-4055 GCA_036271375.1 Terriglobales bacterium
TCCCTCGCGACCACAAATATGGCGCCACCACATTCTCGCCGATGTCGAAATCAGGATGTCCCCAGAACGGCAATCCCCCGGCATCGATGAGCAGCGTGCGTCCCGTCGGCGAAATCACCAGTAACGAGTCGCCCTGACCAACGTCGATGGCAGTGAATTCCAGCGCACCTTTACGGATATCGGGCCGGACTGGAACCAGAATGATGTAGAACGCACTTGCCGCCAGTAGTCCGATTCCCGCAATCGCGACAAGGCGCGAGCCATGACGAGCCAGCACCATGGCGAGCGCTAAAGCCGTTAGTCCGCAGAGAACGGTCAGCAATGTCGGAGTGGCCAGGCGCATATCGGCGGCGCGCAATCCTCCGAACCACTGCACACTGCTGGCGATCATTCTTACGGCGACGCTAGCGACCCAGGCGGGCGCCGCCGCCAAGGTGCTCGACAAATATCCCAGCCCCAGCGCCAGAATCGCAGCCGGCATAAGAATGTCGGTCAGCGGAATCACTAGTAGGTTCGCAACCAGTCCGAGGCTGGTCACCCGGTGGAAGTAGTACGCCATTGGAAGTGCCAGCCCGATCTGCATTAGCGCCGAAACAAAAAGCAGTTCGAAGCCACTGAGAACTAAACGCGCCCCTCCCGGTAGGAGAATCATCGAAGTAGTTTTCCCTAGCAAACGTGACAACGGCTTCGCCAACATACGCAGTTCCAGGCGGAATTGCGCGACCTTCGGAGGCAGCACCCAGTCATAACTGATCGCGCCGAAATTCCTGAGGCCACGCAGATATGGTTGCGACAGTCGCTCTAATAACGGCGTCGCCGCCGATGCGATCAGCAGTACACAGAGAAACGTAAGCTGAAAGCTGGCGCTGAGCAAGGCTTTCGGATCGAGCACCAAGAGTGCGAACGCCGCTGCGCCCAGCGCATTTAAGATCGATCCGTGCCGATAGAAGGCCCGCGCGCCCAGATAGAGCACCAGCATCAAGGTTGCGCGCCAGATCGGTGCGCCGACATCCGTCAGAAACGCGTAGGCCAGGCAAAGAAAAATTGTCAGCCCACTTGCGGCCATGTCGTTCACGCGGAGCCGCCGCAACAGCCACAGAAGTGAGAACGCCAGGATACCCACGTTCATTCCGGAAACCACTAGCACATGATAGGTTCCGGACTTCTGAAAATCCGTGCGCGTGGCGCGTTCGAGAAATGCATCTTCGCCGATCACCATGGCGTCGATGAGTCCGGCCTCGCGCGCTGGCCATAACATGTGGATTTTTTCGATCACGCTACGATGAATCCGCGTACGCCATCGCTCGATGCGGCTGCCGGAGAAACCGGGAAGAACTTGGACGCTCTCCATCTTCGCTGACCCCGAAACCGCGATGCCGTGATCGGCCATGTATGCGCAGAAATCGAAGCCTCCGGGATTTCGGTAGTTGTGAGGAAAATAAAGTTTGGCGGGCAAACGTATGCTCTGGCCGTAGCGGAATAGCGTGTGTGGCGAGTTTGAATCCTGGGCACGCAGGCTGACCCGAACTCCGGCAACCACGGGAGCGTTGTCAATCTCTTCCGTTTCTAAATCTAGAACCTGGCGCACATCCCCGCCGCTGGTAGTTTGGATTTCCCCCTCGCGGGTCACGTGGCCGGTGACCCGCACCTCAGCCCCGTCGGCAAATTGAGCAATGCTCTCAACTCCGGATTCTTCCGGCTCGCGCATCTGAATGGCTAGCGCTCCGGCGAAAACTAACGCCGCTAGTCCCAACCCGTAGGCCAAAGGCCTTCGACGTCGGAAAAAATAAAATGCTGCGCCGGCGAAGAATGCGGTCGCCGAGATCCACCAGGTCGCCGGCCGCCAGAAATACGATCCCATTAATATCCCTGCGCCAAACGACAGCGCGGCCCAGAGCATTGGCTGATGGCTAGCCGCAGGCAGTACCCTCCGCGGAGTGTTGCGATAAACCTTCACCGCGTCGCCCTAGCGGGCGAGGTGAAAGACGCTCTCGATGTGGTAAGTCTGCGGGAACAGGTCGATAAGGTGAGCTTCCGCGATCTGGTAGCCCGACTTGAGGAAGCCGGCCAGGTCACGCGCGAGCGTCGCTGGATCGCAGGAAACATAGACGACATGGGCCGGCTTCTGCCCGGCAAGCGCATTCAGCACGCGTGGGCCCAATCCACTGCGCGGCGGATCAACCACCACGAATTCCGGTTGCATTCTCCGCCCTGCAATCGCCAGGTATTGCTCGGTCAGGGCGCGAACTACTTTTACATTCGGTGGCGAATTGTAGCGAAGGTCGGCGTGCGAAGTCTGTGACGACTCAACGGCGGTTACCTGTGCAAAACTTCCCGCCAGCACCGAGGAAAACAAACCCACCCCGGCATAAAGATCGAGAGCCTGCCTGCCCGAGTGGCCGGCGGTGACGATATCGACCAGTTCGTCAACAAGATGTCGATTCACCTGGAAGAACGAACCCGCGCTCACTTTGTAGGAAGCTCGCAAAGTTTTATAGGTAAGCTCGGCGAGGCCAGCCGAAGTTATTCTGCGCCGTTCCGGACTTTCCGCCTGGGGTAGATTGAAGGCCGTAATTCCGATGATCTCCGGCAACGCTATTCGAAGAGCTACGGAAAATTTTTCAATCGATCGCTCTTCGGCAGGATCACCGCAGTAGAGTTCAACCAGCAGTCTCCTATCTTCCGCGTCGGCGAAGAGTTCGATCTCCCGGACCGAGGTTTCGAACTTCCCTGCCCGGCCTAACTCCCACAACGCAGCGATCGCGCGGTTAAGCAGGGGTGAACTGATGGGACATTTCTCCACTGCGAGCAATTCGTGGGAGTTGAAGCGGTAGTAACCGACCGCAAACTGCGGCGCAGGCCTCACCTTCAGACGCACTCGATTGCGATAGTTCCACGGCGGCGAAGGATGCACCTTCAACTCCGCGGCCAATTCGAGCTTGGCGATGCGGCGCAAGTTTTCTTTGAGAATTCCGGTTTTGATTTCGAGTTGGTGTTCGTAGCTGGTGTGCTGGTAGTGGCACCCGCCACAGCGGCGAAAGTACGGGCACGGCGCGTCTACCCGCAACGCGGACGGAGTCAAAACTTCATCGACCTTTGCGCGCGCGAAGCTGGGCTTATCGTCGATGAGCGTAGCTTCGACGCTTTCACCTTCCAGGACGAACGGCGCGAACACTGCTTTGCTGCGGCCTTCCGCGTCAGCGGGAAGGCGGGCGAGTCCGTCGCCGCCGTAAACCAGCTTTTCAATGGTGAGGTTCAAGCTGTGATTGTAACTGGCCCGGGTCGCCTAACCCTGTGGAATGCCGCGCGGGACGGTCGATTGCTGCTCACGCCCATTCAGGCAGTACCATGCCGAAGACGATCACGCTGGCGAATCTAACTCGACCTTCCAATGGCCAGTTGGTCAACGCTGCCGTGCCGGACTTCTTTTCAATGGAGTAAATTCATTGGAATGGCCGCCACTTTGGGAACGATCAGCTTCGAGCAGGCCCGCCACCTGGTGGAGGAACACTCCTTGAGCCTTCATGCGAGCGGAAGCGAAGAAGTTGAATTACTTGCGTCGGGAAGAGTGCTGGCCGAAGTCATTTCCGCCGATCGTCCGTTTCCCCCTTTTCGCCGGGCATCGCGCGATGGATACGCAGTGCGAGCATCAGACTTGCAGAAAATTCCTGTACGCCTGCGCGTAGTGGGAGAGATCAAGGCTGGCGAGGAATCTGAGATTGCGATGGAAAGCGGCGACGCCGTTTCCATCATGACCGGGGCCGCTACTCCCGCAGACGCAGACGCTATCGTGATGGTGGAATACACCAAACGCGAAGGCGAACAAGTCGAAATCTCGCGGGGCGTCGAACGAGGAGCGAACATCGTCGCGACCGGCTCCGAAGCCGCGCTCGGCGAGCATCTTCTCCTACCCGGAACGCGGATCGATCACGCTGCCATCTCGGTCGCTGCGTCGGTTGGCAAGTCATGGCTGAATGTCTTCCGCGAGCCACGGGTGGCCATTCTCGCCACTGGAGATGAACTTGTTGCCGTCAACTCGATGCCGGGCAAAAATC
>DATBAT010000083.1:0-11446 GCA_036271375.1 Terriglobales bacterium
GGGAACGTCGAATGCAATCGTGTGGGCCGTTGAGAACGAAACAACCGGAATCTTGCACGCTTACGATGCGACGAATCTTGGAACGGAACTCTACAACTCCACGCAAGCGGCGAATGGGCGCGATACGTTCGCGCCGAACAAATACATGACGCCGATGGTGACGAATGGGAAGGTTTACGTGGGGACGCCGAACAGCGTCGCGGTGTTTGGACAATTGCCGTAATCCACGGCGAGCGGTCTGGAAAGCTTGGCTCACGAGTTTGAGTTCAGCGCCGGCGAGGAATGCCGATCAGCCAGCTTGGAGATTCATTCAAACTTAACGCCACAGAGTGCATGCCGGGCTCGATGTCAGGGGCGTATCGAGCCGATGGAATGCCTCGCAGTCTCGAAACTCCCGGACGGTCCGAATTGGATCTCAAACTCGACGCCCACCGCGCTGAAGCGATTCGCACGACTCTTATCGGAACGAGACGAATGTGAAGCAAGACAGCGCCGTTGACGCGTGCGTCTGTTGTGACGAACCCTTTTTCTATGACTTCAGTGGTGTCACCTACGGGGCAGCAGATGCGAATGTGGCAGCTCGCAGAGGCACACATTGAAGTCAATGGGGGCATCGTTTTGTGGAGTCGCAAATCGAGAAAAGGCCGTCAAGCTGCTAAAGCATTTTAACCAAGTGTATCCGTCGAATCAGACTTTCAAAAATTATGACATCGGCCCTCGATTTACGTGGAAGATGCTGAAGTCGTTCGCGGTGAAACTTTTCAACGCGCTTTGACCAACGACTCGCGGAGAGGGCATTGCTGCCGCTCACCTTTCTGAGTTTCCTTGGGGCAAGTATCGAGATCGAGTTTTGTAGTCCGGCCTTCTTGGATTTTGTGAATGAATCGGATCCTGTCATCGTCGCGTCGAACGGCAGTTTTGTAGCAGTACGGACAGACTACGATCAGCTCGCCATCAACTCGCTGTCCCATCGTAAATATTGTGAAGTCCTGCACGTCGGCAACACTAGCACAATACTGTTCTCGGGTGATTAGTCCCGTTGTGCAATCCTGCCTCCCCGTGTGCGCACGGTGTCAGCGGATCTGAGAGTTATGAGGCATGTGAGCGGGCGAGTTCGGCATCCATCCTTCTTGCCGCCTTTGAAGGAGCGAATTAGACTCGCACAACTACTCGATACCCTTTTGCGCCCTGATATCGGTCACGGTAAGCAGGACGTGGTTCTGCCTATTGGGGCCGCAATGACTCGTCCTCGAAAGATTGACGCCAACGATTAGTTTAGAGTGGCGATAGCTCCCAAAACTGGACTTATTCTCGCCGCACAGCGGATCTCTCCCAATAAGCCATCGCTGGTCATCTTCCGCGACTATCTGCGTTAAACGCCGTATTAATCTCAGGGGAAATACGTATTGCAGAGGCACTACTGTTTCCATACCTTTGCGCACGTAGGAGCGTTTTCTCTGATATCCATGAGCACAGCTACAGTGGAACAGCGGCTCACGGAGATTTGGGAGACACCTAAGACTTTCATCGGTTGGTTAACTACTCTCGACCATAAAAAAATAGGCAAGCGATACTTGGCGACCGCGTTTGCGTTTCTGATCCTGGGTGGCGTGGAAGCCCTAATCATGCGCATCCAACTGGCGCGGTCCGATCAGTCGTTGCTCTCCCCCGAAGCGTACAACCAGCTTTTCACCATGCACGGCATGACTATGATTTTCTGGTATGCCGCGCCGATTCTTTCGGGATTCGCCAACTATCTCATCCCCCTGATGATCGGGGCACGCGACCTGGCCTACCCGAGGCTCAATGCGTTTTCCTACTGGTCGTTTCTGCTTTCGGGCGTGTTCCTTTATATAAGCGCATTAATGGGTCAGGCCCCGCACGGCGGGTGGTTCGCCTATGTTCCCTATACTTCGCTGCGGTACTCGCCCACTTATGGGATGGATTTTTATTCGCTGGCGCTCATCTTTCTGACCATTTCGACGACCTTTGGCGCGATCAACTTTATTGTGACCATCTTCCGGCTACGCGCTCCAGGGATGATGATCAGCCGAATGCCGCTGTTTCTTTACAGCACCCTTACGATTTCCTTTGCAGTGCTGATGTCGCTTCCGGCGTTGAGCGTCGCCTGTGTATTTCTAGAATTGGACCGGCGTTACGGGACCCATTTTTTCGACAGCGCGCATGGTGGTAATCCGCTGATGTGGCAGCAGCTATTCTGGTTCTTTGGGCATCCGTGGGTCTATGTGGTTTTCCTGCCGGCGACTGGCATGGCTTCCATGATCATCCCGGTATATTCGCGACGACCGATCGTTGGCTATCCATATGTGGCCGTGTCTACCGTGCTCACCGGGGTGGTGGGCTTCGGAGTTTGGCTGCACCACATGTTCGCGGTGGGGATGTCGCAGATGGCAATGAGCCTGTTCAGCGCAGGAAGTATGACCATTTCGATTTTTAGTGCCGTGCAAGTGTTTTGTTGGATCGCCACGGTTTGGACCGGGCGTCCTGTGGCAACGGCCGCGATGCACTATGCATTAGGGTTCGTCGCACTGCTGGTGATTGGCGGGCTGAGCGGAATTTTCACCGCCATCGTTCCGGTGGACTGGCAAGTACACGACACCTATTTTGTCGTCGCCCACCTGCACTATGTGCTGATCGGAGCCAACGTCTTCCCTGTTTTCGCGGGGTTTTACCACTGGTTGCCAAAAATGACGGGGCGGATGCTCAACGAAACACTGGGGAAGTGGAGCTTCTGGCTCATGTTCATCGGCTTCAATCTGGGATTTTTCCCGATGCACCTGGCCGGACTGGGAGGCATGCCTCGACGCGTTTATACCTATCCCGCCGGCTTGGGCCTTGATGGCTTGAATATGACTGCCACGGTGGGTTCATTCATCCTTGGAATTGGAATCCTAATGAGCATTGTGAATTTTTTCCAAAGCCATCGTCGCGGCGCGCTGGCTGGCAAGAATCCGTGGAATGCCGATTCGCTGGAATGGGAAACCGATTCTCCGCCGGCTCCCTACGGAACCGTGCACATTCCGACGGTCTGCTCGCGTCATCCGCTGTGGGATGACCACGACGAAGAATACGACCCGAACAATGAACGAGTTTTGGATCAAGGACGGTTAACGATTTCCAGCAGTTGGCTAGACGCCACACCGCAGTCCATCATGAAAATGCCTGAAGACACGATAAGTCCGCTGCTGCTTGCACTGGCGTTGTTGTTGCTATTCGTGGCTTTGGTCTATCAATGGATGTGGGTAGCGCTAGTTGGGTTGTTGGCGACCATATCCGCAAGTTGCTATTGGATCTGGCCGCAATCGGAGAAAAAACTGGCGTGAACGGCGCGATCATTCCCGATCCGAAGCTTGGCCTGCCACTGGAGACCGAACGTGGTTCGTACGCAATCCTGCTGACCATCCTTACGGAAGCCTTCCTCTTCATCGTGTTGTTCGCCAGTTACTTCATGCTGGGAAATAACAAAGACCGATGGAGGATCGACAGGCCGCCCCAACTGAGCCTCGCGCTCATTATGCTAGGGGTGCTCTTAGTCAGCAGCCTGGTAATTTACTGGGGAGAAAAGCAGCTCCAACAAGGGCGCTATAAGAATGCGCGAGTGGCCCTGGGGATAACCGTTTTGATTGGCCTGGTTTTTATGGTGTTGCAGGGATTTGAGTATCACGATCACTGGAAACACCTGACGCCTTTTACTGATTCTTACGGTTCCATTTTCTATACCATCACTTCCTTTCACGCCGCGCACTTGATCGTAGGCATTTTGATGCTCATTTACATTCTCTTTTTGAGGCGTTACGAGCCGGTCGACCGGGCTCCGTATCGCCCCTACCACGTGGGCGCACTGTATTGGCATTTTGTGGATATCGTTTGGATTTTCGTGGTGGCAATTTTGTATCTGGGGCCAAGGTTGTGAACCATGAACGCAGAGACTGACACTCGTCCAAAAGTATCGCCGACACGCCTGTGGTTCGGATTCGCCGGCTCGGCGGCGTCGTGGATTGCGCTGGGTCTGGTCGATATCGTCATCACCTGGCGAGTGTGCTTGGATCGCGACCAATCTGGCGTGTCGCATGCGCAACCCTCTCTCCGAATTGCGTATTTCGTAGTTACGGCTCTGCTGTTCCTCACAGCCATCGCAGCCGGGGCGATTTCTTATCGGAACTGGCGGGATCTCTCCGATAGTCGCTCCATTTCTCGTAGTGAGTCGCGTGGTCGCGGCGAGTATATGGCGTTCGCAGGGGTGTTCATCAGCTTCACCCTGGGAGTGGGGATCATTCTGCTTGGCCTGCCTGCGGCCATACTCAATTTGTGTGTGAGGGCACATTAATGCGCGCTTTCCGGGCGACGTTGCTGTTGTGTTTTCTGGCTCTGCTGCTGGGCTGCAACGGTGGGCGCATGACTCGCCCCTATTACCCTGACACTGGCGGCGACGCGGTGCAGGGGAAAAAAGTCATCGCCAAGTATGGTTGTGGCGCATGCCACACCATTCCAGGCATTCACGCCGCCAATGGTGTGGTAGGCCCGCCGCTTTATTTTTGGGGCCGACGAACAATGATCGCCGGAGAATTGCCGAACACTCCGGAGAATCTGGTTCGGTGGCTACAGGACCCGCCGTCTGCGGAGGGCGGCACGGCTATGCCCAAGTTAGGACTTTCGGACCAGCAGGCTCGCGATGCGGCAGCATATTTGTACACGTTGCGATAACACGAGGTTGGAGCGACCGTGATGAGACTTTTGAGCTTCTCGTTTCTGACGTTGGTTTTGGCGGCTCAGTCGCCGGCACAGAGCAACAAGGGCAGTTCCAACGACGTTCCGGGCTGGCAGCCCGGAGTTCACTTGATTTCGCCACTTCCTACAGGCGAGTGGGTCATGCCATCCGGCGACTACGCCAATACTCGCTTTAGCCCGCTGGCACAAATCAACACGGAAAATGTGAAAAACCTGCATATCACCGGAATGATGTCCACGGGCATACCGCACGGGCACGAAGGCGGCCCACTGATCGTCAACAAGACTATGTACGTGGTCACGCCATTTCCAAACTATCTGATCGCACTGGACCTCACCAAACCAGACTATCCGATGAAGTGGAAGTTTGAACCGAATCCCGACCCGCGTTCGGTGGGGATCGCGTGCTGCGATACGGTCAACCGAGGCGCCAGTTACGCCGACGGCAAAATCATTTACAACACGCTGGATGCCAAAACCGTGGCGGTCGATGCGAACACCGGTCAGCAGATATGGAGAACCACCGTGGGGGATACCAATTTAGGGGAAACCATAACGATGGCGCCGTTGATCGTGAAAAATGTCGTGCTGGTGGGCGACAGCGGGGGCGAACTGGGCGTTCGCGGAAAGCTGACCGCCCTCGATCTTAAGAGCGGCAAAATTCTGTGGCGCGCTTACAGCAGCGGACCCGATGCCGATGCCAAGATTGGCGCGAATTTCAAACCCTTCTATCCCAAAGATCAGGGTAAAGATTTAGGAGTGACCTCCTGGACGCAAGATCAGTGGCGCATGGGCGGGGGGACCATCTGGGGCTGGATTTCCTACGACCCCGAACTCAATCTCATTTATTACGGCACCGGCAATCCGGGAGTCTGGAACGATGACATGCGGCCCGGCGACAACAAGTGGTCAGTGACGATTTGGGCGCGAAATCCGGAAACCGGCGACGCCAAGTGGGCTTACCAGATTGAGCCGCATGATGGCTGGGACTATGACGAGATCATGGAAAACGTGCTCGTCGATATGCCTTGGCAGGGACGCACCAGGAAACTGCTGATTCATCCTGGCCGTACCGGTTTTATTTTTGTGATGGACCGAGAGACCGGCGAAGTATTGTCGGCGGAAAATTTTGTGCCGGTCACCTGGGCCAGCGGCTATGACCTGAAAACCGGGATGCCCATTGGAAATGAGGACAAACGTCCCCACACCAATCACTACGCCATGGGAGTTTGTCCGTCGTCTACCGGTGGCAAGGAATTTGTTCCATCGGCATTTTCTCCCAAGACCGGCTACATCTATATACCCGCCCACAACACCTGCATGGATTACGCCGGCGAGGACGTGAACTACATCGCCGGTACGCCGTACCTCGGAGCCAGTGTGCGGATGTATCCGGGCCCCGGGGGATACCAAGGCGAATTAATTGCCTGGGATGTGGCCAACGCCAAAAAAGTTTGGAGTATCAAGGATCCGGATTTCCCGGTGTACAGCGGCGTGCTGGCCACCAGCGGGGATCTGGTTTTCTACGGAACCATGGACGGCCATTTCCGTGCGGTCGATTCGCGCAATGGGAATGTGTTGTGGCAAGTGAAGCTGGCTTCCGGAATTATCGGTAACCCGGTTACATTTCTTGGCGCTGACGGAAAACAATACGTGGCTATCTATGCCGGAATTGGCGGATGGATGGGCGCGGTGGCGCTGCCCAGCGTTTCGACCGACGACGATTACGCGGCCCTCGGCGTCGTTGGCGCAATGAAAAAAATCAAGCAAGTGACTGCCCCCGGCGGAGTGTTGTATGTCTTCGGCTACTAGATTCGTTCTGCTCGTCTTGTTATGGGCGTCCGCCCTGCGTGCCGCCCCGGCGGAGTTGCGGGTGTGCGCGGATCCCAATAACCTGCCGTACTCGAATCAGCAGCAACAAGGATTCGAAAACGCGCTGGCGCAGATGGTGGGGCACGATCTGGGAATGGCGGTGACCTATACTTGGTCTCCGCAGCGGCACAAATTCTTTCGCAATACACTGGAGGCCGGTGTCTGCGACGTGATTATGGAAGTGCCGGCCGGCATCGAATCCGCCCGCGCCACAATTCCCTATTACCGATCTACTTACGTATTCGTGACCCGCCGCGACCGCGATCTGTTGATTCGCTCGTTTGACGATCCGCGGCTGCACGCCTTACGTATTGGGGTTCAGATCACCGGCGACAATGACGATCATTTGCCGACAACTTCCGCCTTACTGAAGCGTGGGCTGGTCAGCAACCTGAAGGGATTCAATATTTTTGGAAAGTTGTCGGACGAAAATCCCGCCGCCAACGTCATTCACGCCGTGGCTAACAAAGATGTGGATGTGGCGTTGGTTTGGGGGCCGCTCGGAGGATATTTTGCCAAACAATCCACCGAACCTTTGGACGTCAGAACGGTTTGCCCGGCGCCTTCTGACCAAAACCTGAAGTTTTCGTTTGATATTTCCATGGGCGTCCGGCCCGGTGACGATACTCTACTCGAAAAATTAAACGCGTTCATCACCCGCCGACGCGCTGAGATTTCCCGACTGCTGGATTCTTATGCCATACCGACTCTAGCAACGCCGCAGGTGCAATGTGAGGAGGCGTCCCCTCATGCGTAACCAATTCCTCGGTACTGTCATTCTGGCGATAGTGATCGCCATGAGCGGTTGTCACGCCGACTCTTCGGCTGAAGCGAGCGAAGGCGCTTCGTCGCCGGTGTTTGCAGCCGTGGGACCAGTTCCCGGCTCTCAGAAAAGCGTTCTCTTCCGAACTAACCCGTTCGCCAACGATCCTGTGGCTCTGCAGGAGGGATACAAACTTTTCAATTGGTACAACTGTTCCGGATGTCATGGTGGACACGCAGGAGGCGGAATGGGCCCCAGTCTGCGCGATGCGGTCTGGATATTTGGCGACCGCGACGACCAAATTTATGACTCGATCGCGGCCGGGCGCGGCAACGGCATGCCGTCCTGGGGAAGGAAGATACCAGAGCAGCAGATCTGGAAACTGGTGACCTACATCAAATCCATGCGTACCTCGCAGGAGCCCGATGCGCCCAGCATGCCAGCGGCCGAACAGGTCGCGCCACCCGCCATTTATCAAGCCCACTAAGCGGAGCTTTTGAAACGAATGGTGCCCATGGCAGAAAAGATCAATCTCAGCAACGCCGTTCTGTGCGCCCTATTTGCGTTGTGGTCAAGCGGTTGCGACAATCCGCAATCCACTCTGTACCCCAAAGGGCCAGCAGCGAGCAAAATCGCGCACATGTCCTGGCTGATGTTGATTCTCTTCCTGGCGATCACCGTTTTCATGTGGGTGCTTCTCTCGATTGCATTTATTCGACGGCGCGGAAGTCTTGCGGAGCACGCTCCGGTGGACGTCGGTGGCGGTCACGGTTGGGTGCTCGGTGGCGGGCTGGTTCTTCCCTTGATCGTCCTTTGTGTGCTGTTCGTTCTGGGTCTGCGATTGATGTCGGCTTTTCCAATGCACGCGGGGAATCATCAGCAGTCCAATCCAGAGATTGAAATCATCGGGCATCAGTGGTGGTGGGAAGTTCATTATCTCGGGGAGCCCTCGCAGCAATTCATCACTGCAAATGAAATTCATATCCCGGTGGGACGCCCAGTCAACATCGAACTGCGTTCGGGCGATGTGATTCACTCATTCTGGGTGCCGACCCTGCACGGGAAAGTCGATTTGGTTCCAGGCATGCCTAATTTCATCAGCGTGGAGGCCAGTCAGCCCGGAACCTACCGCGGGACATGCGCCGAATATTGTGGTGCGCAACATGCCCATATGAGACTGCTGGTGGTGGCGCAGGGCCCCGAAGATTATGAGGCGTGGATTCAGGGGCAATTGAAACCCGGCGCCGAACCGCAAACTGAAGCAGCCAAGAATGGCCAGCAGCTCTTTCTCAGTGGCCCGTGTGCTTCATGTCACCAAGTTCGCGGCACACTCGCCGGCGGAAGCGTGGCGCCCAATCTTACGCATTTCGCCAGCCGCCAAATGATTGCGGGCAATTCGTATCCGAATAATGAAGCGTACCTCGAGGCATGGATCACCCACGCACAGTCGCTGAAGCCCGAGGCGCAGATGCCGGACCTTACACAATTCTCCGGGCGACAACTTCGCGACATCGTCGCCTATTTGCGACAACTTCAGTAGGGGAAAGGGTCACCATGGCGTTCCGCTCCAAAAACTTCGCGAGAGTACTCCTGCTCTCATGCTCCGCGCTTTCGCTGTCCGTGCCAGCCCGAGCACAAGGTAAGCCCGACTGTCCTTCGCTACCCGACGCCGGACGACTGCAAAACGAGTTGCGGGCGGTGGTCAAGGAAGGCGCAAAGGAAAACAGTGGGTTGGGCAACCAAGAGTGGGCCGTCGTTGTAAACCGCGACGGGATTGTGTGCTCCATCGTTTATAGCGGGACAGAACGCGGCCAGCAGTGGCCCGGGAGCCGTGTGATTGCCGCCGAAAAGGCATCAACCGCCAACGCTCTGAGTACTTCAGATTACGCGCTTTCCACCGCGAATCTTTTCGCCGCGTCGCAGCCTGGGCAGAGTCTGTATAGCTTGACTACTAGCGCGCCTCCCAACGCCATGGCCGTCTTCGGACCGGCGACTTCCTTCGGCACTTCCAACGACCCCATGGTGGGCAAGGCCATTGGCGGCGTGATTGTTTTTGGCGGCGGACTCGCCCTGTACCACAATGGCAAAATCATCGGCGGCCTTGGTCTGAGCGGGGATACCTCGTGCGCCGACCATATAATGGCCTGGAAAGTCCGCCATAAACTGCAACTGGATTCTGTGTCCATGGGACCGTCGCCTGAGCACAATGACAACATGATCCTCGATTGGGCGAACAACAGCAGCCCGAGTGGCTTCGGTCATCCGACCTGCAAAGGTGGAAATCCTCCTGGGGATATAGTCAAGTCGCTCTCGAAGGACTTTCCCACGGGCGCGAAGCCGCAATAACGCTGCGCTTTGTGAGTCACGGCGATCGGTGCCTATTCTGTGCGCGCCCGGCCGGGAACCCCGGTCGCGCTTCCTCTGGAATGGCAGGAACTCGACAGGCTGCGCGCCGCCAGTTCACAATCGCCGATGTTTTAAAGCGCCTGAAGAAAGGCCGTCCCGACGAAGCGCGGTATGGAAAAGCGCATCGGCTTCCAAACTGATCGTTGATCTGCTCCCGCAGCGGATTGAATGCCGGTCCCAGGGATCAACCGCGCGACTGTTAAGGCGTCCCACTATGCGTCAGGACCATGAGAGGAATGGCGGCAATTGCCGCGCCTGTAATGAGAACCAGAAAAACCCAGCCGAGAACGGTCACAAACCGGCTGTTGAGATGCTTTCCCATGATGCGCCGGTCGGCGGCCGCTCGCAGGATGGGATAGCGCCTTGCCGGCAAAAGGGAAGGCGCCTGCCATCGCCGACAGCAAGAAGTCGACATTATTGCTCGGTTCATGATCGATCGCGCGCGAAATGCGATTTATATTGTGGCGGTGGTGAAGACGTCGAGCGGGGCGTATGTGCATAGGGTGCATGCGTTGAATCTGGCGCTGTCGGCTCAGGCGATCGACGCAACACTTGCCTGAAGTTTATCTGCAGGAGTTTGGAATCCTAAAGTCTTTCTCGGTCGTTGATTCAAGAGCAGCGAGACCTGGTCGAGTTGCTCTTGAGAGTAGCCGGACAGATCGGTGCCTCGCGGAAAGTATTGCCGTAAGAGCAGATTGGTGTTTTCGTTCGTGCCGCGTTGCCAGGGGCTTTGCGGATCGCAGAAATAAACCTGCACAACGGTAGCTACCGTGAAGTCCTTGTGCTTCGCCATCTCCAGTCCGCGATCCCACGTCAGCGAGCGTTTCAGCGTGGCGGGGAGCTTGCGAACATGCCGGCTCAAGGCGGCGACTACAACTTCCGTTTCTTTGCTCCGCACCCGGATCAGCATCGCAAAGCGTGAATGGCGTTCCACCAGCGTCGCGATGTAACTGTTTTTGGCGCCGCTCAGCAGATCGCCTTCCCAATGACCAGGAACCGCTCGGTCTTCCGCTTCCGCAGGTCTTTCGCGGATCGATATGGCATCGACGATCTGACCGCTGACGGTTGCGTGGCGCGAACGGCGCATGCGCCGTTTCGACCGCAGGTGGTCCATCAGCTCTTTTTTCAGTACTCCCCGCGCTTGAATGAAGAGGCTGCGGTAAATCGTCTCGTGGGACACTCGCATGCTCGCGTCATCGGAGAACTGAATTTTTAGCCATCCTGAAATCTGCTCGGGCGATCAGTCCAGAATCAGTTTACTCGCAGGATGTTGCGTAACTTGCGACTGACGGCCAGCAGGCACTTCTTCGGTCGCAAAGCTGAATCGCAGGCGTGGTCATCCGCCGCATGGGCGCGATAGGTCGGACGGCCACCGTTGCGAGAAATCTCACGGCTCACCGTGGAGGTGGCTCGATTAAGTCTTCGAGCCATCTCACGAAGCGGCAATCCGGAAACAATTCCTCGCGAAACATCTTCTCGCTCTGCCAAGTTGAGCGAAACACGCGAGCGGCGACGATCTGCGGGAGGTATACCTCCGCGAGGCAACAGCAAACACCGAATCGAGCTGTGGGGCTTGTCAAAAGCGCGCCCGATCTCATGAAGCGACTGCCCCGCCTTCCAGCGACTCCAGATCTTGCTCTTCTCGACCGCAGAAAA
>DATBAT010000084.1:0-1814 GCA_036271375.1 Terriglobales bacterium
GAGCGCAGCGTGGTTTGAGCGAATTGCGAGGTCTGGTAGGCGTAGTTGGATACCTCGACTACTGCTTTATTCGGATCGACGACGCGCAGGAAGATGACCGCATTAACCTTCAGGGTCACGTTGTCGCGGGTAATGATGTCCTGCGGAGGGACTTCTAAAGCTTCCTGGCGCAGCGAAATGCGTACCATGCGGTCGATGGGTGCGAGCACCAGAATTGGCCCTGGGCCTTTGGCACTGCCGTGCAGACGGCCCAGGCGAAAGATAACGCCGCGCTCATATTCCGCCAGTATCTTGATTGAGCTTAGGGCGTAGAGCAGCGCGATCACAACCACGACGGTCGGGAACCCGAATCCAAATGGCATACCTACCTCCAGAACACTTTCGATAAGCTGACTACTGCGGCGGATTGTATCTTAATTCTTCCGAGGCTGTGGCCAGAAGAGGCCTTCGCTCCACGATAACTTCGACTTCGACTTCCATACCGTGGACTTTCCTCACGACAACGCGCTGGCCTGCGGCAACCGGTGTAGTCGCAAGTGCGTCCCAAATTTCGCCGTGAACGAAGACCTTACCGCGCGGATCGAGATTGGTTTGGGCCATGCCGATTTCGCCGATCATGCCTTGTGTGCCCGTCGTGACTTTGTTGGCCCTCGCTCTTAGAGCGATGGTCATAAGGAAGACCGTAATTGCCCCCAGCGGAAGGCTGACGGCAGCCGCAGTCAGGAAATGCACGCGCATCTCCGGGACGGGGCCGTCGACCAGAAGCAGCCCCCCCAGCGTAAGCGTGACGATGCCGCCGAGCCCCAGCACTCCGTGGCTGGCAAATTTGGCTTCGAAAGCAAACAGCACAAACGCCGCAAGAATCATGGCGAAGGCGGCGAAGCGGATCGGCAATAGATTGAGGGCGAAAATTGCGAGCAGGATAAACACGACCCCCACCGTTCCGGGAATGACGGCTCCGGGATGGTTGAACTCCGCGTATAACGCCAGCATTCCGATGGCGAGCAAGACGAACGAGACGTTGGGGTCCATCAGATAGCCGAGAATCCGCTGCTTCAGCGTCATGTCGTACACGCGAACCGACTGGCCTGTCAGATTCAGCGTGATCGTTTTTCCGTCGAAACGCTTGATGGTCTTGCCTTGGAGTTGGCGGAAAAGATCTTCGTCGCTGGACGCGATGTAGTCGATCAGCTTCTGCGAGAGCGCCTCGGCCTCGGTGAAGGATTTTGATTGCCGGACGGCGGTTTCGGCGATATCGACGTTGCGTCCGCGCTTGGAGACGACCGAACGCATCAGTGCTGCCGTGTCGTTCTCGATCTTCTCTTTCATGACGTCGTCCATCTTGGCGCCGCTGCCGAGCACTGGATGAGCGGCACCAGTATTAGTGCCCGGGGCCATGGCAGCCACATCGGCGCTTTCGAGAATGAAGAAGCCCGCAGAGGCCGCGCGTCGGCCGCTGGGACCGACGTAGATGATTACGGGCACCGGGGAGGAAACGATCTTTTCGATGATGTCGCGGGTGGAATCGAGCAAGCCGCCGGGGGTGTTCAGTTCAATCAGGACGGCCTGGTCGTTATTTCGTTGCGCCTCGGCGAGGGCGCGCTCGATGTATTCCGCAGTAATGGGCTGGATGGTGTCGTTGACGGTGATTTTAAGAACTTCCGCAGATGCGGAAATCGACGCTAGGATGCCGCCGACGACCGCTAGAACACGAAGCCACTTCATAGGAGCCACTAGGCTCTATTGTCGCTCAAAAGTCGGGAAGGTGCCCCATTTCCCGGGCGTTATACAGACTTGGGACAACGCGAGAAATG
>DATBAT010000085.1:0-10762 GCA_036271375.1 Terriglobales bacterium
GGGGAACCACGATTCGGCGAAGCGTATCGACCAGGCAATCATTGTGCGTTGATTCCCACATGGCAATATGCCAACTGAGATCGCCGCGAATATATTTCTGGAAGTCACGCGCCCGTGCCGCGGCCTGCGATTGTTGGAAAAGTTCTTCCAGCCGTTGAATGTCCGCAGGAGTGGAAAGCCGGGCTGCTTCTTCGACGGCGAATCCTTCCAGGGCGCGGCGGACGGAAAGCGTGTTTTCCAGGTCTCGCTGGCTGAAGTCAGTAACAAAGGTCGCGGAATTCGGTTTCTTGCTGACGTGCCCTTCCAGTTCGAGCTGAATCAACGCCTCGCGGATCGCGGACTGGCTGGTTCCCAGAGCATCCGCCAGTTTGCGCTCGACCAGCCGCTCCCCTGGTAGTAGAGATCCGTCCAAAATCGATTCGCGGATCTTGTCGGCAACTTGATGGCGGGCGGGTTGGGTATTCAGCTTGGTGGCGTTCAGTGGCATTTAAGGTCTTCCTACTGATGAATTCTTGGTCGCGGTTTCTGCCGGCAGAATCTTCTTATTTTTCTTCTGAAAAGTAAAAGGCATTTCTGTTCCGTGTACGGACGCCAATCTCACAGGCAAAGCTATTAGCGGTATATCCGCGCATTTCTGCCGCCCAAAGATCCTCTAACAGAAGGGAGAACCTCCGCGGCTTGTTAGTATAATCGATTGGCGAAGTCCTAACCCGTTTCAGTATTATGATTGATGATCGATCATATAAGTAGTTTTTTCTTGACAATAGTCGGCAATGGCTAATATTGTGCACATGATAATCGTTCATCAATAATCGCCAGGAGCTGCCCAGATGTTTTCCCCAAAACATGGTTTGTTCTTTTTGCTGATGCTTCTTTGCCCGCTTGGCTTGTTCGCGCAGCAATCGGGAATTGTCGGTACGGTCACGGAGGCTTCCGGGGCCGTGGTCACCGGAGTCAGTATCACCGCAAAGAACGTCAACACTGGGGAATCCAAATCTGTAGTCAGCAATGACGTCGGCCAATACACCCTGCCCAATTTGCAGGTCGGGACCTATCAGGTAACGGCGGAGAAGCAGGGTTTTCAGCGCAAACTGGTCGACCAGGTTGTGTTGGAAGTGCAGGCGATACGCAACGTCGATTTCCTGCTTGCTCCTGGTGCGGTTTCCGAACAGGTGGACGTAACCGCCTCGGCGACCGCGTTGCAGACCTCGGAGTCATCGGTCAGCACGTTGCTTGAAACGAAGGTCGTCAACGAGATTCCACTGAACGGCCGCAACTTCCTGCAACTTCAGTTGCTCGCGCCGGGTGTCACTCTGGCCAAGGGTGGGACATTTACTGCGGTCAAAATCGATTCGCAAACCACCAGCATCGGCGGCGGCAACGTGTCAGTAAACGGAATGCGCGACGTTTATAACGACTATCTGCTGGATGGAGTTTCCTTTAAAGACTGGATCCACGGCACCAACGGTTTCAATCCTTCGGTCGATGCTATTCAGGAGTTCCGGGTCCAGACCAGCAACTACACGGCGGAATTCGGCGCCAATGCTGGCGGCCTGTCGAACATGGTGACCAAGTCGGGTACCAACGAGTATCACGGTACCGTCTACGAGTTTCTGCGCAACGACAAGCTGGACGCGACCAATTTCTTCACCAAGCAATCCGGCGGAGATAAGCTTCCGCTGCGCCGTAACCAGTTCGGCGGCACTTTCGGCGCACCGATCATTCACGACAAGACATTCGTCTTTGGAAGCTACGAAGGCTTTCGCGAACATCGCAGCTCAACGCTGTTCGACACTTTCCCCACGCAGGCGATGCACGATGGAGATTTCTCGGAGCTATTGAGCTTGCCAGAACCCATACAGATTCACGATCCGGCAGGCAACCCGTATCCGGGCAATATCATTCCGTCGAGCGATATCTTGAGCGTGATGCCGGGATACCTCGATACGTATGTTCCGTTGCCCAACCGTCCTGGCCTTGGAAGCAACTACGTAACCTCGGGAACCAGGGCTAACACCATCAACCAATTTATTGGCCGGGTGGACCATTCCATTAGCAAGAAGCTCCAACTGTTTTCGCACTACACTTACAACAAGATCGACGACACGCCGACCACCACCAATCCCAACTTCTTCATTCATCAATTCAATAGCAACCACAACTTCAGCTTGCAGGTCACGGACACCATCAATCCCTCGACCATCGTGGAAGCGCATGTGGGCTATAACCTGTTTAAGCAGTTTGTGAACAAGAACACGGCCAACACCACGCCGGATATTGCGCGCGATGTGTTGGGAATCAACGGAGTGGCCAGCGACACTCGCGCTTCCGATGCTCCGACATTTATCACTCCGGGCTTCGGAACGCTCGGCGGTTTCCACTTCGGACCGCGCCAGTGGTTCAGCGAACGTTACGAATACGCGGGCAGCGCAAGCTTGGTGCGCGGCAAACATTTCATTCGGATGGGGCTGCAAACCGTCCGCCACCACGAAACTTTCCCCGAAATATTTATCGGAAACGGCTTATATGTTTTCGATGGTTCGTTCACCGGATATCCCATGGCGGATATGTTGCTTGGGATTCCGCAGAACTTTGAGCTCTCCCCCGAACTCTTTGACCCGCAGTACCGGCAGTGGGAAATCATGCCGTGGGCGCAGGATGATTGGAGAATCACGCCGAAGTTGACGTTGAACCTGGGATTGCGTTACGAATGGCGGCCCTGGCCGGTTTCAAAAAATAATTCCATATCCAACATCATTCTTCCTCCGGGCGGCGGGCAGGCGTCACTGATACTATCCGGACCTTGCACGCCGGACCTGCCGGTTCGTCCGTGCGACAGTTCGCTTCCGTCCAGCATTTCCCCGACGCGCAGCACGATTGCGAATACCGACGGCAACAACTTCGCACCGCGGATTGGCTTCGCTTATCGTGTTGGCAGTTCAGACCGCACAGTGATTCGCGGCGGCTACGGAATCTTCTATCAGCCGGAGCCGTTCAACCAGTTCATTTTCCTGGGCATCAATCCGCCTTTTGTCAGCTTCTACAACCGCTTCCTGAACACCAGTAACTACAACAGCTGGGATTGGAACAATCCGACCGCTGGATCGCCTCCGGGCGGCGTGCAGTTTACTTACATCCCGCAGAATTCGCGCACGCCCTATCTGCAGTCATGGAATTTTGGCATACAGCGTGACCTCGGCGCGGGAATGGTTCTGGATGTTTCCTACGTCGGCAACAAGGATTCGAAGCTCTGGGCTCGCACATGGCCCAATCAGCCTCGGCCGGGACCGGGGGACGTTGACTCGCGCCGTCCTTACACCAATGTATCCACGATCTCTGGCAACGAGCCGATCGGGAACGCTAATTACAACGCACTTCAGGCCCGGCTCGACCGGCGCTTTTCGAAAGGATTGTCGCTGCTCGGAGCTTACACATATTCGAAGGCGATTACTGACACGCAGACTGCCGAGACGGGCGCAGGCGTGCCGGATCTGCAGGACAACAACAACCGGCGGGCCAACCGTGGTTTGTGGTCAGCCGACGCTCGCCATCGTTTCACGCTGAGCGGCGTGTATGAACTGCCCTTCGGCCGCAAGCAAGCTTTCCTGGGGGACACGCATGGCGTAGTTGGGAAACTTATCTCAGGATGGCAGGTCGCCACTATCGTCACCGTCCAATCTGGGCAGCCGGTAACCGCGACGTTGCCATTCGACAACCCGAACGTGGGAGAGGGCGCAAAACTTCCTGATCTAGTTCACAACCCGAACAATGGCCCTAAGACTTCCGACGAGTGGTTTGATACCTCGGCCTTTGCAGCGCCGGCGCCCTTCGCTTTCGGCGACGAGGGCATCGGATCCATCACCGGCCCCGGAATTACTAACGTCGATCTTTCGCTGGTCAAAAACACGGCCATTACCGAACGGTTGAACGTGCAATTCCGCGCGGAAGCGTTTAATTTCGCCAACCACACAATTTTGGGCGACCCAAGCACAACATTTGGCTCGCCTACGTTTGGCACCATCACCAGCACACGCCTGGAAAACCGCGAACTTCAGTTCGCGTTGCGGCTTGTGTTTTAACAAATGCCGTTGAGGCCGATAATAGCCATGACGGAAACGACGACATGTCGAGGGGGTAAGCAGGGCAACCCGCGCACAAAATGCGTAATTGCCAGCCAATCCAGATTGCGATTTTGCTCTTGTGCGGCGCGGTGGTTAGCGCTGCACAAGGGACCGGAGCGTCAGCTACCGTCGGCAAGACTGTAAGCCGGAATTTCGCATCTGGATTGGCCCTGCTTGGTAAGCACGACTGCAAACAGGCTGCGATCAGTTTTCAGCAGGATCGCAGCGTCGAAGCTAGCATCCTATTGGGTCTCGCCTACGATTGCTCCGCCAACAAAGAAAAACTGGATGTTGTTTTTCGCCACATCTGGGACCATGATTTGGATCCGCAGGAGCCCACTGCTGAGATAACCCTCATTGAGAATGAGTTGAAAGCCGGACTAAGATTTCACCCCCAAACTCTCCCGGGGAAATATTTCGCGGCGCTCCTGGATTACCGTATGGAGAGCTACGACAGCGCACTAGAAAAACTGCAATCGGCCGCCGCTCCCGCAGGCGATTCATGGGCTTACTTCAACCTGCTGGGGAGCGTCTATCTGCGGCAGTCCCACTTCCCTGAAGCCAAGCAAGCGCTGGAAGCTGCGCTGGTTCGCGATGACAAGCGGGCCGATACGTATTACAAACTCGGAACGGCGCTGCTTGCGACCGGGGATGTTACAACCGCAACGACTCGTTTAAAGCAAGCCGTGAAGCTTCGCCAGGACTTTCCCGCGGCCAATGCTGCCTTGGGTATGGCTCTGTTGCAGGCCGGCGATTTTGCCGCGGCTCGTGACTTTCTTTCTAAAGGAACGGCGGTTGGACCCGAGATTTATGTATATCTCGGCACGGCCAACGAGCGGCTGAACGACAGCAAGGCCGCTATCGACGATTATCGAACGGCACTAGCCCAGCAGCCGCAACTATTCGCCGCAGAATTCGGGTTAGGACGATTGCTCCTTAGGAGTGGAGATTCGACCGCGGTTGATCACCTTCAGCGTGCAACTCAGATAGATTCAACCGATCCGCAAGCCCAACTTTATTTCGCGATGGCGTTGGTGGCCGCCAGGCAAATAGAGAGTGCCGTCAATGCTGCTCAAACTGCGCTGACCTTGGGCACTTCCGAAGGCGCTGATTTTCATGACGCTCTTGGCAGTGTGCTTCAGGACCTTAGCCAGCAACCGGAGACGGTGCAGAGTTTTCAGAAGGCGGTGATGATGTCCGATCCGGCGAACGAAAACTATGTGCGTCACCTCGCCGCCGCGCAACACAAGGCGGGGGACACTGCTGGAGCCATCACTACGTTACGTTCAGGAATCGTTCGATCCCCCGCGAGCGCACGGCTGAACTACTTGCTGGGAATCTCTTTGATGGCCAACGGCTCTAGCGCGGATGCGTTGCAACCTCTTCGTGGGGCGACAGAACTCGAGCCGAAAAATTTTGAATACGAACAATCCCTGGGCCTTTGCCTTGCAGAGCTTGAAAGAGATTCAGATGCGATGATCGCATTCCAGAAAGTTCTTGCTCTCGATCCCAATCAGGCTCCGGCGTATTTGCAAATCGGGATTCTTCAGTTGAAAACCAATCCAGATCTGGCTGAACAAAGCTTCAAGAAAGCAGCGGAAGTTGGTCCGAACTACGCACCCGCTTATTTTCACTTGGGGAAGATTGCTTACGATCGCAATGATGATACGCAAGCCCTCAAACTCCTGGAAAAGACACGCGAGCTTGATCCCGATTGGGAAGACACGTATTTCCTGTTAGGAGTTTTATACAAACGTGCCGGCAAGGAAGATGAATCCGCACAAATGCTGGCGACCTTTCGAAAAAGGAAAAATGAGCTGCAGGATTTGCGGCGCAAAACCTTCGAGATGGCGCCCAATGCCTTCGATGACACCAAACCGATGCGGACAAGCAGATGAAGAAGATCTCTGCCACGGCTTCTGTCGGGTTGTTCGCGTTCGCCATGCTGGCAGCCACTAAGGAGCCAACTCCAAAGGCAAGTTTCATCGACGTAACCAAGCAGGCCGGAATCAATGGCATAGTCGTCGACGGCTCGCCAGAGAAGAAATCAATTCTCGAGGTTAACGGAACCGGGGTCTGCTGGCTCGATTACAACAACGATGGCCTTGAAGATCTGTTCGTGGTAAATGGTTCTACCCTCGAGGACCTCAAGTCAGGCAAACCACGTTCGCAGAGAAATTATCTTTATCGCAATGACGGCAACGGCAAGTTCACCGACGTCACGAAACAAGCTGGAGTTGCTGGGCTGGGGTGGGGACAAGGTTGCGCCGCCGCCGACATCAATAACGATGGGTTCACCGATCTTCTGGTCACCAATTTCGGGCGCAATGAATTATTCAAGAACAACGGCAACGGAACCTTTACAGAGATAGCGCTGAAAGCCGGCGTTGGTGGCGGCAATGCGTGGCATAGCGGTGCGGCCTTCGCCGACTACGACAACGATGGTTGGGTCGATCTGTTCGTTGCGGGCTACGTAGAGTTCGATGTAGATTCCGCAAAGAATTACCAACCGCTTTGCAACTACCGTTCATTGCCTACGTTCTGCGGCCCGCGCGGATTCCGCGGCGCGCCTCATGCGCTCTATCACAACAATCACGACGGGACGTTTACCGAAGTTACGGAAGACGCCGGCGTGGCGAACAAAGAGAGCTATTACGGGCTTGGAGTGTTGTTCCAGGATCTCGACGGCGATGGGCGTCCCGACATTCTCGTAGCTAATGACGCTTGCTTCAACTACTTCTATCACAACGAAGGGAACGGAAGGTTCAAGGAAGATGCTTTGTCGAAGGGCATCGCCTGCTGTCGCGACGGCACAGAACAAGCCAACATGGGACTGGCGGTCGGCGACTACGACAACGATGGCAAGCCCGACGTTTTTATTACGACATATTCCGACGATCACTACACGCTCTACAAAAATCAGGGAAACATGTTCAACGATGTTACCCGCGAAGCCGGACTGTACTACGCAACTCATCCTTACATGGGTTGGGGAACGATGTTCATCGATTTCAATAACGATGGGTTCCGGGATTTGTTCACCGCCAACGGCCACCTGTTTCCTCAGGTGGATGGGTATTTCAAGGATTCCACCAGTTATAAACAACGTCTGCTAATACTTCAGAACGAGGAAGGGAAAAAGTTTCGCGACGTGGGCGATGAAACCGGCCTTTCCGGGCTGGAAAAGCACACAGGGCGTGGCGCCGCTGCTTCCGATTTCGATAACGACGGAAGAATGGATATTGCTGTTTCCAATCTGGATGACACGCCAACGCTGATTCGAAATGTTGTTAGCACGGAAAATCATTGGCTTCGAGTCCGCACCGTGGGCAAACGTTCCAATCGCGGGGGAATCGGCGCGCGCATTGAAGTGACAGCAGGTGATCTGAAGGAAGTGGACTGGGTACATACGGGCGGCAGCTTCCAGTCGCAGAACGACATGCGGGTGCATTTTGGATTGGGGACTAACAAGAAGGCGGACGTGAAAGTTTATTGGCCGAGCGGTGTGGTTGATGCGATTCGTGACGTCGAACTGGATCGCGACATAGTGGTGGAAGAGGGCAGTGGGTCGGTTGATCGCATCCGCTACTGAGGGGGAAACTATTGGCGCAAACACAATTGACGGGCGGAGCAGCCGAGACTGTGATTACACCTCCAGTTGGCGCTCCGACTTTGGGGACGATCCAGCGCAGCACAGGCATTCACGACGAACTCTACGCCCGCGCACTGGTGCTCAGCGATGGCCAGCAGAAGGTGGCAATCCTTTCACTGGATCTCATTGGCATGGATTTCGTTCTAGCGGACGAAATTCGCGACGCCATTACGAGGCGAACGGCAATTGGTTTGGTGCTGGTGCACTGCACTCACAACCATTCCGGCCCTTTCACCATTCCGTGGAGCGTGCTGGGCCCGCGCTGGATATTGGGTCCAGGCAAAACGTGGCGCGATGGGCTCGCTTCACAACTCGCAGAATTGGTCGCCCAGGCTGACGCAAAATCCGAAAACGTCGTCTTGCGCGCAGGGCGCGCTCCAGTACACATCGGTACCAACCGGCGAACCGCGACCGACGAGGGCGTGGTCATGAAGCCGAATCCAGCTGGACCGGTCGTTCCATGGGTCGATGTGTTAAGCGTTGGAAGGCTCGATGGAACTGCTGTCGCCATCCTCTTTAGCCATGCCGCGCACCCCGTGATTATTCATGGCGCGAGTCGAGAAATCAGCGCTGAGTTTCCCGGTTTCGCCGCGCACAAGCTCAAGCAGCGGTTTGGCAATGATGTAGTTGCAATGTTCGGTCAGGCGTTTGCTGCGAACATCAACGGCGATCCTCTGCGCGGTGGAATTTCCGCCGCCGAACACGCGGGGGAAGTCCTGGCTGAAGCCGCATTCCAGGCAGTGTTGAACAGCAAATCCATCCCATTGGAAGAATTCACGATTACTTCGATCCACACCGAACTGCCGTTGCAGACGTTGCCTGCTAAATCGGAAGTTGCGCAAGTGTTGCGCCAGGCGGAAGAGCGTCTCGCATTGCGATACGGCAAAATGGATTTCAGCGATGAGAAGTTATGGGACATGCAGGACGACGTTGCCCTCGCCAGAAGCCAAACTGAATCGAGCGCTGCGGACGACGTCCAACCCATGGAAGGGAAGGCCTGGTGGATGGCGGACACGGTGTTGTGTCTGCGTGACCTTCTGCAAAAGGTCGAGCAAGGTGATGAGCGCCCGCTACGCTTCGATGCGCATTTACTACGAATCGGCAATCAATGGTCGCTGCTCACGACAACTCATGAACTGTTTGCCGAGTACCAACTGCTGCTGGATAAGGCCGCTCTTGCTGAGCACAACATGATGCTGGCCTACACCAATGGCTGCGAAAGCTACATTCCGTTGGACCGCGATCTGCTGCTCGGTGGCTACGAGGCCGCCACCTTCCCTGATCTCGGTGGGGCATCGCTTCGCTACCACCATCGCCGCTCTTTGCGTTCAGGCTTCGAAAAGATAGTCGTTGAGCAGTTGCGATCGTTGTGGCGCTAGGCCGGCCAAGGAGAATTCATGTTTTTGGGATATCTGTTTGCAGTGCTCGCAATGCTCAGCATCGGAATGACGGGAATTCTAAGCAAGCTGTCCGATCGCTACGATTGCACGCCGCTCAACACTTCTCTCATCGTGTTCGGCGGTTCTTCGATCTTGATGGGCCTTTACGTCAGCCTGGTGCAAAAGGCGACGCTGGTGCCACCGGCAATGGTGAGCGGAACCGCTATCTTTTTCGGCGTAATCGCCATTCTCGCATTCGGAATATTTCTGTACGGGCTGCAATTTGGAAAGTTAACCAGTAGCTGGATTTTCCTAAATCTTTCGGCAGTTGTGCCGGCGGTGCTCTCGATCTTGATCTATCACGAAGCGGTTACGCTGGCCAAGATATTGGTACTTGGACTGGTGGTCGCGTCGATCGTGCTCTTA
This sequence comes from Terriglobales bacterium, assembly GCA_036271375.1. GTDB lineage: Bacteria > Acidobacteriota > Terriglobia > Terriglobales > Acidobacteriaceae > DATBAT01. The sequence goes on from DATBAT010000085.1 coordinate 9,579, forward strand.
TGGAAGGACAAGCAGAAAGAGGGCAGACAAGTTTCAACCGGGGGCGAAGTCCCCGCGCACGCAAACGTGAAGATGTGGGTCACAACTATGTTTGCCGCGTTCCTGTTGAACGGGGCATGCGTGTTTGGTCTACGCGTTTTGGCGGGCAGGGGACTCGCTCAACAATACACGCCGGTCTACCTCGTGTATTGGTATCTCGGCGGTTTTGTGTTTGGTTTGCTCGGGTTGATCAAAACACGGCACAAGCTTACTCGGGCTAACGCCGTGATCGGTTCGCTCATGTGTTTGTCCAGCATCGGCGGACAGTTCTTCATGGGACTCGCCCTGTCGAGCGGCATACCGGGCAGCGTAGTTTTCATGCTGGGGATGGGCGCAAGCATGTGCGTGGTCGTCCTGGGCGGCGTTCTTTTCTTCCAAGAACGCGTTGGAATTTACGCCAAAGTAGGAATCGCCGTCGGCTTGGCCGCGGCGGTGCTTCTGAGTACGACGGGCTAGTTTATCTTTACCACCAGGCTTTTGATTTCGTTCCGTCCCATCGGCAGCGAAACCTGATGCGGTGTCCAGTCCGCTGGAGCGATTCGTTCCCCGAGAACCGAACCTAAGAATGCTTCCTTCAAAGTGACGGCAGGGAACTGAACGGTCGCCTGCAATTCACCGGCGGTTGTGTTTTGCACCCGCACGAGGTAGGTGTCGCGGTCCTTCAACGGCCGGATCGTCAATATATTCACACCGCCAGGGGACGCGTTGAGAAATCCAGTTCCTGTATCCGGCAGGGTCGAAGTCCAGCCCATGTTGTAATGACGAATCGCCGTCAACGGCGATCGTTGTTCGCTGGCGAGAGCCATCGTTTGCGTTTCGGATACGTCCGCTCCACTGGTCAACGAGTAGCGAAAGGTAAATCGCCCTCCTTGCTGCGCCGGCGCGTCGGTGTACCAGTAATTGTTCATCACGTACGAAAAGAGGCTGCCATTGCGGATTTGCAAGGATTCCGGCCAGAGTCCGCGGTTGATGTCTTCGAGAGTGATCAGCGGCGCGTCAACCGACGTCCACGCCACGTTAGTGGAATTCCCTTTCGCCCAAACTCCGCCCTGCGTGGTGAACCACTGCTTGTTGGCTCCGGGTAGCATGTCGCTTTCAGGATCTACCCAAGCAGTCGCGCCCTGGTATTTCATCTGCGGCTTTTC
>DATBAT010000086.1:0-5595 GCA_036271375.1 Terriglobales bacterium
CACGCGGCTGATCACCTCGGCGCTGAACAACTGGACAAAAGTAGATGCCAACACGCGCCTGCTGAATGACCCGCTGGGTGAGGTGCTCGACGTCCTCGGCTGGAATGAATACTTGGGGTGGTATGAAGGCAAACCCGACGACCTCGACCACACCACATGGAAAACCAGCTTCAACAAACCGCTGATCATGAGCGAGTTTGGCGGCGGTGCGGTGTACGGCAAACACGGTGACGAGCAGACTCGCTTCAGCGAGGAGTACCAGGCCGGGCTTTATAGGCATCAGTTGCCGTCGTTAAAGAAGACGCCATCGCTCGCCGGAATGTCGCCCTGGGTGCTGATGGATTTCCGCTCTCCGCGGCGGTTTCTGGCGGGGGTGCAGGATTTTCATAATCGCAAGGGCTTGATTTCCGACAAGGGACAGAAGAAGCAGGCGTTTTATGTGTTGCAGAAGTTTTACCGCGAGATGAAATAAGCATACTTGGGAACGCAAGGTCCCTCGGCTCCGCGCGGGATGACAGCGCAAAATCGAACGTAGGTTGCCTTATCACTAACGTGTCATCCCGAGCGGAGCCGACGGACCTTGCGTTCCCAACTCAACTTCTCACGCGCTACACTAAAGCAACTAATCAAAGGGAGCATTCATGAAATACCGTACGTTGGGCCGCACCGGACTTGAGGTCTGCGACATTTCCTATGGCCTGTGGGGCATGGGGGAGTGGACTGATTCAGACGACAGCCAATCTGTCGCGGCGCTGCAACTCGCCACTGACTTGGGTTGCAACTTTTTTGATTCGGCCTGGGCTTATGGTGACGGTAAGAGCGACGGCCTGCTGGGCGGCCTGATCGCAAAGAATTCTCACAAGCGGCTATTTGCCGCCTCTAAAATTCCTCCGAAGGACCTGCAGTGGCCGCCCGCGCCGCAGTCGTCCTATCACGATGTGTTTCCCGCCGACCACGTTTTCGAATACGCCAACCTTATCCTTAAGCAGTTGGGCACCGATTCCATCGACGTGTTGCAGTTTCACGTGTGGGACGACCGCTGGGCCGACGAACCAGAATTCCGCAGCACGGTTGAGAAGTTGAAGAAGGACGGACTGATCAAACATTTCGGCCTGAGCCTGAACCGTTGGCAGCCAGAGAACGGTATCAAGGCAATTCGCACCGGCCTTGTCGATGTGGTGCAGGTGATCTACAACGTCTTCGATCAGGCGCCAGAGGACAAGTTACTTCCCGTTTGCCGGGAGCTCAACATCGGCGTTATCGCGCGCGTCCCGCTCGACGAAGGCAGTCTGGGCGGAAAGATGACTGCCGAAACCCGCTTTCCAGAAAGTGACTGGCGGGCCAAATACTTTGGTCCGGAAAATCTGGCCAACACCATTCCCCGCGTCGAAAAGCTTCGCGAGATTGTTCCCTCTGGCATGCGACTGCCGGAGATGGCCCTGCGGTTCATTTTGTCGAACCCTGACGTCAGCACGACGATTATCGGCATGCGCAAGCCGGAGCACGTGCGGCAGAACATCGAGGCGAGCGATGCGGGTGGGCTGGATGCGGGGCTGTTGAAAGAGTTGAAGGCGCACCGCTGGGACCGCAAGCCGAAGGTCTGGTCGGACTAAGACTTGGTGCTTGGCAACGACTGGCGGACTGGACGACTGTTGCGGAGCAACGTCTCTACGTTAGCGCTTGGAGATCGAGCCTTCGGTCGTAATGCGCGTAGCTTTGCTCATTTTCTGCGCGACTTTAGCCACCGTTTCTTCACTGCTGACTGGTTCATCGGCAGAAATCACCGAGCTGGCGGCCAGGGTAAACTGTACGGCGTCTTCCTGCCGGTCGAAGTAGAGCACTACCTGATTCGCTGCCATGGAGAGATCACCTCTGCTGGTTTCGTCCAATCATAAGCGGAATCGGCTCGCGGGCTAGGATACTTTCTTGGTGCCTCCTCTGCTTTTATTTCGCCCCGGCCGGGAGCCGAGGTTTGCGTGCGGATTTGCTGGTTTTCAGCTCGGGAAAACGCTGAGGCTGGCGTACACATCCAAAGGGAATGGTGAACTTATGAAGATCCTTGTTCTACTCCTGGTGATTGCTGGTTTCGCATCGGCCCAGCAGATCACCCCCGCCGAGAAAACTCCGAGCGCAGCTGCGCAAGAGAATGCTCCCACCGCGCACACCGTAACCGGGTCCATCAGCAAAGATGGCGACACCTACGTGCTGAAAGTTTCGGACACGACTTCTTACAAGCTCGACGACCAGGAAAAGGCCAGGCAGTTTAACGGGCAGAAAGTGCGCGTCACCGGCGAGGTGGATTTGAATACCAATCAAATCCATGTGCAGAAGATCGAGCCACTGGTCTAGAAAAGCTGGCGGAAATGCTACAGTTAGTGGTTCATGTCCGCCCCGAATTCCCGTTTCGTAAAAGCTTGCAAGGCGCAGCCTGTCGACCGCACACCGGTGTGGTTCATGCGCCAGGCGGGGCGTTACATGCCCGAGTATCGGGCGGTCCGCAAGCAATATTCACTGGTGGAAATCTGCAAGAATCCCAAAGTCGCAGCGGAAGTCACAATCACCGCCGCGGAATTTCTTGGGGTCGATGCCGCGATTATCTTCGCGGATTTGCTGCTTCCTTTAGAGGTAATGGGGCTGCCGTTTTATTTCTCGCCCGGCGAAGGCCCGGTGATTGAGAAACCTCTGCGGGATGCTGCGGCGATTGCGGCGCTGCGCACCGACCGGGCCGCCGACCTCGGGTATGTCTCCGAGGCTGTGGCCCTGGTGGCAAGACATTTCGGGGAGAAGCTTCCGGTGATCGGATTTTGTGGAGCTCCGTTCACCCTGGCGAGCTACATGATCGAGGGCGGCAGTTCGCGAAATTATCTCCACGCGAAAAAGATGATGTATTCGTCACCTGCCGCATGGGAAGACTTGATGCGCAAGCTGGTGAGCGTGGTTGCCGAATACGCGGTCGAGCAGGTGCGCGCCGGCGCCGACGTAATTCAAGTCTTCGACAGCTGGGTAGGATGCCTGAGCGTGGAAGACTTCGTTCGCTACGTGCAACCGTGGACCACTGAACTGGTAAAGCGAATTCAGGTATCAGGCGTCCCGGTAATTTATTTCGGCACCGACACCACAGCGTTGCTGCCTTCGATGAAACAAACCGGGGCGGAAGTGATCGGAGTTGACTGGCGCATACCGATCGATGAAGGCTGGAAAAGTTTAAGCATGCAGGGAGCTGTGCAGGGGAACCTCGACCCCGTGCTGCTTTTCGCCGACTGGAAGGAATTGAAATCACGCGCGGAGGAAATTCTGCGCCGTGCGTGCGGACGACCGGGGCACATCTTTAATCTGGGCCACGGTATTCTGCCGGAGACGCCCGTCGAAAACGTCAAGAACCTGGCCGCTTTTGTTCAGGAACATTCTCTGGTGCGCGCATGAAAAAAGCTGTGTTCCTGCTGGCGCATGGAAGCCCCGATGCGGTCGAAGAGATACCGGAATTTCTCTTGCAGATCACGCGCGGGCGGCCGCTGGCGCCGGAAGTGATTGCAGAAGTGCAACACCGCTACGGATTGATTGGGTGTTCTCCTCTGACCTGCCATACTTTGCAGCAAGGAACGTTACTCTCCAATAAGCTCGGCATGCCGGTCTACGTCGGCATGCGCAATTGGAAACCGTTCATCGCCGACGTGATCAAGACCATGGCGGCGGACAGAATCACCCATGCCGTTGTCATTTGTCTCGCGCCGCAAAATTCCCGAACCAGCGTAGGACTTTATCGTGCAGCGCTAAGCCGCGATGGCGAGCCCCCGTTCGCCGTCGATTTCGTCGAATCCTGGCACGACCATCCTTTATTAATTCAGGCGTTTGCAGAAAAGTTTAACGTGGGATGGAGTAAGGCCTGCACCGACGCTGGCACGAAAGTTCCCGTAGTCTTCACGGCGCACAGCGTTCCGCAGCGAACCATCGCTGAGGGCGATCCCTACGAGTTGCAGACAAAAGAAACCGCCGCGCGGGTTGCTAAGTTCGTTGGATTGAACGACGACGATTCGAGCTTCGCATTTCAGAGTCAGGGCATGTCGGGAGGGGCGTGGTTGGGCCCCACGGTTGAAGACACTATTCTGGCGCTCAAAGCCAGAGGCCACTCCGCAGTATTCGTACAGCCCATTGGATTTCTCTGCGACCACGTGGAAATCTTGTACGACATCGATATCGGTTTCCAAGAATTTGCCAGGGGGCACGGGATCACATTGTCCCGGGCCGAGTCGTTGAATGATTCGCCATGGTTGACATCGGCGTTGGCGGAAATCGTGAACTCCCGTGGATATGGTGTGTAGAGACGTAGCTCGGCTACGTCTGGGGAGTGTCCCGGAACTTAGGGGCATTGCCGCTGCCGGGACGTAGCGGAGCTACGTCTCTACAATACTAAGCTGGCGCTATGAAACGAATCGCCATTATCGGTGGCGGGATCTCCGGCTTGGCGGCGGCTCATGCATTGGAAAAATTGCGGCTGGCCGGGGCCGCGATTGAGTATCGGCTACTCGAGGCTGGCTCGCGGCTTGGCGGCGTGTTGCGAACCGAGATTATCGACGACTGCCTGATCGAGGCTGGGCCAGATTCCTTTCTCACCGAAAAAAGCTGGGCTGCCGATTTCTGCCGCGAGCTGGGACTCGGCGATCAGTTGATGGGATCGAACGACTCCACGCGAAAAACCTACATCCTGTTAAAGGGCCGTCTGGCGCCGATGCCTGATGGGCTGATGTTCATGGTTCCGACGAAGATTCTGCCGGTGCTTACGTCGCCTCTGTTTTCTCTTTCCACGAAATTGCGCATGGCGCGCGAGTGGTTCCACAAACCCTACGCATCGAATGATGACGAGCCGGTGGCCGCACTGGTGGCGAGACACTACGGGCAGGAGATCGTGGACCGGTTGATCGATCCTCTGCTGTGCGGAATCTACGGTGGCGACGCGGCGCGCTTGAGCGTGAAAGCCGTGTTGCCGCGCTTTACCGAGATGGAGAAGACAACCGGAAGCTTCAGCCGTGCGATGTTGGCGGCACGCAGGAAATCAGCAGGCACCTCGCCGAGGCCGCTGTTTACAACCTTGAAGGGCGGAATGCAGCAGATCAGCGACGCCATCGGAAAGCAACTGGATCCAGCAAGCGTCCGCTGCGGAGCGGGTGTTCAAACGGTAGAACTGACCGACGCGGGTTGGATGATTTTGGGTGAAACCTTCGACGCGCTGATTGTCGCCGTGCCCTCACAGTCCGCCGCGGAGATGTTGCAAAGTACCAGCGCCGATCTTGCCACCGAATTGCGATCCATCGAATACAGTTCGTCGGTGACGGTAGCGCTGGGCTACGGGCGGGAAGTGAGAGCAGCATTGCCACCGGGCTTCGGGCTGCTGGCGCCACGAAGCGAAGGCAAACGCCTGCTGGCGGCAACCTTCGTCCACAATAAGTTCAATTGTCGCGCCCCGGAAGATCGCGCCGTGATTCGCTGCTTCCTGGGAGGCACTCGCGATGAAGCCGTCCTCGATCTGGAGGATGGCGAGATCGTGCAGATTGTGCAACGCGAGTTGAGAGAGATTCTAAAAATCACCGCTGAGCCGAA
>DATBAT010000087.1:0-3370 GCA_036271375.1 Terriglobales bacterium
CGTAAGTTCCAAAACGGGAACACTTTTCACCACTGCTTTTCCGTGCCACAACTGTACCCGACATATCATAGCCGCAGGAATTTCCCGTGTGGTATACATTGAGCCATATCCCAAGAGCCGTGCCGTTGAGTTGCACGGTGACGCGATAAGGCTTGGAAAAAACCAGGATCGCAGAAAACCAGATGATCAGGGGATTGATTCTAAGATTCCTCTGGTTCCTTTTGTTGGCATTGGTCCCAGACGATTTTTGGATCTTTTCTCAATGGATTTAAGTTCTGGGTATGCCCTAGAACGGAAGAGTGGCGGAGCTAAGGCGAACTGGAGCACAAGCAAAAACCTCGGACCGAGGACACCTATGCTCCCTGCATCTTATCTTGATCGTGAACTCGGTGCGATTCGAGAGGAACACGAATCTGTACAAGACGGAGAAGGAACAGATGCCAGATCTCAGAAAACAAGAAGACGATCGTAGCAAGCAACACTGGGCTTTCGTAGAAGCGGCTGCAAGTAAGGTCGAAAGTTGGCCTTTGTGGAAACAGGCTGCCGTACTGACCGCAATCCAGACGGAACGGCAGAAAGAAGCAGAAGAGAACCATTCTGTCGGGCATGCCTATGCCGCCGACTGACTCGTAGAATTTGCCAGTGACCCGTTGGTCGCTAGCCGACAAGCCTGTGCCGAGAGCCTAGGGAGATGGTGGTTGGTTTGTCGATGAAAACAATTGCTCACAGCATGATGGAAACCCCAATCTACGGCCTCTCCGAGGCTGCGCAATACCTGCGCGTGCCGCTCAACACGCTTCGGTATTGGGTGCATGGGGGAGGCGCTGTCCATCCGCTGGTTAGGCTGGCGAAGAGCGAGCCGGCCCGTCTATCGTTTACCAATCTGCTGGAGTGCCACATGCTCAGCAGCATGCGCGCGATCTATGACGTAAAGATTCCCAGAGTTCGCAAGGCACTGGTAACCCTTGCGAAGTATGTGGAACATAAGCATCCTCTGTTGGAGCAAGCCTTCCAAACCGACCGGCGCGATTTATTCATCGAGCACCTGGGACGCGTCATGAACCTCTCCAAAGATCAGCAGATCCTGATTCCTGGCGTGATGGAGTTTTATTTGGAGCGCATTGAACGCGATCCCAAAGGTCTGTTCAAGTTTTATCCATTTGTGATGGAGCGGACGCAGAACGAGCCCAGGCTGATCCTGATCAATCCGGCAGTAGGTTTTGGCAAGCCGGTAATTGCAGGGACGGGCATCTCGACTGCGGTGATCGCTTCCAGGTTCAACGCCCGGGAATCCATCGACGACCTCGCCTCTGAATATGGCGTCAAGCCGCGGCAAATCGAAGAAGCAATCCGGTGGGAGCAGAACACGGCCGTCGCCGCCTGAAGACTTCGTTCTGTATCTCGACGAAAATCTTCACAACTGCAAACCCATCCTCAGCGCGCTCATCCTGCGTGGCGTGAAGCACGAGCGTCACGGGAGCCACTTTCCTCCCGGCACGGAAGACACTGAGTGGCTGCCATTTGTAGGCAAACAAGGCTGGTTGCTGGTCACGAAAGACAAACGCATTCGCTTTAATGAACTGGAACGCGCTGCCGTTCTGGAACATAGAGTTCGCGAGTTTTATTTTACTTCTGGAAACTACAGCGGCGCCGAGATGGCCCTTATGCTGATTGAGGCATTACCGGAGATGATCAGGACTTGTGCAAAGCATGAAGCGCCATTTATCGCCAGCATTACGAAATCTAGCAAAATAAATCTTCGCTTCCCGCTTCCTTGAAGTGGCTACCACACCGGCTAGCCCCTCCAGCCAATTGACTCGCCACCCAATCAACTTTAAGATGGCGGGTCGTATTTCCTTTAGTTTCAAACATAGCCTTCCCAAACATGATTGGACAGACGGTCTCTCACTACCGGATTGTGGAACTGCTTGGCGGCGGGGGGATGGGCGTTGTCTATAAGGCGGAAGACACGGCGCTCGGCCGGTTTGTCGCGCTGAAGTTTTTGCCGGATGAAGCGTCCAAAGATCCCCAGGCGTTGGAGCGATTTCGTAGAGAGGCGCGGGCGGCGTCGGCGCTGAACCATCCTAATATTTGTACGATCCATGAAATTGGCGAGCATGAAGGCCAGGCCTTTATTGTGATGGAGTGCCTTAGCGGCGAGACGCTGAAACACTTGATCCAAAAAGGTCGGGTTGAACTGGAGACAATTCTGACTCTCGGCATTGAAGTCGCCGATGCGCTGGATGCCGCGCACAGCAAGGGAATTGTCCATCGCGACATCAAGCCGGCAAATATTTTTGTGACCGATCGTGGTCATGCCAAAGTCCTGGATTTTGGATTGGCGAAAATCACGCGCGCCGGTCAGCCGGCCAGCGCCGACTCGCAGACCATCGGCGACGCTCACAATCTTGATCTGACGAGTCCGGGGACAGCCGTGGGCACCGTCGCCTACATGTCGCCTGAACAACTGCGCGGCAAGGAACTCGACGGACGCACCGATCTTTATTCTTTTGGAGTTGTGCTGTACGAAACAGCGACAGGGTTGTTGCCATTTCGAGGAGAAACTTCGGCGGTCATCACGGAGGCAATTCTCAATCGCACGCCGACTGCGGCCACCAAGATCATCCCCAGCCTGCCGGTGAAGCTCGAAGAGACTATCAACAAGGCGCTGGAAAAAGATCGCGACATGCGCTGCCAGACCGCGGGCGAAATGCGTGCCGACCTGAAGCGGGTGCAGCGGTCGGTCGATACGTCGCGGACCTCGGTGGTTTCTGAAACGACAGGATCGAGTTCGTCTGTCACTACGGTGACTCGTACCACGACCACTTCGCAGAAGAGTCGTCCGATTGCGATGATTCTTGGAGTTTGTATCGCAGTCGCTTTAGCCGCGGGAATATTTGCGGGCAAGCTTTTGTTTTCGACGGGGCCAATTCCACCACCGGTTTATCGTCAGCTTACTTTTCGGCGAGGCAGCATTCGTTCGGCGCGTTTCGCCCCCGATGGTCAGACGATTCTTTATAGCGCGGCATGGCAGGGAAATCCGCTGGACGTTTTTACCGCGCGGCCGGAAGCTCCGGAATCACGATCGATGGGGCTTGGTCACACGCAGTTGATGTCGATTTCTTCGACCGCGGAGATGGCCGTCCTGCTCAACAGCAAAGCCACCGGTGCATGGGTGACGATGGGTACGTTGGCGCGTGCGCCGCTTTCCGGCGGAGCGCCTCGAGAAGTTTTGGAGCAGGTGCAGTGGGCGGATTGGGCGCCAGATGGCGTGTCGCTCGCAGTGGTCCGCGATTTCGGCGGCCGCAATCGTTTGGAATTTCCCATCGGAAAGCCGCTGTACGAAACCGGCGGATGGATTGGCAATCCG
>DATBAT010000088.1:0-2327 GCA_036271375.1 Terriglobales bacterium
GGCAGCACCTTGATAGGTAGCAGCCTTTTGGTCGAACTCGCTCGCGGAAATCGTCGCCTTGCCGCGCAGTTCCTTCGCGCGACTGAGTTCGATCTCGGCAAGCTTGAGCTGCGCATCCATGCGATCGACTTCCGCCGCTGCCCGATCAAAATCCGCCTTGTAAGGGCGCGGATCGATCACGTAAAGGAGGTCGCCCTTTTTAACGATCGCGCCCGCCTCAAAATGAATCTCGGTAATATATCCAGACACGCGTGGCCGAATCTCGACCGATTCAACCGGATCCAGTCGCCCAGTGAATTCGTCCCATTCGTTGACTTCCTTCTCAACGACAGAAACGACGTTGACCGGCAGCGGACCTTGCGACGGTGCAGACGCTTTCCTGCACCCAAATTCAGCGGACACGGCGAGGAAGAGACCAATAAGAAAAACGTTTTTCATCAACGCGGCGACTCCTTCTCAACCAATACCCTAAAGTTCAGAGGGTATCCGTCCGCGTTCTGAGCGGGAGTTTGAGGGATCGAAAATTGAGCGCAGCTTCATGGTTATTTGATGGCGTTCTCGAAACTAGGGCTCGAACGAAATCATGCCCAAGCCTACACTATCGGCGATCGTCCTCCACGCGATTCGGCTGGATCTCAGCGCGGGAACCGGGTTGAGTCATGACCTGAGTTCGAATCGAAGCCGAACAGTAAAATGGTAAGAGCGTAGATGATCAGGATCGTATTCATCTGGTTGGAGAATGTTATCTACAGGTCAGGGGCGCGGCCATGGTGCGAAGGTGGGATTCTTTTCTCGTGCGTATGTTCATATTCGTGCTCCTTTCGGGATTCAGCACTCAGGGATTGATTTCGCTCTTTGCCATATACAACCGGCTGTCGAAGCGCCCATCTTCAAAAATCGTTGAAACAGTGAGATGCCGCCATTTCTCGGCCTCACTCGCACGCGCAGCGTCAGCTTGTTGCACCCGCTTTTCCGCATCTACACCCAGGATCAGCCGCACCGGCACGTCGTCGCTATTTGCCAGTTGCACAATTACGTCCGCGATCTTCCGCGGATCGCCTTCCGCACGCCCTTCAAGGCTACGCAACATCTTGAGCATCGAACCGACCGAGACCTCGTAGTCCGGCAACAGGTCCGGCGCATTCTGACCAGCGCGCCTTGCCCAGTTGGTTCGAATACCTCCCGGCTCGAGTGTGCAGATCTTGACCCCGAACGGCGCAACTTCCATCGCCAGTGCGTCGCTGAAACCGCCCACAGCCCACTTGGCCGCGTGATACGGCGTATTACCCGCAACCGCGAGGCGACCACCGACCGAAGACACCTGAAAGATGTGACCGCTTTTCTGCTTACGCATCACCGGCACGGCGGCGCGTGTTGTGTACACCACGCCGTAAAAGCATGTGTCCACGATCGCCTGGAAGTCCTCCGCACTCATCTGCTCGAATGGCGCAAACTGCCCATAACCGGCATTGTTGACCAGAACATCCAGTCGACCGAAGGTGTCGACCGCCAACTGCACGGCTGCCTTTGCCGCTACCTCATCGCGCACTTCCAACGTAACCGGCTTCACCCGCTCGCCATACTGCGCCACCAGAGGGACCAGTTCTTCCGTCCGACGCGCTCCGGTTACTACGCTGTCGCCGGCGGCCAGCGCCGCCTCGGCGATGTCCCGTCCCAAACCGTTCCCGCTTCCCGTAATCAACCAGATGTTCCCCATTGCAAATATCCTCCATTCTCCCTCGCGAGGTTGAGATTCTCCTTGGCCTCTTCAAGAGACGCTGGGAGAAAATTCGCTTCTATAATTCGATTCATAATATTCTGCTTTTGTTAGACCAGGGCTGCTTGATGACGCGGCGCTGTCGGCCGCATCCACAATCGCTTTGGAAGAATCAGGTGGCTCTTTCATGCCTTTCATTTAACTTTCGCTCCGACTAACGAGCTGGAAGTGAGCGCCGCTATGGCGCCCACCTCTATTGCTCCTCGTCTTTCCAACCCAGCCGTCCAATGTGCGATTCTCATCGAGTAAGTGCGGATCTGTTAATTGTTTGGACCCGGCGGCACTCCGAGTGACTGCAGCGTGTCCGGTGAAAGACTCCCGGTTACATCTAGCTGGTTGTCGATCTGATACTTTGCCACCGCATCGCGCGTCGTTGGACCGAAAATCCCATCGACTGCACCGTTGTAATAACCCAGTTGAGCAAGCCGCTCCTGGGTAGCTTCGACTGTAGGATCAGCCGCCGCCGACGCACCATTATCGGCTGCATTGTTGTTATAGTCCGGCTGAACGCCAGTGTAGTAACCGTACGGATAAGTAATAGCGGGCGCGG
>DATBAT010000089.1:0-6676 GCA_036271375.1 Terriglobales bacterium
CCCAGGGATTCGAAGCCAATTGCCGCATGCCCAGCGAAATCCGCCGCTCGGTGGGGTTGACGCTGATCACCACGCACTCCACCTGATCGCCGACATTCACCAGCTTCGAGGGATGCTTCATACGCTTCGACCAGGTCATCTCGCTGACGTGAACCAGGCCTTCGATGCCTTGCTCGAGTTCCACAAACGCGCCGTAGTCGGTGACGCTGATGACGCGTCCGCCCACATGCGCGCCCACCGGATAGCGATGCTCCGCATCCAGCCAGGGATCAGGTGTGAGCTGTTTGAATCCCAACGAAACCCGCTGTTTATCGTTGTCGTACTTCAGAACTTTGACCTGGATCTGGTCGCCCACATTCACCAAGTCCCGAGGATGCGTAAGCCTTCCCCATGACATGTCAGTGATGTGCAGCAGCCCATCAATTCCGCCGAGATCAACGAACGCGCCGTACTCGGTCAGGTTCTTGACCACTCCGGTCAGAATCGCGCCTTCTTCCAGATGTTCCAGAGTCAGCGATTTCTTCTCGTTCTGCTCGTGCTCCAGAATCTCCTTGCGCGAGACCACGATGTTGCCGCGCTTCTTGTTCAGCTTGATGATGGCGACTTCGAGGGTTTGTCCCTTCAGCGCGTCGAGGTTACGAACCGGCCGCAGGTCAGCTTGCGAACCTGGCAAAAACGCGCGCGCACCCAGAATGTCGACGGTCACGCCGCCCTTGATGCGCTCAATCACTTGGGCCTTGATCGGACGCTTCTCGTTGTGGGCCTTCTCAATCTCGTCCCACGCGCGCAGGCGTTGCGCCTTTTGGTGGGAGAGATTGATGTATCCCTCTTCCGTGGGGCCCTTCTCGCGCATGACATCGATTTCATCGCCCGGCTTGAACCGCGAATTGCCTTCGTGGTCGAGCACTTCGGAGAGCGGCAACATGCCTTCAGACTTGGCGCCGATGTCGACCACGACATGGGTGGCCGTGATCTTGAGGACGGTGCCCTTGAGCACCTGGTCTTCCCCAGCGGCCTCTTCGCTTTCGGTGGTGAAGCTTTCGAGAGCGGCGGCAAAGTCTTCGCTGGAGTTAGAGTTCTTGTCGTCGTTGTGGCTGGCGTTCTGAGCGTCATGCCGCTCGGAAGTGCTTTCTACGGTCGAGCCCTCGGTGGAATTCACCGCCTCATCAGGTTCTGAGGTTGCTACAGCGGAATCCATGTTGTGGGCGTTATTGTCGTCGAACAAGGTTGGCCTCTCCGGTACGCGCTAGTGTGAACGGGTGCGGGCTGTTTTTAGCGGACTGCTGGCGTGAGTCAAGGGTTGTGGTGGGCCTGCCCTGGCGAGCAGACTTGAACAATACCAGCGGTCGAAGCAACAGCGAACCCGCGTCCAATGGGAACACTTCGACTATAGCAACCGCTTCCAAACAGTGTCAAACAAACTCTGATGAAATCTTCCTCGCCAAACCGTCATTTACACAAGCTTTACACGGAGGTAACACGCCGTTCATCTCGACCGTGCTCTTTGGTGCGAAACCGCGCCTCTTCTGCTACTCTGCCCAGCGATGGACCACCTCTGGACTCCTTGGCGCTATACCTACATCACCAATGCCGGCAAGTCGTCCGGTTGTATATTCTGCGACCTTCCTAAACTAGGAAATGACGAGCAAGCCCGCATCGTTTACCGCGGTCAGCAGTGTTATGTCGTACTAAATACCTATCCATACACTTCCGGACACGTGATGGTCGTCCCGTTTGTCCACTTGGACGAGCTGCAAAAGCTACCTACCGATGCTGCCAACGAAATGATGGTCCTAAGCCAGCGCATGGAACGGGTATTACGCCAGCTTTACTCCCCCGACGGCATCAATTTGGGGATGAATATCGGCAAAGCGGCCGGAGCCGGGGTAGCCGGGCACATCCACATGCACGTGCTCCCCCGCTGGATCGCCGACGCGAATTTCATGTCGACGGTGGCCGAAACGCGCATCTTGCCCGAAGCTCTGGAAACGACGTATCAGAGGGTCAAAGAAGCAATGAAAGAGGGTGTTTGAGCGTCTATCCCAGGCCACGTAGCGACAGGTCTCCGACCTGTCGATCGAGCGAAGCGAGTACCTGGCCAGCTCCAAGAAGCCAGCCAATTCACCCCAGTAACGCCGTCATCTCATCTTCCCCGATCACCGCTACACCCAACTCCTTGGCCCTATCCAACTTCGACCCCGCGTCGGACCCGGCCACAACGTAATCCGTCTTCTTACTAACCGACCCCGAAACCCGCCCACCCGCATCCTCAATCAGCTTCTTAGCTTCATCACGAGAGAGCTTAGGCAGCGTTCCCGTCAACACGAACGTCTTACCGGCCAACTTGGTGCCGCGTTCTTTTTTCTTGCCTTGGAACTTAAGCCCGGCCTTCCCCAGGCTGTCGAGCAATTCGCAATTCTTCGGCTCGCGAAAGAACCCAATAATGCTCTCCGCGATGCGCGGCCCCACTTCCTGCACTTCCAATAGTTGTTCCTCGCTGGCGTTGCTCAATGTCTTCATTGAGCCGAAATGTTCAGCAAGAAACTGCGCTGTGCGCTCCCCGACAAACCGAATCCCCAGCCCGAAGATCAGGCGTTCCAGCGGCAGCTTTTTGGACTCCTCAATCTCGTCCAAAATGTTCTGGGCCGACTTATCGCCCATCCGTTCCAGTGACAACAGATTGTCTTTCGTGATCCGGTAGATATCGGAAACGTTCTTCACCATCCCGCGCTCGGTGAGTTGATTCACCAACGCGTCGCCCATACCTTCTATGTTCATCACGTGCCGAGAAGCGAAATGCCGGATGGTCTCTCGCAACTTTGCCGGACAATTCGCATTGATGCAGCGGTGGTCGACCTCGCCCTCGGTCCGCACCACCTGCCCGCCGCATACCGGACACTTTTCCGGCATATGAAAAACCTTGCGGCCGCGAGGGTGATCTTTGTCGTCTATGACATGCGTCACCTTGGGGATGACATCGCCGCCGCGTTCCACCTCTACCCAATCGCCGATCTTTACTCCCAGGCGTTCGATTTCGTCCATATTGTGCAGCGTGGCCCGGCTGACGGTGGTGCCTCCGATCGGAACCGGCATCAACGCCGCAACCGGCGTCAGTTTCCCCGTGCGTCCCACTTGAATGAGGATGTCCTCTACCTGAGTCACACCCGATCGCGCCGCGTATTTGTAAGCAATCGCCCAGCGCGGAGCTTTGCCAGTGAACCCAAGTTCCTGCTGTAATCCCACTCGGTCGACCTTCACCACGATGCCGTCGATTTCGTAAGGCAGTTCTTCCCGCTTGCCTTCCCACTCCTCGATGAACGCCCACACTTCTTCGAAATTCTTTGCCAGTACGCGCTTGATATTCACCTTGAACCCGGCAGTTTCCAGGGCGTTCAATGATTCCCAGTGGCGATCAAAGATGGTGTGTCCGTCCTTCAGCAGGGAATACCCAAAGTAGTCGAGCCGCCGTTGGGCGGTGATACTTGGTTCCAACTGCCGTACTGTTCCCGCAGTCGCATTACGCGGATTGGCAAACGTCGCCAGCCCTTTTTCCTCGCGCTCCTGGTTCATCTTGCGGAACGAAGCCTTGGGCATCAGCATCTCGCCACGCACTTCGAAATCCGCCGGAAGCTTCGTCTTCCTCAACTTTTCTTTTGCAATCGACAGCGGAATGGATCGCACGGTGCGCACATTAAGCGTCACATCCTCGCCAGTAGTCCCGTCGCCACGCGTAATGCCACGTACCAGCTTCCCGTCTTCGTAGCGGAGCGCCAGCGACATTCCGTCAAGCTTCAACTCGCAGACGTAGTCGATGTCGGTGCGTCCGGTAAGTTCGTGTACGCGCCGCTCCCAGTTGCGCAGGTCGTCGACGTTGTAAGTGTTGTCGAGGGACAACATCGGCGAAGAATGCGGCGCCTTGCCGAAGCCCTCCCGCGGCTTCCCGCCAACTCGCTGCGTCGGCGAATCCGGCGTGATCAACTCCGGATGCTCCGCCTCAATCTTCTTCAGCTCGGTCGTCAACTGATCGAAATCGAAGTCGGAAATCTCCGGCGCGTCCATCACGAAATACAAATGCTCGTGCTGCCGGATCTTCTCTCGCAGCGCCTCGGCGTGTTTTGCCAAATCCTTCGCCATTTTCAAAGATTATAGTTCGGACTCAACCCGCTATAATCGCCCACGCATGGACCTCGCACACAAGCTCACCGAATTAAAGCGGCGCGACCAACTCGCCGAAGAGGGTGGCGGCAAGCAACGCCGCGAACGCCAGCACAAAGAAGGCAAAATGTCGGCGCGCGAGCGCATTGAATTTCTGCTCGACGAAGGCAGCTTCGAAGAGACAGACAAATTCGTCACCCATCGCTCCAGCGACTTCGGCATGGCCGACCAGAAGTATTATGGCGACGGTTTCATCACCGGCTACGGCCGCATCGAAAGCCGCCTGGTCTTCGTCTTCGCGCAGGATTTCACGGTCTTCGGCGGGTCGCTTTCTGAAACCAACGCCGCTAAAATCGTAAAAATCATGGACCTCGCCGCCAAAGTGGGCGCGCCGGTCATCGGCCTCAACGATTCCGGAGGCGCCCGCATTCAGGAAGGCGTGATGTCGCTCGCCGGCTACGCCGATATTTTTTTGCGCAACACCATGTACAGCGGCGTGATGCCGCAAATTTCCGCCATCATGGGTCCCTGCGCTGGCGGTGCAGTGTATTCGCCGGCCATCACCGATTTCATCGTCATGGTCGACAAGACCTCGTACATGTTCATCACCGGTCCCGACGTGATCAAAACGGTCACGCATGAGGAAGTCACCAAAGAACAACTAGGCGGAGCGGCCACGCACAACGAAACCTCCGGCGTGGCCCACTTCATGGCACACAACGACGCCGAGTGCCTGTCGATGGTGCGCGAACTACTGAGCTTCATCCCGTCGAACAACGTGGACGACCCGCCGCGCAAGCCGTGCACCGACCCGGTAGACCGCGCCGACGAAAAGCTGGACTCGATCGTCCCCGAGCAATCCAATCAGCCTTACGACATCAAAGACGTGATCCACAAGATCGTCGACGACGCCTACTTCTTCGAAGTGCAGGAGCACTACGCGAAAAACATAGTCGTCGGGTTCGCCCGCCTGAATGGACGTTCAGTAGGAATCGTGGCCAACCAGCCCGCTTTCCTGGCTGGCACACTGGACATCAATGCTTCCATTAAGGCCGCACGCTTCGTGCGTTTCTGCGACTGCTTCAACATTCCTCTGGTGACTTTTGAAGATGTCCCCGGCTTCCTGCCCGGCACCATCCAGGAATACGGAGGCATCATCAAGCATGGTGCTAAATTGCTTTTTGCCTTCGCCGAAGCCACCGTCCCGAAAGTGACAGTCATCACGCGTAAAGCCTACGGCGGCGCATATTGCGTGATGGCTTCAAAGCACATCCGCACGGATGTGAACTACGCCTGGCCCACCGCCGAGATCGGCGTGATGGGCCCGGAAGGCGCAGTGGACGTGGTTTACAAGCGCGAGCTTGACGGAGAAAAAGACCGCGAAGCCGTCCGCCAAAAAAAGATCGAAGAATTCCGCGAGAGGTTCGCCAACCCCTACGTCGCCGCCGACCGCGGATATGTCGACGCGGTCATCCAGCCAAGAGATACGCGCAGGAAGCTGATTCAGGCGCTCGAGATGCTGGAAACAAAGCGGGATAAGAATCCGCCGAAGAAGCACGGGAATATCCCGCTGTAGCGGACTATTTTTCCTTGAGCTTGGATTGACGCTTTGTTATTTTCGTTTTGTGTGATCGCCTCAACTCAGCGAACACTTCCTCGGCGGGGCGCCCCAGCCCCAGTTCAGCCTGACGCAAGCCTGCGCGAATGCTTTCAATTGCGTCACCTTGCTCAGCTTTGCAAAGAAGGCATCGTCGAGGTCGGGTTTAGGCTTCCGCTTTCTCTTCACCACTTAAGAATCATATCTCTCGCGAAACTCAGTCGATATTGAAATCCTCTTAGATCTTGTGCCAAACTAGATATATCGGATGAGCGAATAAAAGGCGAATACCTGAGGAAGTATAAGGTGTTTTATGGCGCGGGAAGATATATCGTCGCCACATGATGATGGACTCGTTCTGCCCGAGGTAGGTGCCTGGGCTGAGAAAAAGCATCGTTTAGTTTCCCTTTACGCAGACCTTTTTTCTTCGGCAATGAAAGGGAAGTGGGGAAAGCGCGTGTACCTAGAGCTATACGCTGGCGCGGGATACAGCAGGATTCGGGGCAGCTCTAGATTGATCCTTGGTTCTCCTCTGCGTGCCTTGGAACTCAAGAATATGTTTGACAAGTACGTATTCTGCGAAGAAAACCCCACGAATCTAGACGCCTTGAAGATCAGGGCAAAACGGCACGCGCCTTCAGCAGAGATTGCGTATGTTTTGGGTAACTGCAATACCAACTTTTCCGACGTGCTCTCGCAGATTCCTACTGGATCACGAAACAGCACCGTTCTCTCCCTCTGTTTCGCGGATCCATTTGATATCAGCCTCAAGTTCGAGACTCTAAAAAAATTGTCACAACGGTACATTGATTTCTTGGTGCTGCTGGCTTTGTATATGGACGCGAATCGAAACCACGAGCGATATCTCCGGGAAGACGCCGTAAGGGTCGATGAATTTCTTGGATCAACCCAGTGGCGAGAGAA
>DATBAT010000090.1:0-2859 GCA_036271375.1 Terriglobales bacterium
ATAGATGGGTCTTCGAAAATACTGTCGCAGAAGGAAGCCATTTGGCGAAACTGCTCTCGGTTCCGCATACTTGTGGCCACATAAATGTCGAGATCCTCGACCATCGAAAGATATAGATCCGTATTCCTCAGCGCTGCCGGCCTCGCGCGATCGAACCTGCCCTTAACTGAATCGTATTTCTGCTTTAGCTGATCCTCAGCGTCGATTACTTCGTCAAGAAGTTCCTCAGAGATAAACGTTAGCTCGAGTTGTCGAGAAGCGAACTCTGGATTCAGTTTCGCGGTGTCCAATAACTCTTTGTACGTAATCCGGCCACCTCCGTGATTACGATGCTCGACCCATGCCCCGTACAGTGCGTACCAAGCATCCCTATCCTGGCTTGACGAGGGCTCGAACGATTTGCATGCAAGCTCGCCGATGAGGTAGCGGTCATCTTTGGGGATTGGTTCCGGGGAAATCGCTTCGCCACGTGCGATCAGTCCTGCTGAATCGAACATCTTGCCCACGAAGAATCTATTAAGACTCTCGTGACTCATCTCACGCAGGACGTGGAAGCCGTGCCTGACGGTACCGAAATACAAGAGTGAATCGACGTAAATCCGATAGAGGCCCCACCGCAACTGCTCGATCGTCTCGATACGGTCGAATTTTGTGAAGTTCGCGTCATAGTCGACGAGATCTTCGACGCGGTACGGATGAACTGGGGCTGAACACCAGTAGTAATTGAAGAAAGCTCGCGAGATCCCCGGCTGCTGTGACAATGCCAGCAGTTGGTTTAGTAGTGAGTGGCTAACTGGATTCCCGGGAAGTTGCGCCAAACGCTCATATATTCGTGGCGCATTTTCGCTTGTTAGCCAGCTATCGATACCACCGGTTTCACCTGTAAACAAGTCGAGCCGCGGGTCGCTCATAGTTCCTGACGACGTATTGTATCGTACGAAGAAGGGTTTCGGGGAATGCATGGCTCTTATCGGAGTCACTAATCTCAGCGCCGCGCAACGAGCCGCCGTCGTGCAAGCAGCCTCCAACCCACCGCGATGCCGACGGCGGCGCCCAGCAGAAGCGCCATTCCCATCCCGATTCGTGCGCGAGCTGGGTCTTTGACCGCGTGGAAGATTTCCTTTTGTAGTGGAACTTGCGGCGGGCGGCACGACGGTCGAATTCCCTGTTGATTCTGACGCGGGCGCGATTCACGCGACGGTTCCAGGCGCGGGTTTCGCGTTGCAACGTGCTCAGGTCGGGGATGCGGCGGCGACCGAGACACTGGCGCGCGAGCATACCGATTCGATTTCAGCCTGATTCAGCCAGCTTCCGTGAGTGGGGGTGTAGTGGACCGTGAAGCGGCCCTACACTTCAGTGCCGATCTCGTCGCCGAGCAGGTCGGTCAGGGATTTACGACGGTGGATGTTGAGATTGTCCACAACCAGATGGATAGTTCTGGCGGCGGGATACTGGAGGGCAAGTTCGACAGCAACTTTGGCGAACTCGGATGCAGACGATCCGGCGTGGCGAAGGTGAAGTGACGTCCAGCCTTGGGTTCTACCGTGCAGAAGAGGTTGGCGGTACCGCGGCGCTCATACTCGTTGTCCTGGCGAGCCTCGCGACCCGGTTTGGCTTGGTGAGGCAGGGCGGACATCGGCATGTAGTGTGACGGGCTTTTCATCCAGACAGACCACCGGTTCCTGCGGGCATAAGATCGCTCATAGACTTCCAGAACGTCCTCCATTTTGGCGATGTAGTCTTCATTTAGTTCGGCCACGCACCACATGTTTTTCCCGCCACGGCTTGAGGTCGTGGCTGAGGAGCAAAACGCGGATGGTTTCCCTGCCCACGCGCGGCACCAGTCGCCTCTTGACGGCTTCTTCGGCCACCAGCCGCACCGTCCAGCGGGCCAAGCCTTCCGGCGGAACGCTGCAAACCATCGCAATAATGCGCTGTTTCTCGCTGTCTTCCAGCAGCGCTTCGGCTCCCGGCCACTGCTTCTCGTAAAGAGCTCTTTCCAGCCCGCCTCCCAGATATCGATGCCCGATTTTGCGGATTGCCTGCGCGGTCAACGGCACCATACCAGCAATCCGCGGCGCACTGACCCCTTTGCCCAGTTGCAACAGCGCCACCGCCCGCAACACAACTCGTACCTGCTGAACGCCGCCGCTCAGCAGCTTTTCTCCGCGGTAGTACGAGGTGCTGGTGGCACTGCGCAGTGCGTCCATACTGGTTTCTGCGGTGCCCGTGGCTGCGCTGGAGTATCCCGGTAATTCGAAGATAACCCATGAGCCGCTGTCCAGCTCCCTCAGGCTAATGGTCAGGGACGGCGCTTCGCTTTCCGCCCGAATCTCGGTACCGGCGAGTACCGTGGTGTCCCCGCTGACGGTAAATTTCCTACCATTGCCGCTGAGAACGATCGGTGGTGGTGCAGGGCCTCTACCGAAACCGCCTCTACCGCCAGGAGCAGCAGGCGCACCAGGACCGGCAGCTCCGCGTCCAGCGGCAGCTCCGCCTCTGGCGCCACCTCCGCCACCTCCGGCGCCAATCTGCATGCGCCCCATATCGCCCTTACACACGGCAGCGTTCCAGTCCGGCTTGATTTGACAGTGTTGAGGATCATCCGCGATCCCGTTGTCAATCACAATGTAGGAATCGCGGACGCCGCCGACCGACCCGTCGATATCGTGGAACACCGCGCCATTCCAGCCTGAAAAACGTCCGAATTCACCGGATAAGGACCAGCGGCGATCCTGCTGCGGTGGGAAATACACCGGCTTGGCATTTTCGAATTTCAGGCCTTCGACATCGTTGTTGGTGCTGATTGGAAAGCTGGTGTACAGCAGGTAAGAGATGGCTCCGGTTTTGCGAGTGGCA
>DATBAT010000091.1:0-4205 GCA_036271375.1 Terriglobales bacterium
ATCAAGGTCCTGAAAACCGTGGTTGGCGGGCGCGTGGTTTATGAAACCGGTGAAGTCGCCAACCGACATCGATGATGGAGCACACGAGTGCCAGGCCTGGCTGGCCCGGGAATATCACCGGACGCTAACCTACCGAATACGTGAAAACGTGTTTATAGGTACCGAGATACATGAGCACGGCGGTGTCCGACACCCCGTGAAGAACGCGAATCTTTTCATTCGTCACCCGCAGTAAATGCTCGTGACTCTCGCAAACCAGTTCGGCGATCACGTCGAACGCACCCGCCGTCGCGACGACGTAAATCGATTCAGCGAGGGCACTGATCGCCTTGGCCACCTTGCGTGAATCAGCGGTGGTTTTTATGCCCACCATGGCCATGAACTTCGAACCGAGTTGAATGGGATCCGTCACCGCGGCAATCTGCATGACCCCACGCTTCAAAAGTCGCTGGACTCGCTGCCGGGCCGCCGCTTCCGAAAGACCCACCTTCAGTCCCAGTTTGCTATACGGCAGGCGACCATCTTTCTGCAGCTCTCGAATGATCGCTATGTCTGTGGCGTCCACTGCGCGCTTGCCGCGACTAACCTGGTCACCATCGGTTTTTTTCGTTGTCGTCATTGACCGTCGACCCGTTCGATACTCGCCATCCCGTTCCGCGCACCTGATAAAACATTCAATTTGGCGGTTCTTCCGTGAAACACATAGCCAGATACGACGAAATGTACGGAATTCGTTGTTTTTTCTTTAATAAACAACTGATGCAGTTGTACTCTAGGCTCGACACCCAGTGATGTCAACGCTTTCATTTTCGATGTTCCGAGCAAGGTAAAGTCCCATGTCATCTTCAGCCACCGGGAATACCCACCCTGGATTGGATAGAGCACGGCTGCGGCACCTCACGGCGAGGGAACTGGAACAGTTCGCAGCGCTTCATCCCAGGTCGCGGGCATTACACGAACGCGCTTCGCGCTCGATGGTGGGAGGGGTCCCCATGCCATGGATGGCGCACTGGCCGGGCGGATTTCCGGTCTATGTCAAACATGCCGCCGGCGCGCATTTAGTCGACGTGGACGATCATGCCTATGTTGATCTCTGTCTCGGTGATACGGGGGCGATGGGTGGTCACAGCCCGCCCGCCGTGGTGTACGCCGTACAATCGCAACTCGGTCGCGGCATCACGATGATGCTACCGACAGAAGACAGCATGCGGGCGGCGGAAGAACTCGCCCGCCGCTTTCGGGTGGACCACTGGCAGTTTACGCTGTCGGCGACCGACGCGAACCGCTGCGCATTGCGGCTGGCGCGCCAGATTACGGGACGCAAGAAGATCCTGGTATTTAGCTACTGTTATCACGGGACTGTCGATGAAGCGTTCGCCGTGCGCGACTCCCACGGGCAAACACGCCCTCGCGAAGGCAATGTCGGGTCTGCGGTTGATCCCGCCACCACGACTCGCGCCATTGAATTCAACGATGTCCTGCAACTTGAGCACGCGCTTGCCGACGAGTCGGTTGCTTGCGTCCTGGCTGAGCCGGCTATGACCAATATGGGCATCGTGTTGCCGATAGCGGGCTACCACGACGCGCTGAGAGCGATCAGCAGACGGCACGGAACCCTGCTCATTATCGATGAGACGCACACGTTCTCAATGGGCGTTGGTGGCTGCACCCAGGCCTGGGGCCTGGATCCGGATATTGTGACCATCGGCAAATCCATTGGCGGAGGTATCCCAAGCGGCGCTCTCGGCATGAGTGCCCACGTCGTGCGGGAACTGGGTTTGCAGCAAGGGGTTGACTACGAAGATACAGGCGGCGTTGGCGGAACCTTGGCCGGCAACGCGATTTCGGCTGCGGCGATGTGCGCAACCCTCGAACAGGTACTAACGGCCGAAGCCTTTGACCGGATGATTCCGCTTGCCAGTGAGTTGCATCGCTCAATCCAGCGAATCATTGAATCGCACCAGCTACCCTGGAATGTGGTTCAACTCGGATGCCGTGTGGAGTACGGATTTCGACCGAAGCCCGCGCAAAACGGTACGGAAGCGCATGCTTCCGCCGATCGCGAACTGGAGTCTTACTTGCACTTATACCTGCTTAACCGCGGCGTATTGATCACACCGTTCCATAACATGGTGCTTATGTCGCCCACGACCACCTTGGATGATGTGACCCTTCACGACCGGCTGTTCACGGCTGCCGTCGACGAACTGATGGCCGCGGTTTAGCGCCAACACAAATATTTTAATTTTTTGAATTGGCCTAGTGAGCATGCAAGAGCGCTTCCGGATAGGGGTCGCTACAGCCTACTGATAGGGACCAATGCGTCCTAAGCCAAGCTCGCAGGCCAGAGCGTTGGAGCCGCCCAGCTTGCGCGCGGATAGCAACTCCTGAATGCACGTTCGCACCGTCCCCAACCGTGGTTCAACAGAGACGGCGCAAACGGCGTCAAAGCGCATAACGCCAACTGACGGGGTGTAGCAGCCCTTCGGGCCGCGCTCTTTGTCCTCTGGACCGCTAGAATCCTGTTTTGGGATTCTGGTGAAGTGATCCTTATGTTTAGGAGCAAGAAATGCCTGTCGATTCTCCCACCGACGATGGTTTCTTCCGTAATAACGGCCTTTCAATAGCTTTCTTCACACTTGGGTTTCTCTCCATCGTGGGACAAGCCATCTCCGGCTTCGCCGCGTACAACAGCTCCTTGTCTGAGAGTCAACTTCCGGTCATTTCCTTCGCTGCGGCTTGTCCATAAGCCACCTATGTATCTAAAGGAAATCATAGCTTCCACACGCCCATCGCGCCTGCGTCCCTCCCACAACGAACGGCCATGGATTCCGGTCGCTATGCCGACTTCTCGCTACCAATCCGGCGTCGGTGAGTGCATTGGCGATGATGCGCTCATCGAAGATCGCTGCAAGATCTCTGGTGTAACGTGGGCTCCATGATTCGCAACGGCAACAAAGCTCGTCGAAAATATTGGTGGATCGGCTCCGGCTTGTGGTGGCCGGGCCACGCCCCTCTAATTACCGCTCCAGTTCGCCCGGAATGATGCCATCCTGCAAGGTGAACTTTGAGCCAACGCTGGCTACCAGCGCGGCTTTGCGGCTTAGCCCCATCCGTTGCCGCAAGTGGTAGACAGCCTCGATTCCGGTGCAGTGCGCCCCCAGCACATTCTCAACTCCGAATGACTTCATCTTGTCGCTCGTCCAATCCAATTGAGCGTCGGTCCGGCTATAGAGATGAATCCCCCCCACGACGCCGAAGACATGTTGAGAGCCGAACTTGTCCGCAGTTTGAGAAAGTATGTTGATGATTCCGGCGTGACCGCACCCGGTGATGACGACTAAGCCGCGGGTGGTATTCAGCACCAGCGACAGATCCTCGGGGATGGTGTCCTCCACCAAACCCGCAGACGTCATCACCATGCCGAGTTCATCCCAATTCCGTTCCGGATATTTTCGTTTGATTGGACCGGTCAGCCAAGCTCCCGGAAAAAGCTCTTGCCATCCTGGCACCTCAATAAATTTGCCACCTGTGGCTTCATACGCGGGCCGGACCGCAATCATTGTGTTGTCTTCACCGCTCTGAGTCGGGCGGCTCCAAAAGATGCCCGGACCGACATATACACGGGACAACGCGTCGGGATTTCGCTTGCTCAACGCGCGTCGCAGAGTGAGCAAGCCACTGGTGTGGTCGTCATGATTATGAGTGAGGATGACGTCACGGACTCCTGATAGATCGACGCCGAGCGCTTTGGCATTTTTCAAGACGGTGTCCGGCGCAGCACCTGTATCGACAAGCACCTGGTGGCCGTCGGCTTGCACCAGCGCGGAAAACCCCCATTCGCCCGTGCCCCCGGGCGTGCTTACCAACATCGTCGACAGGATCGTGATCTTGAGATCGCCAATCTTCTTGTCGGCGATTCTCTGCTGGGCCACGGAACGGGACGCGAACCATCCGATCGCCAGCAAGAGGCATAGGGCAATCCTGCGAGAAAGTAAGCGAGATGCGTCTCTGCGAGAGTGCGAAGGATTCGTCTGCGGCATGCCAGCCAGTCTTTCATCACCCATGCAGGATGACAAGGACCAAGGCTGGCTAGAGGGGACAGGGCGATGAGCCGCTCTGTGCGGTATGCCGGCGGACTTGAGTTTGCTCCCGACCCATCGGATGGTGCTAACGCGTTGGCGGCGGCGCGAATCTCGACTAGC
>DATBAT010000092.1:0-4005 GCA_036271375.1 Terriglobales bacterium
TGGAAGCCTGGAAAGTGGAGAGAAGTAGACACCCCCGTTATCTTTACGATGGGACCAAAACAACCGATGCCGGCAGGGGCAGTTCGACTTCCCAGCCGATGGTGATCGCAACATTTCATCTAACCCCTATGTAGAGTGTCAAGTGTGGTAGCGAGGGTGTAGGTAGTTTGTTAGGTCATAAGTTTGTTAGCGGAGGTTGAAGTTTAGTTTTGGGACGCTTTCTCTTCCGTTTTGCTCGTTGGTTTTTTGTTTTGCCAGCGGCTTTTACTCCTATCCGTACTTGCGACCGCAGTCGCAGCAGCAATTTGATCAATGCGATCGGTGGAAGAGGAACTTGGGCGCGCCCAATCTAAGTCGACGCACGCGAAGGCATTCGGAGCAGGTTAGACGCCGGGCAGCGCCCGCGTTCCAAAGTAGTTTTAATTTTTCCTTAGGCAGTTTATGCCAGTGCGGCTCGCAACCTCCTTTCTGTTCCCCTCGAACTCATTAATTGATTAATCCCAATTCTTCTGCGCTAAGTCGGCCGGTTTTGATTCTCCACAGATCGACAGCCAGCTGGCGCGCCACGGCTACGATGGCTTTTTTGCGCGCGGCTCCAGTTGCAAGCGCGCCTTTAGCCAGGGTTGCTCGCCATTTTACAATCGGTTCGTAATTGGGCTGGAAGCGGACCAGCCGCCAGGCCAATTCGACCAGAGCGGCGCGCAGCCTGGGGTTGCCATGTTTTGTTACGCAGCTTTGCAGTCGGGTGTTACCGCTAGAGTACTCGCCGGGGCAGAGCCCGGTGTAGCTGGCGATCTGGCGCCGGTTATTAAACCGGTTCCAATCGCCGATCTCCCGGTCGATCACGACACTGGTCATTTTGCCCACTCCGCGTGGTTGGTCGGGCGTTGCAGCACTTTGCAGTTGCACGGTCAGTGCAGTGATCTTTTGCTGTAACGCCACCAGGATCGGCTGACTATTTGCAAGCAGCTCTTTCATCCACTGCGGCATTGGCAAGGCCGCAAAAGTGTGCGGCTTCCACCAGTTTTGCACCGGCTCCAAACCGTGATTGACCATTAAACTGCGCCCTTGCGCTTCGAGTTGTTTGCGCGCTTTTACCAACTGTTCCCGCTGCCGATGGATGGCACGCGCTTGCTCCTCTTCTTCAGTGGGCACGCGTACGAGCGCCAACGCGTCGCGGTTGCCCTGGACGAAGCGGTCCAACTTTAAGCACAGCGCTTTGGCATCCAGCCCATCGGTCTTCACCCGCCGATTTTGTTCATCCAACTTCTGCGGGCAGACCACGTAGCAATGAATGCCCAGCGCGCTTAATTTGCGCTGCAGCGCAAAACCAAACCCGCACGCCTCATAGACCGCGTGCAGTTGTGCGCCGCTCTTCTGCTTGAGCCGATCCGCCCAGTGCAGAAACGCTTGCTTTTGGAAACGCTGCGGCGGCTTGGGATTGCCCCCGCCCACCTGCTCGACCACCACATAAAAATCCTGGTGCACATCAACTCCCAGCTTGATCGCCCCAGTGCCGCCATTAAACTGGCTGCGGGTTTCCTCGTGTGAGGACAACTCAGTGTTATTAACGTAATGCATAGCGCGGGTAGTTTTATCAACTCACCCGCGCTCTTTACATGTCATCTAATCGATGAAGGCAACGGCTCCTGATCGAATTAGCGTGATGGACAGCGGATCACAGCTTGCTAGGAGATAGGGCTTATGAACATTGCCGGACTTCGTTCGATTGGCTTCGCGGTGCTGGTTGTTTTGCTTGCCGGAGCTAGCTGCAATCGGCCTAAACGAGCGTCGCCAGAGTCGGGCGCCGCGCCGACACCGCACGAAATCCGCGGAAGCATAACTGCGCGCGCGCCAGATGCATTCTATGATCCGCCGTCGGACATTCCGCGCAAGCCTGGCGCGCTACTCCGCAGCGAGCCGCTCAAAGACGTGACACTTCCAGCTTACGTCCGAGGCTGGCGGATCCTTTATGCAACCACCGTGAACGACAGCACGCCGGCGGCCGCGATCGCGACCGTGTTCGCAGCGACCGATCCTCCCGCAGGCCCACGTCCTGTCATCGCATGGGAGCACGCTACGACGGGCCTGCTACAGAAATGCATGCCGTCGCTCTTGTCGATGGCGAGCAAGGGCATCCCCTGGCGGGACCGGATCGTGAAGGCTGGCTGGGTCGTGGTGGCGACAGATTACTCTTTCGCAGAGAAGGGTGGCCCGCATCCGTACCTGATCGGCGAAGGCGAAGGGCGGGCCGCGCTCGATTCGGTTCGTGCCGCGAGGCAGATGCCCGAGCTTACGCTCGACAAACGCATGGTGATATGGGGTTACTCGCAAGGGGGCCACGCAGCGCTTTGGACTGGCATCGTCGGACCGCGCTACGCGCCGGACCTAGAAATCCTCGGCGTCGCGGCAATTGCACCGCCCGCGAATATAAGAAACGCACTCGCGATGAATGTCGAAGCGGATAAGCGGTTCGGACCGTATCTGGCCTCGTCGTACAGCCGGTTCTATCCTGACATCACATTCGAGCAAGCGATTCGCCCAGGAGCGCTCGATGCTGCTCGTCAGATCGTAAGCTTATGCTGTTTCCTTCCGCCCGAGGATGCGGAACGCATTCAGGCCTTGGCGGCGACCTTCGATGGTCCAGCGTTGGCGACAAGCTCGAACAAAGCGCTTCAAGCCCGGATTGAGCAGAATACGGCTGACGGGCCGATAAAGGCTCCCGTCGTGATCGCGCAAGGTCTGTCGGATATCGTCGTGCCGCCGTCCGTCACCGATGCGTATGTCGAAGAGCGCTGCTCTGCTGGTCAACGACTCGAATATTGGACATTCGCGGGACGCGACCACTTCACGATTGTCCAGCCCGGTACGCCGCTCGAGGAGCTGCTCATCACGTGGACGACAGCGCGCTTCGCAAATGAGCCGCAAGCGAGCGGTCGCGTTCACAGGTCTTTCTGATTATCGCGTGGGCTCGAAAGGCCCCGGCTGTTCTGCTGAATCCAAATTTCGTTAGGCAGTTATTTTGGCCGGACAGCTGGTGCCGGCCAGTATGAATTCGTAGCAGGTGAGACAGGGTGGATTTGAAACGATGAACCGTTTCCCGCGCCACGCTGCTTCAGTTGTTTAACCGCCGATGCTAGCTTCGCCAAACCTTGTTCAATTTGCGCTTGCGACCAGGCCGAAAATCCAAAGACGAATGCCGGATCCAACTGAGCTTTGATGCAGAAGAAAGAAAGAGGGCGGGGCCAAACGCCGGTTTGCTCACGAGCACGCATGAATAACGGTAAGTCTTCCGCGCGTCGCAGCCAGGCGACGAAATGCAAACCGGCTGGCGTTACTTCAAGATCGAAATAGTCGCCCAGCCATTTTTGAAATTGTTGGATAAAGAATACTCGTCGCTGGGCATAGAGCTCGCGGATCCGTTTCACGTGGCTGAGGAAAAATCCTTCGGTGATGAAACGCGCTAGAGTTGCTTGATCAATCGCTGGAGAGTGCTGGTCCATGACAGCGCGCACCTTGACGAGGGTATCGACAAGTTGCGGCGGTGCGACCAGAAAACCTAGCCGCAGCGATGGATAAAGGATCTTGCTCATAGTGCCGGCATAAATCACCCGGCCGGCGTTGTCCAAACCTTGGAGACATGGCAGCGGCGGCCCATCGAAGCGAAACTCGGAATCATAATCATCCTCCAGGAGGTAGCCGTCGCGCGAGTCCGCGAACTCGATAAGAGCTCTCCGGCGCTTCAGGCTCATTGTCACACCCAAGGGAAACTGGTGCGACGGTGTGACGAGAATGAGTCTGGGAGAATTTTGCCGTGAGCACTTCCCGATTACCAGCCCCTCACGATCGATCGGGCGCGGGACGATTTTGGCCCCGACAAAAGCCAAGACATTACGTGCCTGAAGGAAGACAGGATCTTCGACCCATCCCACTTCACCCTGGTTGATTAACGCCAGCGCGCACGCCAGCATCGCCTGTTGCATGCCGCCTACGACTACGACTTGG
>DATBAT010000093.1:0-5906 GCA_036271375.1 Terriglobales bacterium
CTCTCCGGCCAACACCCGCCTCACCGCCGCCAGCTTCAGCTCCGGCGCGTACCCAACCTGCTTCTCTCTTTGTGACATGCGTTCTCCTTTTCGAGAACTGTCACTATTATCTCTGTCTCAGTTTTGGGGTGCACTCCACCCGGCTGTCCCCTAATTACCCTCACCTGCTCTAGCGGCCGGGCATGAGATAAAACACAGGCGCTAAAGCGCGATCCGTGGATGGTCTCCATTTGGGGACGGCTGGAAGGCGTGCCCTGATACGAATCCTTTGGTTGGCAAGGCAGGCCGCAATCTTTGTTATTGACGGTGTACTAGTATTATAGAACACTGCACAAGAAGGAGAAGTCCATGAAGCAATTTCAAGCAATCTGCCTAACCGCTGTAGTCCTGACTACCATAGCTGGAGCGCAAACCCCGGCCCTACAAAAAGGCATCAGTGTCCAACTCCCAAACACCAGCACAGCAGCAGTGGTTCCTGCGGCGGATAACCAAGATGCGCTAATTCTCTCCGTAACCCACGAGGGACGAGTGTTCCTCAGAAACGATGAAATCAGCCCTGTAGATGTCCAACAGAAAATACAAGCCGAGCTCGCGAGCGGAGCGAAGAAGACCCTTTACATCAAAGCGGACGCCCGCGCCCCATACGCTTCTGTCGTTCAAATCCTGGACGAAGCTCACGCGGCGGGAGTTCAAGGGATTGCGCTGCTTACATCTCAGTCAGACGGGCCTACGCCAGGGAAACTCGCGCCACCCAAAGGCTTGGAAATGCTGATCGTTCCGGCTCATGGCCCGCGGTGACGCGATTCCAGCGATACGTACGGACGTCCGGTTTTTGGCAGTTGCGCCCCATGAGCGCTTTGTCGAGCTTGTGCTGACCCGGGGCTTGCCCTGGGCTGTTGTATGTCGTCCCTTCGGGACTGGATCCGGCATTTGCGACCGCCCTTGCGGCTAGCGGATCGAAGTGAGATGCCAGGTCGACGCTCCGTGACTGATCTAACGAAACACAAGGTCTCTCCGCTGTGATGAATGATCCGCGTCGCGGCTCATTCATCTTCGGTCGAGATGACAGATTGCATGCCAACTTTATATTTGGATTGGAATCACGGGATTAGGGAAAAATCTCACATTGGAGGGGCTTGACAAGATTTGGCGGCGGCCCCGGTTTTCCAGGGTAGCGACCGTCCGCCCGCCGTCGTTGACGTAGAACCGCCTATCCCCCTACCATGACGGCACACCGGAGCCGTCAACTTAATGATTGGGCAGACCATTTCTCACTACAAGATCGTGCAGAAGCTGGGTGGCGGCGGTATGGGTGTGGTCTATGAGGCAGAGGATCTGCGACTTGGCCGGCGGGTCGCACTCAAGTTTCTACCGCCGGAGTTTACCAGCGATCCGCAGGCGCTGGAGCGATTTCGCCGCGAGGCGCGCGCGGCTTCCGCGTTGAACCATCCGAATATTTGCACTATCTATGACATTGGCGAGGACCAGGCGAAGCCATTCATCGTCATGGAGCATCTCGATGGGCAGACGTTGAAGCATCGCATTGAGGGAAAGCCCATTCCGCTCGAGCAGGTGCTGGATTATTCCTTGCAGATCGCGGACGCGATGGACGCGGCACACGCCGCCGGTATCGTTCATCGAGATATTAAGCCGGCCAATCTTTTCTTGACCAAGCGCGGTCATGTAAAGATCCTGGATTTTGGATTAGCCAAAGTTGGCGATGAACAAGGAGTTTCGGAACCGGGGCTCGCAACCTCGGCGGCAACGCTGGCGGTCGATCCTGCGCACTTGACCAGTCCGGGAAGCACGGTGGGCACGGTGGCCTACATGTCTCCGGAACAGGCCCGAGGCGAAGATCTTGATGCGCGCACCGACTTATTTTCCTTTGGCGCGGTCATCTATGAGATGACGACGGGAAAGCAGCCGTTCCTGGGAAATACTACAGCGGTTATTTTCGATGCGATTTTGAATCGCGCGCCGCTGGCTCCCGTCCGGCTAAATCCAGACATGCCGGCTGAGCTGGAATCGATCATCAATAAGTCGCTGGAGAAAGATCGCGAACTGCGCTATCAGGTCGCGGCCGAAATGCGGGGAGACTTGAAGCGGCTGAAGCGCGCCATGGATTCGGGCAAGACTTCTGCGGCTGGAAGTTCAGGCGCGGTGTCCGTTGCTACGGTGCCCGTGTCGTCATCAAAGACAGTAGCTGCGAAACCCTCCCGTAAATTTTTATACATCGGCGTCGCTGGCGCAGTGATCGCCGTGGCTCTAGCCGGCGTATTCTTCTCCACCCGCAAGGCTACTGCGCTTACCGAAAAGGATTCCATCCTGCTGACCGAGTTTGTGAACACCACGGGCGATCCAGTGTTTGACGGAACGCTGAAGCAGGCGCTGGCGCTGCAGCTGGAGCAGTCCCCGTATCTCAATCTGGTTCCGCAGTCCAAGATTGATGAGGCGCTGAAATATATGGGACGGCCCGCTGGTGACCGCGTTACCGCAGATGTCGGCCGTGAAATCTGCGAGCGCGATGGCATTAAAGCAATGCTTACCGGGCAAATTGCCGGCCTCGGCAGCCACTACGTCATCTCGCTGAATGCGGTCAATACGCAGAGCGGCGACACGGTCGCGAGCAACCAGACGGAGGCCGAAAGCAAAGAGGCGGTGCTGAAGTCGCTGGACGGGGCGGCATCAGAGCTGCGCAAGAAGCTGGGAGAATCGCTGGCTTCGGTGCAGCAATTCACCAAGCCACTTGACCAGGCGACCACCTCGTCTCTCGAAGCGCTGAAAGAATTCAGCATCGGCAATGCGGCCCACCAGCGGCTTCGAGATGCGGAAGCCATTCCCCACGTGGTAAAGGCAACGGAACTCGATCCCAACTTCGCCATGGCTTACGGCACGCTGGGAGTGATGTACGGCAACCAACTACAGCAAAAACTCAGCGACGAGGCTATGAAAGAAGCCTTTGCTCTGAAAGATCGCGCCACCGATCGGGAGCGCTTCTACATTGAGAGCCACTACTACGACCAAGTCACGGGAGAGCTGGAAAAGTCGATCGATAGTTACGAGCAGTGGCTGAAGATCTATCCCCGCGACACCATTCCCCTGGACAATCTGGGCTTGCTCTATGTGAGCAACGGACAATTCGATAAAGCAATCACCCTTGGCCGCAGCGCGCTCGAAGTGGACCCGCAAGACAGCTACCCCTACGACCGCATCGGGGGGGCATTCCTGGCAACCAATCGTTTTGACGAGGCAAAAAGTATTCTGCAAGAGGCGGTGGCCAAGAAGATCGACACCGATAGCGTCCACCTGCAACTTTTCGAGTTGGCCTTCCTCAAAGGCGATCAAGCCGAAATGGACCGGCAAGTTGACTCGTGGAAAGGCTCCGGCGAGCAGACATTCCTGCTGATGAGACAGGCTTCGGCCCAGGCCTCCAAGGGAAAAATGAAATTGGCGGCGTCAAGCTTTAGAGGAGTCGATGAATACGCGCGAAATCGAACATCGCCGGATATAGCGCGGTGGTGAACGCCATCCTTGCGTTCCACAAAGCCAACTATGGGGATTGCACTGGGGTCAAGGACCTGGCTCGATCTTCGCTGGCAGAGTCGCCCAGAGGTTTCAATCAGGTCTACTCGGTGTTGGCCATGGCGCAATGCGGACAGGGTCCGGAGGCGGAGAAACTGATAGAAGCAGAGGGCAGAAATTCTCCGCTGAATACTCTGATGCACGCGGTCCACATTCCGTTGATTAAGGCTATCGGGCAATTGAATCGCGGGAACGCGGCCAGCGCGGTTGCCACGCTGGAGGTTAGCCGTCCCTATGACGCGGCGGCGGGCCCGCTTTCGTTGCCGTATAGCGCGGTATGGGTGCGCGGCCAGGCGCTCTTGCAGATGAAAAAGAACGATGAGGCCATCGCCGAGTTCAAGAAAATCCTGGACTACCCAGGGCGGTTTTCAGTGAGCCAGTTTATTCCGCTGGCAAGGCTATCGACCGCGAGGGCGTTGGTGGCGAAGGGCGACAATGCCAAGGCGAAGATCGCGTACCAGGATCTGCTGGCATTCTGGAAGGACGCCGATGCGGATCTGCCGGTGGTGGTGCAAGCCAAGGCGGAGTATGGGAAGTTGCAGTAGAAAATCAGGCGGTCAGAACAATTCAACAGAAGCTTCGCGTCCACCCGCAGAAGCCAAACCGCTGTCCCTTGTGATCACTACTGCCCCAAGCTTCTCCGCGAGAGCTACGTAAGCGGCATCGTATGCCGACAGATTATTTCGCAACTCCCAAATCCTTGTCAGTAATAATGAGTGCGGGTATCGCGCGATCCGAATATGTTTGAAATCCTGAATCGACTCTTGGGCGCGGTCTGACGAAATTGTTCTTTCCCGTGAAAGGCGGCGAAAGACCTGAACCACTTCGAGGTCCAATAAATGAGGCGCGTGTAGTGATTCGCCTCGCAAGTATATCCGCTTTTCAATTCGTTGCCCTACAGGCGTACGCAGAAGCCAGTCAACTACTGCCGAGGCATCCAACACAATCAACGTGCATCTCGTTCCTCGCGAACCAGCCTTGCCGTATCGATTCGTGCGGCGACAGGCTCACGTTGGTGGAGGCGCTCTTTAAATTCTCCAAGAGTGGGGATTTCCGCAAGTTCCTTGATTTCCGCCAACAGATAGTCCGACAAGGACATCCCGGCGAGGGCGGCCCTTGATTTTAGCGCTCGATGCAGACCGTCCGGGACGTTACGTAACTGAATCATCTTCGACATGCTTATAACCTACTTTCATGTTTATCACATGTCAAGCAATGAGCTACGAGCACCTCTATGAGGGAAGAGATTCTGACACGAGGACGCCCTGCCGGAGCGGACAGCCAACGTGCCGCTTCAGTTGGGAGGTCTTTCGGGATCAGAGTTTCGTGGTGGGGCAGGCTTTTTTACGGCTTGGTGTTTTCGATCTTGATGGTGCGGACAGAGTGGCACTGGGCCGCAGGGTCAACCGTCGCGGTTCCGCTCAGTTCATCTTTAGTCGCTTCGAATTCCAGCGGTGGACGGCGGACGCGGCTGGGCAAACCGGTGATTTTCACTTTGCCGTCGGCGTTGGTGCCGGCTTCGAGGTCGAGCTTATGGAATCCGCCCATGCCGTAGGCGATATGAACTTTGACATGGGCCGCGTAGACAGGCTTTCCGTCAGCGGTGTTAACGGTGATGTCAACCGAACAGACACCGAGAGCGCCGTCGACCTTAGGAACGTCTTGTGAGGACTGGCCTGAACAGCAGATTGCCAGAAGAAAAACACCACACAGAACTGGAAAGAATTTCAACATAAGCTTGCAGCGATTATATCGGCTTGTGATGTAGGACGGACACTCTTGTCCGTCTGCTACCGGAGCACGGAATGTAGTGCGCGATTAGCAGGCTAAAACCTCCCGTTGAATTCAATGGTCATCGGTGCCAGTCGATGAGTCCGCTTGCCGGACAAGATCGTCCGGCCCACACCGGACTTTTATGTCACATTGCATCTATAATGACATTTCGGAGTAAATATGACAGAAACACGATTGCGCATCAGTGAGAACGGCCGTGTAGTGATCCCTGCTTCGTTTCGCAAGGCGCTTGGCGTCAAAGCAGGCGACGAACTCGTCCTGCTTGTCGAGGACGACGAATTGCGCATCACCACGCTCAAACGGCGCCTGCAACGCGCCCAACGCCTGGTGCGGCAGCATGTCAAGCCCAGTGCGTCTCTGGTCGATGAGCTAATCGCGGAAAGACGGGAGGCGTCCCGGCGTGGGTAAGAGTGTCCTGGATGCCTCGGCTCTGTTGGCCGTGCTGAACGGCGAACCTGGGGCCGAGAAGCTTACACCTCAACTCCTGAGCGACGCCGTCAGTAGCACCGTAAATCTGGCGGAAGTACAGG
>DATBAT010000094.1:0-4365 GCA_036271375.1 Terriglobales bacterium
TTCAGGCTCTCGAACAAGATGCTGGTGAGGTAGCGTTCGCCGTAATCGGGCAGCACCACGACAATCAGCTTGCCGGCATTTTCCGGACGTTGTGCTACGCGCGTCGCAGCCAGCGCCGCCGCACCCGAAGAGATTCCCACCAGCAAGCCCTCTTCCAGCGCCAGCTTCCGCGCGAACTCGACTGAGTCGGCGCTTGAAACCTGCACCACTTCATCGACATAGTCAGTACGCAGAATCGAAGGAATGAATCCGGCGGCAAGGCCCTGTATTTTGTGGGGGCCGGGCTGTCCTCCTGAAAGAACTGGGCTTTCGGTTGGCTCAACCGCGATGGCCTTAAACGAAGGCTTCTTCGGTTTAATAAACTGCGAAACGCCGGTCAAAGTGCCGCCCGTTCCCACGCCGGAAATGAGGATGTCCACCTGACCGTCGGTGTCGTTCCAGATTTCCGGGCCGGTAGTTTCAAAATGAATTTTCGGATTGGCGGGATTGTCGAACTGCTGCAGCATGTATCCATCAGGGGTGTGCGACACAAGCTCTTCTGCCTTAGCGATGGCGCCCTTCATTCCCTTGGGACCGGGCGTGAGCACCAGTTCCGCTCCAAACGCCTTCAACAGCACGCGGCGCTCCAGGCTCATTGTGTCCGGCATGGTGAGGATCAGCTTGTAACCCTTCACCGCCGCCACAAACGCCAGCGCAATGCCGGTGTTGCCGCTGGTGGGCTCAATCAACGTGGTCTTGCCGGGAGTGATTTTGCCGGCCTTTTCCGCCTCGTTGATCATGCTCACGCCAATGCGATCTTTCACGCTGTTATTGGGATTGAAGCTTTCCAGCTTGGCCAGCACCGTCGCTTTGCTGCCGTTGGTGACCTTATTCAACTGCACCAGCGGAGTGTGTCCAATCAACTCGGTTACATTCTTGGCGATTTTCATTTCCTCTCCTTTTCGCTTCCGGTCCTTGTCGCTTCTGGGGAAAACAAAAGGCCCACGTGCGCGACGTGGGCCTTCTGAGGAATACCGATCAAAACTTTCTGCTTATGATTGCTTTCCTCGCGCAGACCCGCGCCCGTGACTTGCACACGTACAACAACAAAGCGAGTTGCAGCAGATGGAGTGCATTACCGTTAGGCTATCACTTTTGATGCAGCAGGGAAAGGCAGGATTCGCCGGGTTCAGCTTTAGGGGATGGGATCAAAGCCCAGAAACACAGGCTCCGGTCGCAGGTCGATGCCGAACTGGCCACGAACTGCCTTCTGGATTTCGTCTTTGAGGGCGACGATTTCTGCCGCCGTGGCGCCCCCACGGTTCACGATGGCAAGGGCATGGCGGCGCGAGATTCCGGCGCGACCGCGCGTGGTGCCTTTCGGGAATCCGCTTTGCTCCACCAGCCACGCCGCGGGAATTTTCATTTCGCCGTTGGGGGCAGGGAAGCTGGGAGGCTTCAATCCGCGTTTGGCGGCGGCGGCTTCCACCTCGGCGAACTTTCCCGTGTTGACGACTGGATTTTTGAAAAACGAGCCCGCGCTTCGGCAGTCTTCGTCGCCTTCAACAATCAGCATGGCTTTGGAGCGCCGAATCTCGCGTACGGCTGCGCGGACTCCGGCAAGTGACGGCTTCTCGCTGCGTCCCTCGAAGTAACTTTTGATGTCGCGATACTCCACTTTTGGCGGAGCATTCTTTTCCACCGCGAAACGCACGCCGAGGATGATGTACCGCCCGCGCGCGACGGTATTGAAGATGCTTGCGCGATAGGCGAATCCGCAGGCTTCGTTTGAGAATTCGTTGATGTCACCTGATTCGAGGTCAAGCGCGTAAACGTTGGTGATGGTTTCAGCAACCTCCTGGCCGTAAGCGCCCACGTTCTGTACCGGCGTTGCGCCCACCGTCCCCGGAATGCCGCTCAAGCACTCGATACCGCCGCAGTTCTTCTCCACCGCGCGAGCGACGAACGCGTCCCAATCTTCACCGGCTCCGGCTTGAAATAGGCGCTTCGCTCCGGCATCGCTTTCGTCGATTCCCTTGATCGCGATGTGAATTACCAGGCCTTTGAAACCCGCGTCGGAGACAACCAGGTTACTTCCGCCGCCGAGCACGAAGAGCGGCAGCTTCCGTTCGCGAGAAAAGCCGATGGCCTCGCGGAGTTCGGCTTCGGTGCGAGCTTCTCCAAAAAAACGCGCTGGCCCGCCCACGCCGAGCGTGGTGAATGGAGCGAGCGGAACATTCTCCTGTAGTTTCATGGCGCAGGACTCAATATACCGAAACGCGGAACGCCACCCGCGCCATCTGTGGATTTCGCCAACAAAAACGATTTTGCCGCCGGCGCGAATTGGTGTTATTAATATCGCACCGCGCTCGAAAGAAAAATTTGCAAGAGTTCCTGGCGTTTCGGCCGGGAAAACGGAGGATTAGGCCATATGTACCCGGAGATCATGATCATTCCCATGCGCGAGGAGCTTTCGCGTCTAGGGGTGGAAGAATTGCGCACACCGAGTGAAGTTGACCAATTCGTGAAACGCTCGGGCGTGAGCATGGTGGTGGTGAATTCCGTCTGTGGATGCGCCGCAGGACGCATGCGGCCGGCGGTCCGTATCGCGCTTGAAAATACCTCGCGCCCTGATAACGTTGGCTCGGTATTTGCCGGCCAGGACCGCGACGCAACTGAAAAGGCCCGCTCTCATTTCGATTCTTATCCGCCATCCTCGCCGTCGATTGCGATCCTGCGCGACGGCGAAGTTGTCCACATGATGCAGCGCAGCGACATTGAACATCGCGACGCGCACGATATTGCCGCGGAGCTGACTCGCGTTTTCAACCAGCATTGCGGCAGTGTAGTCGGTAACTAAGGGGAATCTGCGTTCGCAAGCCCGACCGAAGCGGTTCGTATCTGCGCCACCATTTGAGATTCACTCCCGAATCTCGTCCACGAGAGTCGGCAGACGACAGCCGACTTAGTTTCTTTGGGGCGATTAGGATTCACCGAGCGATCAGTTGTTAGGTCGCTTCCCTCGA
This sequence comes from Terriglobales bacterium, assembly GCA_036271375.1. GTDB lineage: Bacteria > Acidobacteriota > Terriglobia > Terriglobales > Acidobacteriaceae > DATBAT01. Next base: position 3,006 of record DATBAT010000094.1, read on the forward strand.
TCTACCGTTAACCAATACGAATCGAGGAGATACGAAGGCTAGCACCTGTGGAAACAGTGGTGGAGATCGTGTGGTTGTTGAGGGACACTGATCTTAGGTTTGAAGAAGGCCATGCTTGTACTAGCCATGGCCTGTTGAGAGGGTTCGGATTTGTGGTTCGTTACTGAATATCCCCGCCTTGGTTTATCCCGTCGAAGATGTCGTTAAACGCGTTGGCGTTGAACGTACCATTTTTCGTGTCGAGATTCGCCTGTTGCAGGAGCTGCAACACCGTGTAGGACTTGTTGTTGACAAGGCCGATTGCGGTGCCATTGCTGCCAACGTTGTAAGTATGTCCGCCGGTCCCCGTCGATGAGGTGTTAAAGCCGTACGACTTGGCGTAAATGCCTCCAGAGAGCGAGGTATTGGTAACATACGCGGCCAGGGCTCCCGCCATGATCTGTGCGTTGGTTTTTTGGCCGGACATACCGAAGAACTTCAAGAACAGCGCCGCGACCGCAGTATTGGGCTGGTTGGTGAGGTTATTTGAACTCATTGCCCCGTAGAGATAGGGGAAATTACTCGCCAGCCAGTTGCCGAGAGCGGTGGATTTCGGTCCGCCATTTACGGCATCGATCAGTCCCTGTCCATTCTTGTTGTGCCAGAAGCCAATGGTCGCCGTATCGCCACGGGCGATCGGAGGACCTGTTGAAACGGTCACCGAGCAGTTCACCATTCCCTGATTGCCCATCTGGTCGGTAACTGTCACGGTGTAGTCAAAGTTGCCACTGGCTGTCGGCGTACCGGAAATGGTGCCAGTTGTCGAGATGGTCAGGCCAGAAGGCAATCCTGTCGCCGTGAAAGTATATGGCCCACCTGCACCTCCGCTGCCGGTCAGGGTCACCGGAGTGATGGGGGTGTTTTGCACGGCGGTAATAGTTGCACAAGTCGCGCTGGGCGGAGGCGGCGGAGTGCAGCTCTGGGAGCCGTAATCCTGCGCCGTGAGTCCGCCATCGGCCTTCGCCACTGCAGCCGGGTTGGGCTGCGATTGGCAGGCCGAAGCGGGAGTCGTTGCCGCGGTCGAAACGGTTACCGTGGCCGACGCGCCAGGAGCAAGGTCGCCCAAAATGCAGCTCAGCGCGTTGGATGCGATCGGGTTGGTGCAGCTTCCCTGCGTCGTGCTGGAAGTCGTCCATACCAAGCCGCCGTTACCCGGAAGTGCGTCAGTCAGATTGACGTTCGTTGCCGTTGCGCCGCCCGTGTTGCTGACGACGATGCTGTAGCTCACCTGCGAACCCTGCGTAAAGATACCGTTCTTCGGGCTCTTCACTACCTTCAGGCTCGGAGGCTGATTCACCAGAATATGGCAAACCGGCGACGC
>DATBAT010000095.1:0-1826 GCA_036271375.1 Terriglobales bacterium
GCACATCATCGCTGCGTCATGTCCATTCCAGCCGTTGCTGAAACCAGCGACTACTTGCTTCACCGCGGCATCTTGGGAGGCATCGTTTGCAGCACTGAACACGCGTTGGTGTACGCCTGACAGCAGCAGGAAGGTGCAGAGAAGCAGACCAACTCGTGCGATCTTCCGGTTGTTGCGTTTCATTGGCACTCCAAGGCCGGAGCGGAAGCTCCGACTCTCCATAACGACAAAAGGACTTCGGCAGCTAGAGCCGTCGGCCGTGTGCGACTCGATGACGTGGCCGAAGCCACGACCTACAAAGCTCTTCGTGCCTTCCGCCAATAATAAGACCCGCTTCCGACACACCCTGCGGTTACTTCGAAACGCCGAACCCTTCCACTTCCAATTCCAGGTGATGATTCGAGCGGATTCCGTAAATACCATCCGTCTTCGCCAGAGGGCCCGTCTTCGGCATGGTGCTAACCACGGTGCCATTGACGAGGAATTCGACCTTATCGCCCATGACGCGGACTTCAAGCGCGTTCGTCGAGCTTCCGCTGGCATCCGGCTTCTTCACGGCGGCGTTGGGGGTCTTCTGCGAAATGCCTTCCGTGGACATTCCGGTGCGGCGCTTCACCAGCCAGGTGCCGTCGTCGGTGATCATGAAGTAGGAGTAGCTCTGATCCGCACCCTGCAAGCCGCTGCCGCCGAAAATGAGCCCATAGTATTCAGCGAAGCCGCTGGACTTCACCAGCTTGAAGGTGCCCTTCAGCGTGTAATTGCCGCTGGCGGTGTTCGCCGGGTTCCACAGAATGGCGGCCTGCGGCGTCATGATGTGCAGCATCGAGCCCATCTGCATAAACTTCAGATTTCCCGCGGCGTCGGGATCGGCCGCATCGGTGCTGCGATCGACGTGCACCATCCAGCCCTTGGGCGCCTGAGCCAGCAACGCTCCGCATACCAGCAATGCCATTACCGCCAGTCCAAAAACCTTTTTCATGATGTCCCTCCGCCGGATTTCGTCGCCCCGAATCATACTCTCACTGTACCCGCCTGTGGCAAGATCCCGTCAACCGCTCCCAGCAACCTACGCCGAATCGAATTTCGAAGGGCGAGGCCGGAGATTTTCCATGAGCGCGATGAATCTTGGTTGGTCCCGGAGCGATTTCAAATCTGGATCATTTTCGATCCATTCCCTGTGCCCAAAACCTTTGCGAAAGCCTTTCTCCAGGCAGTCGATGGCTTTCCCCGATTCACCCAACTGCGCGTATACACACGCAATGTTATACAAGACAGTCGCCTCCTCGGAATCCATCGCCAGGGCCCGCTCGGCCCACTCCAGGGCTTGCGGACGGTCGCCGATCTCGCAATGCGCCAACGCGCCGAAATAGACCGCGCGCACGTCATCCGGATGTAGGGCGACGTATTCCTCCACAAGCCGCAGGGTTTCGCGTTGAGCCTGGCGTGCTTCATCAAGGCGGCCCATAGCCCTGAGAGCCAGCCCCTTGAGTGAAGGCGCTTGGTAGTCGTTCGGATTCGCTTCGCTGGCTTTTGCGAACAGCATTGCCGCTTTCTCGTAGAGAGATTGCGCGAAACAGGTCCGCCCGTAGAAATAATAGGTCTCGAACAAATTCGGATTCAGCCGGATCGCCATCTCGAACTCTCTCTCGGCTTCTTCGTAATTCTTGCTCAACGACACCGCCAAGCCGCGCGAGGCGTGCGCTTCCGCCAATTCCGGATCGAGTTCCACCGCCCGCCGGCTTGCCGCCTCCGCTTCTCTCAGGTTGTCCTCATTCGCATCAATCCACATGTAGATCATCGAGCAACAATCGCCCACACCGGCGTAG
>DATBAT010000096.1:0-8835 GCA_036271375.1 Terriglobales bacterium
AACAGCTTTAAGCATCAAGAGGACGAACGCGCTGACTCCTGGTATCCCTTCGAGAACGGGTTGATCAAGTGCCCGACCATTGGGAGTCTGGCTGGATCGAAAGAAATTACCGGCAACTTTCTCGATGTTTTTGAGAACGCCCGGAAGATGGCGCATGACTACAACTATCTTTTTCCGATTTATTACAAGGTTGCAAATCTTCAAGCCGAAGGCGCCGGAACGAACTACGCCGTCGGCGGACTCTACGCCTGGTCCGCGCTGATCGCGCATCGCCTCAGCGGATCGCAAGAGCACCGCGAGGAAGCCCGCCGGGCAATCCGCGCGATGTGCACCGTCCCCTCTGATCGCTTATTCCACGAGCCCCAGGAACTCGCTTTTGGCGGGCTGGCGGCGGCTGAACTCGACATGCAAGCCGAAGCCAAATACCTGCTCTATGAACAACTGCGGATGTTTTACTGGTACTCCGATCCCAGCCAGAAATCTCACGACATTCGTGGCATGGTGCAGGCGGCGGCCTCGATTCTCTATCCAGCGTTCAAGGAAAACGTGGAAGCCATCCTCCCTTGGACCGGAATCATGAAACGCGGGATCGTATTTGAAGGCATGCTGCGCTTCATGGACCAGCAACGCCGCAACAATTTCAGCTTCTTCGAAGGTTGCGCCACCAATGCCCGCAACAAATCTATGGCTTTTATCCCCTTCGAAAACCTCGGCACGCTGGAACTCAGCGGCCAAACCGGCAACGTCGGCAAGGAAATCTACGGCGCCGGTGAATGCTATTGGATGTACCTCATGTTCGAAGCTCTCGGCCAGACTAGCGACCGTGAGTTAATGCTGGTGAATCTCGATTTGATGGATGCCTTCGACGCTGCCTCTTTTCCGCCGAAGCAGCGCAACTTCATCCTCTACAACCCGACCTCCGAAAACCGGACCGCAACCCTGACAGCCGACGGAAAAGCCGGCTTCAAACAAGACGGGAATGCCGTTGGCGACAGCTTGAGAATCTCCGGTAAAAGGTTTATCCGTCTAACTGCTGAGATCACGACCTAAATCATGGGAATCGTAAAACAAGTTTTTCTATCTCTTGCGGTAGTTGTACTCGCGTCGGTTGCAATGTTTTCGGCGAAGAACCACGACGCTTCCTGGGTCTTGGGTCCCTTCGTTCGCCCGCCAGACGCAGCGCCCGTGATCACGCCCAACAAAGACACCGTCTTCCAAACGCCGGGCGCCCCGCCTGTCCATTGGGAAATCCTGCACACATTCAATCCTGCCGCGATCGTGCGCAACGGAAAAATCTACGTGCTCTACCGCGCGGAAGATGACAGCGGCGAAATGAAGATTGGCGGACACGCGTCCCGCATCGGCCTGGCCGAAAGCGAGGATGGCATTCACTTCAAACGTGACCCCGAACCGGTCTTATACCCTGCCGACGACGACCAGAAAGCCAGAGAGTGGCCGGGCGGTTGCGAAGATCCCCGCGTAGTCGAAGCCGAAGACGGCACTTACGTGATGACTTACACGCAATGGAACCACACATCGGTCGACGCCGCCATCGCAACCTCGAAAGATCTTCGCACCTGGACCAAGCATGGCCCCATGCTGGGTAAGGCATTTGGTGGCCGCTACCTGAATCTGCAATATAAGTCGGCGGGAATTGTCACTAAATTATTCAACGGCCGATTGATCGCCACAAAAATCAAAGGCAAATATTGGATGTACTGGGGAGAAGGCGAAGTTCACTTAGCAACGTCGCATAACCTGATCGATTGGGACCCAGTTGAAGATAGGCCCGGCCATCCCAAAGTCCTCCTCGCCGGAAGAAAGTTTCGTTTCGATAGCAAATTCCCAGAAGTTGGACCGCCGCCCGTTCTCACACCCCGTGGCATCGTGGTGATTTACAACGGTAAGAATGCGGCGACCGACGGCGATCCCAAGCTTGCGGTAGATACTTACGCAGCCGGAGAAGCCTTGTTCTCCGCGAAAAACCCGACGAAATTATTAGCGCGCCTCGACCAGCCGGCGTTCAAACCGGAATTGCCGTTCGAGAAATCCGGACAGTACGTCGCCGGCACCACTTTTGTCGAAGGCCTGGTTTACTTCAAGCAAAAGTGGTTCCTGTATTACGGTTGCGCCGACTCCCTCGTGGGAGTAGCCCTCACCACGGGCTCTGAACCTTAGCTGCTGATCGCTGCAAAAAACAGTGTCGGGACCTTGATTTCGGACCCCGTCCCACGTCCTTGCCGCGAAATCCTCCCCTCATCGAATCCCTACGTGTAGGCCGGGCAGATCGATCTGCCACTCTTCGCCCGTCAGGTCAGCCACGACGCGAACCGGGAAATATCTCTTCGAAGCTATAGATCGCTCAGATTCTTTGCGGCCTGAGGATTGCCCAAGTGCCGGTCGCACCTGCCAATCCTGGTCCCAAACATCATCACACTGCGGGGCCGGACACGAGGAAGGCGAACGTCAGGGGGTCGCTGAATTACAGATCGGATCTAAAACGAGCCATTCTGGTGCAACTCACCAAGCGACGGTCTGCTACGGATTTGGAGATTTGCAGAGGGCTGGACGCTGACGGGGCAGTGGAATTGCCTTCGAAATCACGAGAAAGTCTCCGCAGCAGGAGTTTCGAAGCCGCTTACAAGGATTCGAAACTCCGTCATCCGCTTGAAAGTGCGATCAGCAAAGTCCGTAAAGACGTGCAGGACAATGGGTTAGACAGCTTGTAGCTAGTTCTTATCCGACTCACCGGTTTATTCACCGTTTCTACTCGCCAGTCACCATTTACTCACCACTTCATAAACTAGGGACTGCCCAACGTCTGACTCCCACGGCCGGTTCACGCGAGCTTGGAAAAGAGTCTCACCAATCCAGAGCAAAGCCCAGACCAATCTGCCTGGGCAGGATAGATTCCATCAAAAGAGCCGCTCCATTATCAGAGGGCGAAAAGTGAATGCTCCAATACCACGATTGGCGTCAACCCATTTGTTATCGCAAGAATCCACCGACTGAAACTCCTTACTGTGGAAGTTAGGGCCGGCAGGGCTGTTCGGAAATATAAAGCTGTTAGGTTCGACGCCCCGCCGACCTTGTCTTCCAGTCGGTGAAGGAACGTAAGCCGATGCGCGATAACAACATTTTCGTCGCTTCATCAAACCCGCAGCAAGAAGGTTGGGGCTTCCCTGGGTACACTGGCGCAGCTTCAGAACTTCCCACGTAGTGTTCTTAAAGCTGGCCGGTGCGGATGTGAAAGATCCTCAGGGACAAATGCGGCACGCGCAAGCGTCTACTACCCTGAACATCTACCAACAGTTCGTGCCCGAAAGCCAACGAAAAGTAATTAACCAATTGGGCAGCCTTAGCAGGAGTATTCACTAAACTTTAGAAAGGAATTGCAGCCAATTGCAGCCAAAGAGAGAAATTCGAGACGCGCAAGTGATTGAAAATGTGGTGGCCAGGGACGGAGTTGAACCGCCGACGCCAGCCTTTTCAGGGCTGCGCTCTACCACCTGAGCTACCTGGCCACGTTCGATTTACAGCTTGAGTGCCGACGCGCGTTACGCGCCGTCAGAAGACGCGGACTAGAGCAGGAACTTCAATCGCGGGCAATCAACTGTGCGACAAAATCGAGCAGGCACGATTATAGCAACGCAATGCAGTTCGCTCAAATGTCACTCAATCTCCCACAACCACCCCGTTTGCAATCGTCATGGAGCAACGGTTGACCCCGAACCAGTAGGCGATCTCGCGGTAGTCCTTCACATTGAAGATGGAGAGGTCGGCGTCCTTGCCGGGTTCGATCGATCCCTTGTTGCCGGCGACTCGCACAGCCCACGCTCCGTTGATGGTCGCAGCGCAGATCGCTTCGGCTGGCGTCATCTTCATGTGCGTGCATGCTAGGGACAGCACGAACGGCATGCTGCTGGTCGGCGAGCTGCCGGGGTTGTAGTCGGTGGCTAGCGCCACGGCGACACCCGCGTCGATGAATTTGCGTGCCGAAGGGAATTTTTCTAACCCCAAAAAATAATTTGCGCCGGGGACAAACGTCGCCACCGTGTCGGATTTCGCCAGCCTGCGAATGTCGTCATCGCTGACATGATCGAGATGATCAAACGATGCGGGATCGAATTCCAACAGCGACGACAACGCCGTCTCGGAGAGCTGGCCAATATGGGCCCGCGTATCCAGCTTATGTTTTCTGGCGGCGGAAAATATTTGGGCAGTCTCCGCCAGCGTGAATGCTCCCTTGTCGCAGAAAACATCGACGAACTGCGCCAGCTTTTTCTTCGCGGCAAAGGGGATCATTTGGTTGCGTACCAAATCAACGTACTGCGCGCGCCGCTGCCGGAATTCTTCCGGAACAACATGCGCTCCAAGCAGCGTCGTAATCACTGACCCCGGCCAGCGCGCTGCGGCCGCGCGAATGGTCTGAAGAGATTTGATTTCAGAGTCAAGACTCAACCCGTACCCGGATTTCGCTTCCACTGTGGTGGTGCCGTGCGCGGACATCTCTTGCAGAGCCGCCAATATACTCCTGGTTAGATCATTGGGCCGCGCGGCGCGCACGGCGTCGACGCTCGAGCGAATGCCCCCGCCTGCTTCAGCAATTTCTTCGTAGGTGGCCCCGGCATTCCGCTTTTCGAAATCTATGAGCCGCGGAGTCATGAACGCTGGATGGGTGTGCGAATCTACAAAGCCCGGCAGGACGACTTTGCCTTCGCAATCAATCTCGGTGACATTACGGCGATTTTTCTTGAGCCAGGGATCACGCAGCGCGTCTTTGGTTTTGCCGCAAGAGACGATCTTGCCTCCCATACACAGCACAGCGGCATCTTCGATCAGGGCGAGGTCACGCAGTGCCGGACCACGCAGCGGCCCGCGAACGCTGGAATTGAGTGTCAGAAGCTGGCCGATGTTGGCCAGGAACAGCGGGAACTGGTGCTTGCGATTTGTAGACCGAGCCATATTGGCAGCAGTTTATCAGTGCGTGGTTTACCTACCGTTTCATGGGCACCCTGACATTCTTCTCTTTCGCAAATTCCTTCGCCTCGTCATATCCCGCGTCCACGTGCCGGATAATCCCCATCCCCGGATCTGTCGTCAGCACGCGCTCGATGCGCTTGGCCATCATCTCCGTGCCATCAGCGACCAGCACTTGCCCGGCGTGCAGCGAGTAGCCAATGCCAACTCCTCCGCCGTTGTGGATGGAAACCCAGGACGCGCCGGCCGCGGTATTTAACATTGCGTTGAGCAGCGGCCAATCGGCGACCGCGTCGCTACCATCCTTCATGCTCTCGGTTTCGCGGAACGGCGAAGCCACCGAACCGCAATCGAGATGATCACGCCCAATCACGATCGGCGCTTTGAGCTTGCCCTTCTTCACCAAATCGTTCATCGCCAGTCCAAATTGTGCGCGCTCGCCGTAACCCAGCCAGCAGATGCGCGCCGGCAGTCCCTGAAACTTGATGCGCTTGCGCGCCAGATCAATCCAGCGGCGGAGAATGCGGTTTTCCGGAAATAGCTCCAGAATCAGTTCGTCGGTGACGTGAATATCCGAGGCTTCGCCGGAAAGCGCTACCCAGCGGAATGGGCCACGTCCCTCGCAAAATAAAGGCCGGATGTAAGCGGGGACAAATCCCGGAAAGTCGTAGGCATTCTTCACGCCACGCTGGAATGCAAAAGTACGAATGTTATTTCCGTAGTCGAAGGTGACCGAACCCATCTTCTGCAACCGCAGCATGCCCTCAACGTGACGGGCCATCGCATCCAACGATTTTTCTTCGTAAGCTTTGGGATCAGTGCCGCGTAGTTCCAACGCCGATTCGTACGACATGCCGTTGGGCACGTAGCCATTCAGCGGATCATGCGCGGAAGTTTGATCGGTGAGAATATCCGGGACCACGCCACGCTCCGCAAGTTCGGGAATGATATCGGCGCAGTTCCCTACCAGCCCAACGGATATATTTTCTTTCTTGCGGACAGCGTTCTTCAGAATGCGCAACGCTTCATCAAGAGTGTTGACCATAAAGTCGCAATAGCCTGACTTCAATCGCTTCTTGATGCGTTCCGGATCAACGTCAATCCCGAGGAAAGCCGCGCCTGCCATGGTTGCAGCCAGTGGCTGGGCCCCGCCCATTCCACCCATACCGCCGCTCACAATCAATTTGCCCGCAAGGTTTCCGGCGAAATGTTTGTCGGCGGCCGCGGCGAACGTTTCAAATGTTCCCTGAACAATTCCCTGCGAGCCGATGTAAATCCATGAGCCCGCGGTCATCTGCCCGTACATCATCAGCCCGGCACGTTCCAGTTGGTTGAACTGCTGCCAGTTCGACCAATGCCCTACAAGATTTGAGTTCGCGATCAAAACTCGCGGCGCGTAGTCATGCGTCTTGAACACGCCCACCGGTTTGCCGGACTGCACCAGCAAAGTTTCATCGTTCTCCAAAGATTTCAGCGAGGCGACGATGGCGTGGTACGCCTCCCAACTGCGCGCGGCGCGCCCTGTTCCGCCATAGACGACTAAATCGCGTGGCCGCTCCGCCACTTCTTCGTCGAGATTATTCATCAACATGCGCATGGCAGCTTCCTGCTGCCAGCCTTTACAAGTAAGAGAAGTGCCGCGCGGAGCGCGGATTGGCGTGTAGTTTGACGCGCTGATTTCAGTTTCTACCGGCATAAAGTAATGGTACTACCTGGCGCTTCGCAATTTTCTGCGGTTGAGCCAATGGCTTGTGAGGTCAGCAATATGGGCCGCAAATAAAGCCGTTACCAGCCCAGTGAAAATATCCATCGTGTAGTGAGCCCGCAACGCCAGCACTGCGAGGATTTCGAAAATCACAATGGCAACGCCAAGACTCGCCAACAAGCGCCCGCCGCGCGCCAGTTCCAGCGCACCCAAGACAGCTATCGCGGTATGGCCCGAAAAGAAGTAATCGTTGGCCACGCCGTAGGTCACCAGCAAAGAAGGAAATCCCGGATAGTGCCAAATCAAATTCGGTGGCGGGGGCAGTGCCACCAGCGCTTGCATGATCTGGCGAAGGCCGAGCACGATCACCAATCCGAGAAACGGACGTACCGACTCACGCAATATCCATTTCAAAAGCAGGAAGACCCCGAGCAGATCGATGACCGCAGAGCTTACGATCAGCAGTCCATCTGCCGCCTTAGGATGCACGAGCAGGTACCCATTCCAAGAAGCCGTAAAAAGATGGAGGCCATCGCCGATTCCCTGCCCCGGCACGCCCCGCGCGCCGATCAGAGACTGGGTCCAGAACCAGAAAGCCAGCGCCGCCCCCGTAATCAAGATACGGGTTACCAGTTTCATGACTTCCCTGCCAGCGCAACCTCTTTCAGCCGCCGCAGATCGAGTTTCCCGGTACCGAGATACGGCAACGCGTCCACATGCAGAAACTGGTCGGGCCGCGGCCGCCACAATGCCGGCAAATCCGACTTGCTCAATTGGGCCAGACACGTTTCCAGTTTGTCTTCGGGCAAAGTGTGCACCACGATCAGCCTCTCGCCTTTCTTTTCGTCCGGAATTGCCGTTACCGCGAATAGCTGCTCGGTGGCAGCGGTAATCTCATGCAGTTTGTCTTCCACCTTGATGTGGGGCACCATCTCGCCGCCGATTTTGCTGAAGCGGCTTAGCCGGTCGGTGATGCGGATGAATCCCTCGTCGTCCATGGTGGCGATGTCACCGGTGTTGTACCAGCCGTCGCGCAACACTTCAGCGGTTTTCTCGGGGCGGTTCAAATATCCCTGCATCACGTTGGGACCGCGCACCAGCAACAGGCCGGCTTCACCGTGAGGGAGCGGCGCCTGCGTTTCCGGATTCACGATGCGCACACTGATACCCGGCAGCGGATGCCCGATGCTGGCCCGCTTGGCGCCGACCTGACGGAACTGGGCGGCGCGAAAATCCTTGGTATTTACCGTCACCACTGGCGAACATTCCGTGCAGCCATAACCCTCGAGTGGACGAATTCCAAATGTATCTTCGAAAGCCACCGAGACACGCTCGGGAAGTTTCTCGGCGCCGGCCATCACATACTGCAGGCTGCCGAAATCCTCCGGTGAGCAACGCCGCATGTAAGCCTGTAGAAACGTCGGCGTTGCCAGTAAGAACGTGACGGCATACTGGCTGACCAAAGCTCCAATGGCCCGCGGTTCCAGTGGATTGGGATGAAACACAACTCCCATGCCGATCGCGGTCGGCAGACACAACGTGCCAGTGAATCCGAACGAATGGAAGAACGGCAGAATGCCCAAAATCTTGTCGTTGCGGTTAAGCATGAACACCTGGTTCAGTTGCTCAACGTTCGACGCGACGTTGTAGTGTGTGAGCAACACACCCTTGGGATCGCCCGTGCTGCCGCTGGAAAAGATCACCGTGGCGAGATCGTCGAGCGTGACGTTGCGCTCCGCGCCCACCGCTTTTTCCAGCAGTCTTATTGGAAGGAACCAGGAGAAGAATGCTGCGGCGAGTTTTTCTCCTGCCCGCGGGTTTGCCGCCAGATCCTCCAGCATCACCGCCTTCACTGGTAGCTCAAGATGAATTCGCTCCATGAACGCCTTCGACGTGATAATGGTTTGCAGCTCGCATTGCTCCGCGCAGGAAGCCAGCACACTGCTTGACGTCGTGTAATTCAAATTCACCGGCACTTTTCCCATCAGCAACGCCGCCAGATTCACCAACGCTCCGGGCACGGATGGCGGAAGTAAAATTCCAACCATCGCTTGCCCGCTCCAAACCGCGCGCAGCCTGCGCGCCAGGAATATGGTTTTCGTAAGTGCCGCGCCAAACTTAACTTTCGGCGTTCGCCCGTCCGCCATCGC
>DATBAT010000097.1:0-29956 GCA_036271375.1 Terriglobales bacterium
CGACGCCGGCATTGTCGCTGCCATAGAAGAGATCGGAACCAGTTTGCGACTGCACGCCCGGCTGGAGTTGAAGCAACTGGTAGGTGTCGCGCGCATTCAAGGGAAGCTGCGAGACCGCGCGCGAGTTCACCACCGCGCCCATTTGCGTGCTGGTGGTTTCAACCAGTGGCGCTTCTGAGGTGACCTCGACCACTTCCGCTGCAGTGCCTAGTTGCAGAACGGAATCGAGCGTGACGACTTGGTTTACCTCGACCAGGACATCTTTCGAAATGTTCTTTTTAAATCCGCTGTGCTCGAAAGCCACGTCGTACTTGCCGGGTTGCACTTCGACAAAAACAAAATCTCCCCCGGCGTTGGTGGCCGCGGCGCGGGTGACCGACGTAGCTTGGTTGGTCAGCACAATCTTCACGTCACTGAGCACGGCGCCGGTAGGGTCGGTGATCCTTCCCAGGATGCGGCCGCCGGTGCTTTGCGCAAAAGTGAGCTGAGCGAATGTTGCGAGCAGGGCAAAAAAGGCCAGCCCTAAAGCTGACGCGCGGCGCGCTGGGGATGCGTGCATGAAACCCTCCGTAGCGTTCGACTTGCAGTTGAAAACGGCCGACCTAGGCACTTGCGAGGAATACAAACCTTGCTATAATCCCGTAAAGTTAGAGAAGCACCTCCCGCACTGTCAAGGGAAAAATACTTTTCCCGTCTAGAAGAAAATCTTATATAGGGCAGATTTAGACGCGAATGAAAACGGTCCAACCTTACTTAAAAATTGGAGAGGTGGCCCGGTTGGTCGGCGTTTCGCCTTCCGTGATTCGCACCTGGGAAGGGCTTGGGCTAACTCGTCCGCAACGTACCGCCAGCAAATACCGGCTGTATTCCGAAGAAGACGTAAAGATGTTGAAGCGCGCGCGCTTTCTGCGGCGGGTACGTGGGATGAACGCACCGGCGATCGTGCAGATGTTGAAGCAAGATGGACTGGTAAAGCCACAACGTTCTTCCGGAAAGATTGGGCCGCATTTGCGCCGTCTGCGAACCGAACGCGGACTGTCGCTGTCCCAGGTTGCGAAAGAAGTAGGGATTTCGTTGGGGTTCTTAAGTTCTCTGGAACGCTCGCAGATGACGGCATCCGTAGGAACGCTGCGCAAGTTGACCGATTTCTTCCAAACCAACATCCTTGATTTTTTCGATCCCGCGGAATCCAACAGCCGCCTGGTCCCTCGCGAGAAGCGCAAAGTGTTGAACGCGGGACCGGGCGTGCGCATGGAGTTGCTTGCCTGGGGCAACACCGTGATGGAACCACACCTTTTCCGTATCGCCCCGCAGGCGGACAGCGGAGAGTCCTACACTCACGAGGGTGAAGAGTTCATTTACGTATTACGCGGCGCGTTGCACATCTCGCTCGAGCAGGAAGAGTACCGTTTGAAGGCCGGCGATAGTTTTTATTTTGAAAGTAGTGTGCCACATCGCTGGAAAAACCCCGGGCGCAGCGAGACCTTGCTGCTTTGGGTAAATACTCCGCCAACCTTCTAGATCATCTGTAGTAAATTGAGCAGCCTGAGCAGTTCTCAATAACGGAGCAAGATGCATGTTTGAGGTACTCAGGTTTTTTCCCCGGGTTGCAATAATTTCACTTCTTATTTGCCTGCCTGCCGCTGCCCAGGAAGTGGTCGATGCCGCAAATAGCATTATTTTCAACGCCCGCATTTACACGGTGAACCCCAAGCAACCGTGGGCGGAGGCTCTGGCGGTGCGCGATGGCAAGATCCTGGTGATTGGCAGCACTAAAGAAGCGATGGCTCACAAGGGTCCGCTCACCAAAACCATCGACGCGAAGCAACATATCATTCTTCCCGGTTTTACCGACTGCCACATTCACTTCATGGAAGGCTCGCTGGGATTGACTCATGTCGATCTAAACGATGCAGGGTCGGTGGCTGAAATTCAGAAACGGGTGAAGGAATATGCGACGGCCCATCCTCAGGAGCCTTGGATCACCGGCATGGGATGGACATATCCCACGTTCAAGCCGTCCGGCATGCCCGACAAAAAATTCCTCGATGAAGTTGTGAAAGACCGGCCGGTTTACCTTGACGCTTTCGATGGACACAGCTCGTGGGCGAACAGTAAAGCTTTAGAAATAGCGGGAATTACCAGAAACACTCCAGACCCGGTCAACGGAAAGATTGTCCGCGACGAAAAAGGCGAGGCTACCGGTGCTTTAAGCGAAGCGGCCGGTGACTTGGTCTCGAAGCTGATTCCCAAACCGACTCGCGAAGAACGGCTGGCAGCGCTGCGTTTGGGGATGCATGAAGCCAATAAGTTCGGCTTGGTGCGCGTGCATAGCGCGGGCGGAGACTTTCAGTTTCTCGATCTTTATGATCAACTGCATCACGAAGGGCAGCTCAGCCTGCGATTTTATATCGCGTACTTCCTCGATCCTCCAGGTGTGACCGCCGACCAGATCGATACCATCGAGCACGCGCGGGACACCTACCACGACGATTGGATTTCCGGCGGCGCGGTCAAGACCATGCTCGACGGCGTGGTGGAAGCGCACACTGCGGCGATGCTCGCTCCTTACAGTGATGATCCCAAGCAGACCGGAAAACTATTTTGGGATCCGGTGAAATATACCGAGGCGATCGACGAACTCGACCACCGCGGCTTTCAGATTTTCACTCACGCCATTGGGGACAAGGCTGTTCGTACCGCGCTCGATGCCTATGAGCATGCGTTGAAGCGAAACCACTCGCACGATCCCCGACCGCGCATTGAGCATATTGAGACGATTTCCGGCCCTGACATCAAGCGCTTCGGAAAGCTGGGCGTCATTGCCAGTTTTCAACCGCTCCATTCGTATCCCGATGAAGACACCTTGAGCATTTGGGCACGCAACGTCGGCCCCGACCGGGCCAGGCGCGCCTGGGTGTGGCGCAGCATTCAGAAAGAGGATGGACGGCTTGCATTCGGCAGCGATTGGCCGGTCGTGACGCTAAATCCCTGGCCGGGCGTGCAGACGGCGGTAACCCGGCAAACCAAAGACGGTCAGCCCGCGGGAGGATTTCTTCCCGACCAAAGATTGAGCGTAGAAGCCGCAATCAAAGGTTATACCTGGGATGCGGCAGTGGCTGGACGGAGAGAAGAGTCGGAGGGCTCTCTGGAGACTGGAAAACTCGCCGACCTTATTATTCTTTCCGAAGACATCTTTAAGATGAAGCCCGCCGATATTTCCAAAGAAGAAGTTCTAGCAACCATGGTGGGTGGCAAAGTCGTGTACGAGTCGCCCTCTTGGAAAGCTGCGCGAGAGAAGGAGGAGCAATGAAGCGTCCATATTTTTCTATCGCAATCATCCTGACGGCGGTCTTGGTTTCCTGTGGCAAGAAAACGCCAACTCTGAATCTGCTTGTCTGGGAGGGTTATGCTGATTCTTCTTATGTTCACGCCTTCGAAGAGGCCAACCACTGCAAGGTTTCCGCGTCTTACATGGGATCGAGCGACGAGTTAGTCGCAAAACTTCGCGGTGGAAGCCCCGGAACTTACGACGTAATTTCGCCTTCCAGCGATGTCGCCACCATGATTGCAAGCGCCGGACTGGCCGCTCCGCTTGATGTTTCGAAGATGCCGAACTATGGCCAGCTCTCTCCGAAATTGACTTCGTTGCCGCTGGTGCGCGTTGACAATCAGGTCTATGGCGTTCCGTTCATGTGGGGTCCCGACCCGTTGATTTACGACACCAGCGTTTTCCCGGCCCCACCGGACACGTGGAGTACTTTTTGGGACACGAAATATCGCGGCAAGATTTCGGTTTGGGACGATCTCTCAACCGTTTACATGGCGGCTCAAGTATTGGGTTACGACAAACCTGACCCTGGTCAACTCTACAACCTGAACGACCAGCAACTCGATGCGGTAAAGAAGAAGCTTCTGGAATTGAAGCCGAACATCCGCAAGATGTGGACCAGCGGCGGCGAGCTTACGAATCTGTTCCAAAACCACGAAGTGGTCGCCGCCATGGGCTGGCCCTTAATGACCAACCAGCTGCGCAAAGCAAAATTTCCCGTGGGCGAGACCATCCCCAAAGAAAACACCACGGGATGGATCGACCATCTGATGATCACCTCGGGCAGCGAGAACAAGGAGCTGGCCTATAAGTTCCTGGCGTTCATGATCGAGGCGCAAACGCAGAAAAAAGTTACCGATGTGACGGGATACACTCCAGCGAACCCCCAGGCTGCCCAGTTCATGACGCCGGACGAAATCAAAGGCCTGCATCTCGATGACGTAGACAACTACCAGAAAAAAATCTATTTCTGGCAGAACGTGCCGCGCCGCGCAAAGTACAACGAAATCTGGAATGAAGTGAAGGCGTCACAGTAGAACGCTGTTGCTCGTTAGTCTTTGTCAACGGCCAATGACCGCCGACCCTCTATGCTCCTTACCATCCGCAATCTCGCGAAGTCGTTCGGCAAGAATCCCGTGCTGCGGAATATTTCGCTTGATGTTGCGGAGGGCGAGTTTCTTACCATCCTCGGCGAGAGCGGTTCGGGTAAGACTACGTTGCTGCGCATTATTGCGGGCTTCGAGTCCGCCGATTCCGGCGAGATCACCATGGGCGGCGAGCGTCTCGACTTGCAGCCTCCATACCGGCGGCGCGTGAACACCGTGTTTCAAAATTACGCGCTCTTCCCTCACCTGACCGTGGCTGAAAATGTTGGCTACGGACTGAGCGTTGCCAAGGTGCCGCGCGAAGAAATCGCCACCCGCGTTGCGCAAGCGCTGGCGATGGTCAAGATGTCGGCATTCGGACAGTCGAAGCCATCGAAGATCAGCGGAGGGCAGCAGCAGCGCATTGCCCTCGCGCGGGCGCTGGTGAGCCGTCCGCGAATGCTTCTGCTGGACGAACCGCTTTCCGCGCTCGACGCCAACCTGCGCCGCCAGATGCAGGTCGAGTTGAAATCGCTTCAACGCGAAGTTGGCATTTCTTTTATCTTCGTGACCCACGATCAGGAGGAGGCGATGGTGATGTCCGACCGCATCGCCCTGTTGCGGTTTGGGGCGTTGGAGCAGATTGCTTCGCCGCGCGAAATCTACAGCCGTCCGGCGACTTCCTACACCGCTCAATTTATTGGACACACCAATTTACTGCGCGCTGAAGTCCAATCCGGAGTAGCAACATGCCACTCACTGCAATGGCCAGTTCAGCTTGGTGATGGCTCAGTGTTGTTTTCGCTGCGGCCGGAAAGTATTCGCTTCGGAAGTTCTGGCGGAGTGAAGCTACGGGGAGAGATAAAGAACCAAGCCTTTCACGGCGCCACCGATCTGTTGCAGGTCGAATGCGCTGATGGACTTCAACTTTCGGTCCGTTCTGCAAGCCGTGAGAACTGGAGCGGCCCCATCGAACTTGAGTTCGATCCGGCTGACGCCGTGCCCGTAAGAGAATCGAAGGAAGCCTGATGTTTTCCCGAGCCTATCGCGCCGCCGTCACCGTTCCACCGCTGCTGTGGGTGTCTGTGTTTCTGCTCGCGCCCTACGCTTTGTTGTTGTGCTACAGTTTTTGGACGGTCACGCCGTCGCAGGCCATTCTCCATTCCTGGACGCTCGACAACTACCACGATCTGCTCACTAAAGATGTCTATCGGCAGACGCTGTTTCGTTCCATGTGGATTGCCGCTCGTGTGACGCTGTTCTCATTGCTGCTCGGATATCCGCTGGCGTATTTTCTATCGTTCTATGCCGTCAAGCGCAAAGATCTTTTCTATCAACTGGTGATCATTCCGCTTTGGGTCAGCTATCTCGTACGTGCCTACGCCTGGAAGACCATTCTCGGCAGCGACGGCGTGCTCAATACTTTGCTGCAATATGTGCATCTCACGTCGCACCCACTGGATTTCCTTTTGTACAGCCCGTTTGCCGTGGTTCTCACCCTGACCCATATCTACACACCGTTTACTTTTCTGCCGATTTACGCGTCGCTCGAACACATCCCAAGAAATCTGGTCGAAGCTTCGAACGACCTGGGCGCTTCGCCGTCGCAAACTTTTTGGAGAGTGATTTTCCCGCTCTCTATCCCGGGAGTTCTTGCGGGGGCAACCTTTGCGTTTGTTCTTAGCCTAGGGGACTTCCTGGCTCCGCTACTGCTGGGTGGCCCCAGCGGTATTATGATTTCGAACGTGGTGGTCAGCCTCTTCGGAGCAGCCTACAACTGGCCGCTAGGCGCCGCAATTTCGTTCTCGTTGTTGTTGATGGTCGTGGCGCTTCTGGTTTTCTCGGAACGTCTCGAAAAACGCTGGAGCTTTCGATGAGGCGCGCCGGATGGCTCTCCTGGCATGCGGCGATCGTGTTCGCATTTCTCTACCTGCCGATCGTTACGTTAATCATCTACTCCTTCAACGGCCCCGGGGTTGGCGGCTTTCCGCCACGCGATCTTACGCTCGACTGGTATCGCCAGCTCTTTTCGGATGATGCGATATGGTCGTCGGTGCTAAATAGTCTCCTGGTGGCGATTGCGGCGGTTACTATCGCGCTCGGACTTGGAATCCCAGCCGCGCTCGCACTCGATCGTGCGAACTTTCCCGGCAAGGCGTTGTTTCGCAGAATTGTTCTGTTGCCGCTTATTCTTCCCGGAATTATTACCGGGCTTTCTTTGCTGATGCTTTTCCGCGAGTCTGGTACACGCCTGAGCCTGCTCACCATCGTTCTCGGCCATGGAACCGCTTTGATTTCGGTCGCCACTACCGAAGTTTTCGCCGGACTGCAAAAACTCGACCGCGCCCAGGAAGAAGCCTCTCTCGATCTGGGCGCAAATTACTGGCAGACATTCTGGCGGATCACGCTGCCCAACCTTCGTTTGTCTATCATCGGCGCGGCACTGTTGATTTTCACGCTCTCGATGGATGAAATCGCGGTCAGCTTCTTCCTTATCGGCCGTGATAACACCCTGCCGCTGGAAATATGGGGCCGTCTGCGTCGCGGCATCACGCCGGAGATCAATGCGATCTCCACTATCATTTTCGTCTTTTCCCTCGCCGCGATTGTCACCTGGTACCGGCTGCGCGCCCGCTCCGAGGCCGTGGTTTCCGCGGGATAACCGCTATAATTCTTATGTGCCCTCCATCCGCCAGGTAGCGTCAGCCGACTTCCCCACCCGCTGGGGACAGTTCCGCATTTACGGTTTCGAAGGAGAGCTCGGCGCGGATGGCCGCCCTGAAACCGCGGTCGCGCTGGTCATGGGAGATGTGCGTTCCACTCCACCGCTGGTGCGAATCCATTCGCAATGCCTCACCGGCGATGTGTTCGGATCGCTCCGTTGCGATTGCCGCCAGCAACTCGAAATGGCGTTGGCGATGATCGCAGAAGAAGAGGCCGGGGTTCTGCTCTACGAACAACAGGAAGGACGCGGCATCGGCCTCATGGCGAAGCTACAAGCCTACGCACTTCAAGACTCCGGACTCGACACTGTCGAAGCCAACGAAGAACTCGGCTTCAAGGCCGATCAGCGTGGATTTGCGCTACCGGCCGACATTTTGAATGCGCTAAAAATTACCCGCGTGCGCCTGCTGTCCAACAATCCGGAAAAAGTCGCGGCGCTTGAAAAGGCGGGAATCGAAGTGACCGAACGCGTCCCCTGCGAGGTCCCACTCGGCAGCCACGCTGAAGGATACTTAAAGACGAAGAAGGAAAAAATGGGCCACCTCTTCAGCTCCCGATAGATTTGCTTTTCTGAGTCCAGTGCTTCGGGCACGCCTGGTCCGTGTTTAAATCCTTCACAGAGAAAATGCTGCCCCTCTCCAAACGCGTCATAGCCTTGTGTTGCCTGCTTGCGCTAGGGCTGACCTACTACTATTTCGCTCTTTTCTTACCCAATACCAACAGTAGATTGAGAGTCGCGGGACTCGACCGAGGGTACCGTTACGGGTGCGACCTTTATCCCCTCTGGTCAACCGGCCGTGGGTTGCTGCGACACCGGACGAATCCATACACGCCCGCCGCAACTGAGGCTGTTCAAATCGGAATCTACGGACGGAGCTTGCGATCCCCTTCACATCAAAGTGTGTTTCAGAATGATGGCGCGCTGGTATATCCGCTCTACGCGGACTTGATGCTGGCGCCTCTAGCTCTGCTTAGTTTTCCCGCAGCGCGAATCATTGCTTCAGTTTTTCTTCCAATTGCTTTGGTTACTGGCTTTGGTTTGTGGCTTCGATTCCTGCAACTGCGTGTTCATCTCTCTGCAGCGTTAGTCTTGGCCCTGTTTGTTTTAACTAGTTATCCGGTTCTCGAGGGCTTGTATGCCCAACAACTCTCCCTGCTGGTAGCTATGCTGCTCGCCGCCACTGCTCTTGCCGCTTCTCGAGGACAGATGCTGCGTGCGGGAATTTTTCTCGGCCTGGCTTCCGTGAAACCTCAGTTGATAATTTTGCCGGCAGCGGCCCTGGCACTGTGGGCTCTCTGGGATCTACGGCGGCGCAAAAATTTGATGCTTGGTTTCTTAGGGACCGTAGGTAGCTTGTGTTTGGCCGCAGAAGCGGTCTTGCCGGGTTGGGGCGCTTACTGGATTGATGCGTTAGACGGCTATCGCCAATACAATTCGCCGCCGTTGACGCAATTCATTTTCGGCACAAGCGCTGGCACTATCGTCTCCGTGGCGCTCGTCGCCACTCTCCTCGTCCAATCGTTTCGTTCGCGGTATGCGAACTTCTCTTCGTCGCCGTTTATCGAATCGGTTTCACTGTCGTTGGCGATAACGGTTTTGGTCTTGCCATCCAGCGTGGCGGTTTATGACCACGTCCTATTATTTCCTGCAATTTTCCTATTGTTTTCGCGCAGACTCGAAATTCTGTCCGGCGGCCTGCCTCTTCGCATCCTCGGATGGGTCGCTGCTGCAGTCATTTCCTGGCAATGGATCGGCGCCACCGGGGTTGTGTTGGCGTCTCTTGTGGTTCCGCACGATCTGAAATCAACGTGGATATTGGCTCCGTTGCGAACGGCCGCGTGCGTACCATTTGCTGTAGTGTCACTGCTGCTATTTTTGATCTGGCGAACCGGGCGGGAGCTTACAAAGGCCAAATTTCTGGCGCCGGGCGGCTGAGAATTTGCTGCTTAGCGTCTTCCGGAAGAAGTGACGTCGGAAAGTCTCGAGATTCTTTTTAATATCCGGAACACCCGGCCCCGGACAATCCGTGCCGAATAGCGTCTTGGCCGCGATCTCTTCCAGACGTGGAAAATATTTAAGCAGCGTCTCAGGCGGAATTCCACTGATGTCTAAGTATACGTTGGGATGCCGACTCACCAAGAAAAACGCCGAGTCCATCCACAACGGTCGTCCCCCGTGGGCCAGCAGAATTTTCAACTTGGGGAATCAACTGCAACATCGTCAAGGTAAATTGGACCGCCGTATTTATTCCTCGCTCCGGGAAAAATGGATGTTGCGGTGTGGAGCTTGAACATTTCCATCGGTTGAATGTGAATGTGAATGTGACCGTCGGTGATCAAGCAGCGCCCAGCATTCAGTCAAATTGGTCAATACAGTGGCACCTTCGGATCCACAGTCCGCGCCCAGCCATCAATACCGCCGCGCATGGATTGCACTTTCTCAAATCCCTGCTGCCGCATCCAGTTGGCGACGGTCAGCGAGCGCATGCCGTGATGGCACATCACGATGATGTGTTCGTTCTTGTTCAACTCTTGTGCGCGGGCCGTCATACTGCCCATCGGAATGTTAGTGGTCCCCTCAATGCTGGCCTTTTCTACTTCCCATGGCTCGCGAACATCAAGAAGCAGAAAACTTTCCCCACGCTTCTTCAGTGCCTGCACTTGTCCTACACTAATTTCGAAATCCATCGTTTAGGTCCTCAGTAACCATAGTCCGTCTGGGCCGCATACGCATGACTCTTCACCGCTAACGTTTCCAAGCGGCACGCCCCCAACTGGTTCAAGTATTCCTTGCGATCGGCGACCCCGTAAATCCAGCGCTTCAACCATGCATCGTTGTCAGCACGGGTCTTGGTCTGCTCATGATATTGCCGAAACATTGCGTGGTCACGATTGTAATATCCCTGCACCGGCGACGGATGCGCACCAAATGGGCTCTCAACAACCGCCGTGACCAGAAATCCCGGGAACACCGTGCGATTGGGATCGCTGGCTATCACATCGTGATCGACAATCTCTTCTGTGACTAGAATTACCTTCTTCGCCGCCCTCACCGCGTCAATCAAAACTCCAAAGTTACCCCAGCAGTGCGCATTGCCATCGCGGTCGGCTCGTTGCACGTGCGCGATGGTGACATCGGGAATAAGAGCACGCACCGCCCAGAGCGTCTCCTGCGGCACGAACGGCGAAATAATCTGATAGAAAAAATGATTGCCCTTGGTGATGTCGCTGCCCAGCGCGGTTCGTGTGGGGACAAACGGAATGCCCATGGCGCCCGCCTGCAAGGCCAGCGCCACCGAGAAGTTAGTCATGTTGAAAACCTTGAGACCGTCTTCTTCTACGGCGCGGCGGAAGTTATACGCCGAGCCCATCATCGCATTGCCAACCCACGCCGCAATCACCTGCTCGACGCAACCCGCGCCAATCAATTGATCGAACAGCATGTCTGAAATCGGACCGATCAGCTTGAGATCCCGCTTCTTTTGGCGAATGATTTCGTGGCCAGCAGCGAAGGGAATCATCTGCTCCAGTTGCAGGCACAACGCTACCGACGCGCCGTCCGGCACGAGGTCGGCAATGGCTTCCTGCATGGAAACGACTTTCGACATGGCTTCTTACAAGGTTCGCTTGAATAAGGGCACAGCCAAACTCAACGTTACCACCGCGAAGATCGACAGGTAAGTAATTTCCGGGAGGATCGCGGCAAATCCAGCCTCCTTAAGAAGCAGTAGTTTAAAGCCACGGACCGCGAAGGTGAAGGGATCAATGTTGGCGATCCAGCGGAGCCACCAGGGAAAAGCCTGAATCGGATAGATCGCGCCACTGGGGAAAAACAATAGTGTATTCAGGATTCCGAAGGTCGCGCGCGGCACCAGCGGATCTTCCACTCGCACCATCATCAGAAACATCATCGTATTGAGCGAGATCGCGGTCAGCACCACCATCAGCAAAAGGCCTAGCGCAGTCCAGAAATGGAATAAGGTTCCCACGCCTGAAAGTAGCGACCCTACCACGGTAATAATTGTTCCGGTCAGCACGGCTTTCATGGCGCTGGCGGCGTTCAAGCCGAATACGAGTTCGGCCTTAGTAATGGGCGTAACCAGATATCCTTCATGCACGCCACGGGCTTTGTCGTCGATGTAGAGCATACCGCCACCGATCATCACCGACATGAAGATGGCCAGCGTGATTGATCCAGGCAGCAAAAATTTCATGTATTCGATATAGGGATAAAGTTCCACTACGTCGAGCGCAGTTTTCTTCAAGAGTCGAGGCTCGATGAGGGGGTCGTTCAGGGCCTGCGTTAGCTCGCTCATCTTTTCTTCGAGCGTCGAACTCATGAAGTTGTCGCTATTGTCGACGATCAATGCGATGCGCGGATGGTTCTCTTCATAGACGCGGCGAGAATATTGTGGAGGAATGATGACCGCACCGTCGATCTTGCCGTTGCGCACGTCCTCCATCGCCTTGCGATCGCTGTCGTAGTAAATCGGCTGGAAAGTACGAACGTTGGCACGAATGGAATCGAAGGCTTGGCGGATTCTCAATGCTTGCGTGCCGCCATCCTGATCGACAATGCCCATCTTGGCGTCTTTGATCTTGCCGCCGAAGGCGTTGCCTAAGACTACCAACTGCACCAGCGGAAAAATCAGCGACACCATCATCAGCGCTGGAGAGCGAAAGAACTTCCTCAGCTCTCGTTCAATAATCGCAAACATTCGGTTCATGGCTGCATCCCCGGTCTGGGCGGCATGATAAAGCCGTGCGCTTTTACGAGTTCATCGCGAAGCTGCCGTCCGGTGTAGTGAACGAATACGTCGTCTAACGTTGTGTTCTGTACGGAAAGTGATTTCACCGCGGCATTGGCCTGAACGGCCATCTCAACTAATTGCGTAGTGGTTCGTGATCCATTTCCCGTGAGAATGCGGTACATGCCAGCCCCCTCATGCTGAATGGAAGTTACATCCGGCATGCTGTGCAGTTTGGCTTCCCAGTCCGACGGCGCGTTTTCAAATTGCGCCTCAATCACATTGGAACCTGGCACACTCGACTTCAACGCGGGGGGAGTGTCGAGCGCCACCAACTTTCCGTGGTCAACGATTGCAATGCGGTCGCAGAGTCGGTCGGCCTCGTCCATGTAGTGCGTCGTGATCAGAATCGTCAACTTGCGATTCTTCTTGATATTGGTGAGCATTTCCCAGACCGCGACGCGCGAAACGGGATCAAGGCCGGTCGTCGGCTCGTCCAGAAAAAAGATTCGCGGACTATGAACCAGGCCCCGCGCAATTTCCAATCTGCGGCGCATACCTCCGGACAGAGTTTTGGTCTGCGCATCGCGCCATTTCGTCAGGTCAACCAGTTCGAGCAATTCGGCGATAGCTTCTTTCCGCCGCTTGGCTGGAACATCGTAGAGCTTGGCGTAAATGCTCATGTTCTCTTCGACGGTGAGGTCGATATCGCTGGTCAGCGCCTGCGGAATTACACCAATCACTCGACGCGCTGCATCGGGATCTTTTGCCACGTCGTGCCCGCCAATGCGAGCCGCTCCTCCCGTGATTGGGATCAGCGTCGTCATCATGCGAATGAGCGTCGACTTCCCCGCTCCGTTGGGGCCGAGCAGTCCAAAGATCTCTTCCTCCTTCACGTTGAAGGACACGTCGTCGACTGCGGTGAAGTCGCCGTACTTCTTGACAATGTGGTCGACTTCGATCGCGTTAGGAATGGCCTCGTCTGTCATGGCTGCCCTGCCGGCTTCGCCGCGCCTGCAATCTGCGAGGGCGCGACCAGCACTTCAGCGGTCATGCCGGGAACGTAAGCGCCGTTTGGATTCTGCAGGCGCACCTTGAGCACTATGGTCTTGATATCGCGCTTGCGGCGGTTCACGTCGCGCTGGGTAGCGAAATCAGCTTCTGCGGATTTGAAAAACACTTTGCCGTCGGTCTCGG
Source organism: Terriglobales bacterium (assembly GCA_036271375.1). Classification (GTDB taxonomy): domain Bacteria; phylum Acidobacteriota; class Terriglobia; order Terriglobales; family Acidobacteriaceae; genus DATBAT01. Next base: position 13,086 of record DATBAT010000097.1, read on the forward strand.
TGCCACCCGGAAGGCGAACGCGCAGTGTATCTCCGAGGCCGATGTGGTCCGCCTCGGTCTCGGGAATCGCCGCCCGCGCCCAGGTGTCGCTGAAGTCGATGATGGTCACTATCGGCTGTCCCGCGGTAAGCACTTCTCCTTCACGCGCCGCGCGAACGGAAACCGTTCCAGTCACGGGCGCATAAATCTTGGTGTAGCCGAGACGGACTTCCGCTTGCTTCATCTGGGCCTCGGCGTTCGTCACCTGCGCGCGAGTTGACTGCACGGTACTCTGTGCCGCCTGCGCCTGTTTTGTATTGGCAACAGCCATATCGAGATCGGCTTGAGCGGCGCCGACCTGCTGTTTCAAAGCTTCCACCGTAGCCTGTTGGGCGTTCAAGTTGGTTTCCGCCTGAATGCGGTCTTGCTCTGACGACACCCCCGACTTCGCCAACGCGATGGTCCTTTCGCTGTTGCTCTGCACCTGCTGCAACATGGCCTCGGACTGCAAGAGTTGTGCCCGCGACGACTGCAACCGCGCCTGCGCGTTCGCCACACTGCTGGTGGTAGATCCCTGCGTAGCCTGTTGCGTAGACCGCGTCTCGGCCACTTTGGATTGCAGGCTGCTGATGGTCGCCGCCGCCGCGCGTTCCTCGGCTTCCAGTTCCGCAGGATCGATCACTGCGATCAACTCGCCCTGTTTCACCGCCGTGCCTTCCTCGACCAGCAATTTCGATAACCTTCCGGCGATCTGTGGACTTACCACTACCTGATTCGAATCGACCGTGCCAATCAGCACCAGGTCCTTCGAGCTTGGCGTGGAAACCAGGTAATAGACCAAGGCAGACGCCGTAATAACTCCAAGCAAAATAAAAATTCGATTGCGTGCGCTCACCGTCTCGCTCCTTTGCGAGCTGATTTTTGGGTAAACAATCCTGCTGCAATAAAGTCGAGCACTGCCGCGCGATGGGTAGCAACATTCTCCGGAGAGAGTGCGTCGACGCCGTTCATCAGGCTCATCATCGGAGCCTGGTTGAAATAAGTAATAATCGTCGCCACCATGGTGGCAATGAAGTGAAATGGATCAACCGGACGGAATTCCCCGGAATCAATTCCCTCTTGCACCAAGCGGCCGATCCGGGTGTAGATCGGAACCAGATAAAGTTTCGCGATACGCTGGAACTGCTCGCGCGTCCTGCTTCCCGCCCACATCATGTTGGCCTGCACTACGCGAGGGAAACGTGGGTTGCTGGCCACATAGTCGTAGTGGGCGCCGACATAGGCCAGAAGTTTTTTTCGCGGAGGAAGGTCGCGATCCAATTCGTGCTCTATCGCTTGCCGCAATCCGCTGAAAACGTGATCGAGTACAGCGCCGTAAAGCGCGTCTTTGTCTTTGAAGTAGTAATAAAGGAGCGCTTTATTGACTTTTGCCGCGCGCGCTATCGCATCGGTACGGGCACCCGCCACCCCCTCGTGGGAGAACTCGTGAATTGCAGCCTTGAGAATGGCGGCGCGGCTCTCCTCCGGCTGGCGGCGAGAGCCGAGTTGCGGCTTGGCTTGGGCGGCAGTCAAGTTAATTAACCAGTTAGTTAGATAGTAACGAACTCTCACCCGTATGGCAAGCAGTTTGCCAGAGCCGCCTTTCCATTACCGGCGGGGATTCACCATCTCGATTGCGCTTTGCCGAAAGTAACTCACCGTTTAGACTGATCCTCCAAATCTGGCAGGGACACATTCACGTCCCAGCCTCGGGCCCAGGAATTTCAATTCCGTTTGAGAGGCTTCCGTGAATTGTTTCCGCAAGTTGTGTGGTCTTAGTGTCCTGTTAGCAGTTCCCTACTGGTTATGTGCGCAAGAGACTCCACAAGACCCGCTGCTGGTGGTCATGCAGCAGGAACTACATCGTTCTCTACAGAATTTCGGAAAGACACCCACTCCGCCTTATTTTCTCTCTTATCAACTGACTGACAACCGGGACATCACCGTTACCGCCGCCTTCGGCGCATTGACCGGCAGCGCGGAAAGTACTACCCGGCTGCTCGACATCGACCTCAGGGTGGGAGACTTCGCGCTGGACAGTACGCACTCCATCCGCGACAACGGCGCTTTTGGCGAAGACTTCGACCAATACCAGCGCTCAAAAATTCCCTTGGAAGACGATCCTGACGCTTTGCGGGTGGCGCTTTGGCATGAAACCGAACGCAAGTACCGCCGCGCGGCCCAACGCCTTGAGAAAGTAAAGGCCAACGTCCAGGTCAAGGTCGACGCGGAAGATCGCTCCAATGATTTTTCCCACGAAGGGCCGGAAAAATACTCCGAAAGCCTAGCTCCTTTTTCTTTCGACACCGCTAAGTGGGAACAGAAAATCCGCGTATTTACCGCGCCTTTCGATCAGCACAAGGAAATCATCGAGAACAACGCGGAAGTCAGCGCCGAAATCGAAACCCGGCGCTACGTGAACAGCGACGGCAGCAGCATTCGGATATCCACTCCGTTTTACCGCATCGTCATCTCCGCCACCGCCAAAGCGGACGATGGCATGGAACTCCCGCTCAACCAGACTTACATGTCATTCCATCTGGACGAGCTTCCCGACGATGCCACGGTCTTGAAAGATGTGAACCACATGGTCGAGACCCTGCTTGCGCTAGTGAAAGCTCCGGTGACAGAGCCCTTCACCGGCCCGGCCATTCTCTCGGGCCGCTCCAGCGCAGTCTTCTTCCATGAAATTTTCGGACATCGCATCGAAGGCCAGCGGCAAAAAAACGAAGATGAAGCGCAGACCTTCAAGAAGAAAGTGAATCAGTCCGTGCTTCCTGCATTTCTTTCCGTCTACTCCGATCCCACGCTCAAAACTTTTGCCGGCACCGATCTGGTGGGTTATTACCCTTACGATGACGAAGGCGTAAAAGCCCATCGCGTAACCGTGGTCGACAAAGGAATTCTGCGAAATTTCCTGATGTCGCGGACTCCTATTGAAGGCTTTGATCATTCCAATGGTCACGGCCGCCGCCAGCAGGGATTCAAAGTGGTCGCCCGGCAATCCAACCTAGTGGTGGAGTCAGGCCACCAGGTCTCTCACGCCGAGTTGAAGAAGCAGTTGATCGAACAGATCAAGGCCTCCAACAAGCCTTACGGCCTGTTGTTTGACGACATCGAGGGTGGCTTCACCTTCACCCAACGTACGCTGCCAAATGCCTTCAATGTGCTGCCGACCGTGGTATACCGCGTTTATCCGGACGGCAAAGAAGAACTGGTCCGTGGCGTCGATCTCATCGGCACGCCCCTGATTGCCTTCAGCAAGATCACCGCCTCCGACGATCAGGTCGCGGTTTTCAACGGCGTATGCGGTGCTGAATCGGGATGGGTGCCGGTTTCCGCATCATCTCCCGGCCTCCTGGTTTCGCAGATCGAAGTCCAACGCAAACAAAAATCACAGGAGCGCGCGCCCGTCCTGCCGCCGCCTCCTGCCGCGGAGGCGAGATGAAAATCTTTCGTACATTTTTAGAGTTTGTGCCGCGTCCGGGAATGCTCGCCGCGATCCTTATCGTCGCCTCATCCGCCCATGCCCAGGACGATGTTCCGATGCAGGCCATGAAGGATGAGTTGAAGCGATCCGTCTCACAGCTTCAACTGCAAAAAATGGACAAGCCCTACTTCATCGCCTATCGCATGGACGAGATGAACAACAACACGGTCTCCGCGACTCTAGGCAGCCTGACTCAGCAGGCACCCTCGCGCATTCGCTTGGTTGGTGTGGAAATTCGAGTGGGGAACTACGATCTCGACAATAGCAACTACGTGTCCATTCGCGACCTGGGAGGCGGCATGTCGGGAATGTTCAGTGGCATCCGCCAGGCCCCGCTTGACGATAACTACCGACAGATTCGCCGCAGTTTCTGGCTAGCCACCGATGCCCAATACAAGAAAGCTCTGGAAGACCTCTCCGCCAAACGTGCCGCTTTCGCAATGCGCCAGCATGGCAACGACGTTCCCGACTTCAGCAAGGAGACTCCCGCCACCAAATTCGCGCCACCGGAAAACACCGGGCCGGGGCAGGATTTGAAAGCCCTGGCGCGCGATATTTCCGCCGTCTTTAAGAGCACGCCTGAAATTAACAACTCCTCGGTGGAACTCGAGTTCCACAATTTCTACACCCGCTATGTGAACAGCGAAGGGTCCGGCTTCACTAGGGCGCGTGCGCTTTTCAAATTTCAGATCACTGCGCAGGCCCAGTCGCAGGATGGCCAGCCCATCTCGGATTCCATCGAGTTTTACGGCCGAGAAAGGGCCGACTTGCCCGACACCGCCGCTCTAGTAGCCCGGGCCCGCGCCATGGCCGATCACATTTTGAAGCTGCGTTCGGCCGCCACCCTGGAGAGCTACAACGGGCCCGTGCTGTTCGAGGGTACTGCCGCGGGAGAAGCATTCACTCAGCAGTTTGCTACCGGCCTGCTAGTGGTACGCACACCTTCCAGCGACGATGCGCGCTTTGAAGCATTTTTTAATCAAATGATGTCGCGTTTGGGCGGAACATCTCTCGTCGACAAAATCGGCGGGCGCGTTTTGCCGGAATTCATCAGCGTCAGCGACCATCCCCAATCGTCTGACTACAAGGGAGTGAAATTGCTCGGCGCGAACCAGATCGACGACGATGCGGTTCCTACCCGCGAAACCACGCTCGTGGATCACGGCGTTCTCAAAACGCTGCTCTCCACGCGCGTCCCTGTGCGCAACGTCCGGCAAAGCACGGGGAGCCGCCGTGGCTGGGGCGCGGCGCCCAGCAATCTGTTTGTCACTTCGGACAAATCGATGACTGACGCCGAGCTTCGCAAAGAATTGTTGCGGCGGGCAAAAGAACGGGGCCTCGACTACGGCATCGTGGTACGAAGAATCGGAGGAGGAGCAGCTGCTTCTTTCATGAAGATGGCCGCAGCCATGGGCCAGCAGGATAGCCAGGGCACCACTTCGATTGGTGAAATCTACAAGCTCTACCCTGACGGACACGAGGAGCTATTGCGGGGCATGGAAGTCTCCGAGTTCCCCTCATCAACCTTTAAAGACATTGTTGCCGTGGGCGACACGCCGGTGGTCTTCACCGACGAATTCATTCCGCGTGTTGGCGCGCTTTTCTCTATGGGCATCTCAGCCGGTTCGGACATGCCGATAGTTTCCTGCATAGCGCCCTCGATGTTGTTCGAGGAGCTTAGCTTGAACAAGGCTCAGGGCCCATTTCCCAATCCACCGATTTCGCCATCGCCGTTAGCGAAGCAATAAAGCAAAAGCGACTACCACTCCACTAATTCGACACGGCGGTTCTTGGCCCGGCCGGCTTCCGCCGCATTCGACGCCATTGGCGAATACATGCCGCAACCGAAAGCATCCACGCGAGTAGCCGCGACGCCGTATTTGCTGGTCAATTCAGTCACCACGCTGGCGGCGCGGCGCTTACTCAAGCCCAGGTTGTAGTCGCTTTTTCCCTGATTGTCGGTGTGACCGACTACGTGAAGTTTCAGGCTCGGGTCGCTCTTCATCAGCTTCGCGATCTCGGCCATGGTGGGCTCTGATTCCACCTTCACCACATCTTTGTCGGTGTCGAAATACAGCCCGTAGAGCGCAACCTTGCCGGAATCCTTAATCGACTGCTTCATGTCGTCGGCATTCACGAACGCCATCTTCTTTTCCATGACGTCGGATGTGATCACCACTAGTTGCGCCAGCGGCTGGCCTTTGGCAATCTTTCCTTCCAGGCGCTCTGGAATCACTCCGTCTTTGTAGGCGGTGACGAAAACCACGTAGTAGCTGGCGCCGTCGTGCGTTTTCCCCACGAGAAAGCGCTCTTCGTCTTCGTTGTAGGCGAGGATCTGCGAGACGTCGACATCTTCCGCAATCTTGTTGTAGGTCGGGCCAAACCAGCCATGCTGTCCCGCCGCCTTTTCGTAGAGAGTCTCGAGGCCGAGGCGCTGGAACTCCATCTTGTAATTGCGATACAGCTCCGCGGGGGTGCGTCCGTTCGGGGCAAGGTAGGTGTAATAGCTGACCTGACCCTCGACACTCTTGCTTTTGGCGTACACCGCGGGATCGAAGCTGCTGGGCGCACCCAGCGGCAACAGATATTCATCGAACTTCGGGGCGCGATAACCAATGAGCTGGCTGCCTTCATATCGCTTCATGCCCGCCGGATCTTTCGAGCCCGCCACATCCTGGGCTGAAGAGAGGATGGAGGCGGCGCAAATGCCAAGGGCGAGCAATAATTTGGAAAATCTAGAAAATGCAGAGTTCGAGATCATTGAAGTGCCTCACTAAAAACAGGATGAGAGTTCGCAGATTTTCAACTAGTGCTTTATCGCTGTCAACTCGAAACGGCCCGATGGACAAGGATTAACGTGACAACGGTATTGCGTGATACTCACTTGGAAATGACATCCGGCGGCGGCGGCAGATTGCGGTGCTTCAGCCACTCCATGCTGATGTTCTGATTGATCTTGCCATTTTTAGGCACGCTGTCGAGGTCGGGCATGAAGATTTGCAATCCGGCCTCGGGGGTCATGCGCGTGTACCCGTTCACTAATTGATTCTGGTAGTTGTTGAGGTCGAGATCGAACCAGGCATCATTCGAGAGGTCGACCATGATCAAGTCAACGTGATGCATGGTGAGCTTGCCGAAGTCGATGGTGCCGTCGTTCAGCCGCAAGAAATTACGCCATTGTTCGACCTTGGTCGCGGAATCTTCCGCGTCCCCATAAACTTCTTCGATGTCGGGGGTCACCACGCGAACCTTAGTGAGCGTGCCGTGAATGTGCGGCGGCGGTAGCAGCTTCAGCGTATCGAAGAAAACCGTATTACCGGAAACCTCAATGCCGGGAATGCCCTCCGCCTTGAAAAGATCTGAGATTGTTACGTGAAACGCCCCAAGCAAGCCTTTAAATGGAATTTTCAAAACACTAAGCTTGTCGACCTGAAGTCTGATCCGGTTGTCGGCGGTCGCCGATGGGGTCGCGAGCATTTCCACCGGCAGAGAAATGAGTTTGTGAACGGTTCCGGTCAGTTTGATTTGCTCACCGGCGGCAAGCAGCTTGATATTCTTCAACGGCGAACTGGCTATGCCGCCAGCATTCAGAAAGTTGCCAATATCGCCGATGTTGGCGCGGACAATACCAGTCTTGATCTCCAGAGAAAATGATTCGGGATCGTCGAAAGTCGGATTGACATCGCGGCGGCTTCTCACCATACTTCCGCGCAGCCAACGCACGTAGATGCGGAAATCGGGCCCGCGCCGCAACATCAGATTGTGCGCGTAAACCGCGGTGGGCGCGGAGTCCGGCGTGATTCGTGCTCTAGCTTCCGCTGCGGAAGGTTCTGCCCCGCCCGCGGGTACCGCTGAAGCTGATGTTTCATTCGCCGATTTGCGCGAGCGCAAATGCCACACCACCAGCCCAAGAAGACCGACCCCAACAACTAAGAGCACCCCAAGCCGGAAACGCATACCGAACATTCTAGTGTGAAATCACGGTGAGAGTGAGTCATCCGGCGTCTTGTAAAGCTTTTTCATCATCTTGACATGACGCGCGATTAGTATCACAATGTGCTTCTAATCATGCTTGGAGAATTCGAATACCTGCTGGTTACCGCCGCTGCCGGGCTTGCCGACAACGCGTATGGCGCTGCCATCCGCAGCGAGATTGAGTCGACGACGGGGCGCAAGTGCTCGATTGGCGCGCTCTATACCACCATTGACCGCCTCGAAACCAAGGGACTGCTCAAGACCTGGATGGGTGAAGCCACCAAGGAACGCGGCGGCCGTGCCAAGCGGATGATTCACGTGACGCCGAAAGGCGTCCGTGCGGCGAAAGACTTTTACGATGCGGTGACTCGAGTAAGCCGAGGCGCATCCTGGGCCATCGGAGGTACGTTATGACAGTCGCGCAGACAGCCGCGTTTTTGCTCCAGCCCGATGAACGGGAAGCGGTGCTTGGTGATCTCGAGGAAGCCAGCGAGAGCGTCTTGCGCAGCACGCTCGGAGTTTTGGGCTTGGTCATCAGAAGAGAGGCGTCGGTATGGAAGAACTGGCGGCCGTGGCTCTCGGCGTTGGGAATCGCACTTCCCTTCAGCTTTCTGCTCATGGGTTTCTCGCTTTCCGTTAGTCAACGTTCTCAAAGCATTCACTATCAACTGATCGTTCCCGTGCTGCTGCTAGTCGGCTGGGCTTGGACCAGCGGTTTCGCCGTGGGCTCGATCTCGCGACGAACTCTTTGGGTAAACGTTGCGGCGTGCTTTTCTCCGTGCCTGTTCTGTCTATCTAGATTTCATCATTCGTCGCAATCCCGTTTTTCGCTTCTTCTTTTTCTTCTTCCTGCAATCTGCGGAGTTCTTCGGGGACTGCGCGCAACACGATTCAAACGAACTCCAGCCATCGTCCTGGCAGTAGCTATCACCGTGGTGACGACGTTCTCATGGATCAACGGCGGTCTGTGGACCGTAGATTTCCTAATGCTTTGGCCCGCGTGGTATCTGGTCGCAGCTGCGCGAAAAGATTCCGCGCAAGAAAGTCCGATCCTATGAGTCGAATCGGTCTGGCATTCCTTCTAGCGCTCGCCACATTGCCGCCTGCTGCTCGAGCTTCAGACAGCCAAGTCGTCAACCGGCAAATCGATTCCACGAACTTCAGCAACAACAAGATCGGCACCGACCCGGTGCGGAAGCTGGCCGTCTACCTTCCGGCCGGGTACGAGGCGTCGACCGCCCGTTATCCCGTGATTTACTTTCTACCCAACAACTTCGACGGCGATTACCGGGCCATTTTCGATGTTCACGCCGCACAAACTCTCTTCGATCAGGCGATAGCTTCCGGCGTGATTCAGAAATTTATTCTGGTCGCTATCGACATGAATACGCCGCTTGGCAATTCTTGGTCGGTGAATTCCCCCGTGACCGGCAACTGGGAAAATTTTGCGGTGCAGGAATTGGTTCCCTACATCGACGCGAATTTCCGGCCGCGGCCGAACCGCGATTCACGCGGCATTGCCGGATCGTTCATGGGCGCCTATGGTGCGATTCGTTTGGCCATGGAGCATCCCGATATTTTTGGATCCGTGTATGCGATGCACCCGGTGGGAACAGGATCCGGCTTGAAGATTATGGATGGCCTGCCCAATTGGGAAATCCTGGCTAACGCCAAATCGCTCGATGACGCAAAGAAGGACGGATACACATGGATCTTCGCCACCATCTTTCAGGCACACTTGCCGAATCCAGATAAGCCGCCGCTCTTCATCGACCTTTCTGCACATAAGGAAGGTGATCGGCTGGTGATCGATTCGAAGCTGATGGCTAAGCTGCGCAATAATTTCTTTATTGAATCGATGGTGCCGCAGTACGCCGACAATCTGAAGTCTCTACGAGGATTTAAGTTCGATTGGGACCGGGGCGATCAAAATCAAGATCACGTTTATTCCAATCAGGCACTGACTCACAAGCTGAACGAGTTCGGCATCGTGCACGAAGCAGAAGAATACAACGGCATGTGGGGAGAGCCGAACTGGGGCATCAACGGCAGAGTTTACTCCGAGGTCTTACCGTTTTTCCAGAAGCATCTGGTGTTCGAGCAAAAGTAGTCTAGAATTCCTCGCGAAACCGGTGGATCTGACGGCGATCGCGTTTCGACGGCCTCCCTGTTGGCGCGGGAGTGAAGTTCATCATCGCTTTGCGCTCCGCCGCTACCTTCAGTCGTAGTTCCTTACTAGCATCTGTTTCACGGTAAAGCGTCTGCGCAACTGCGGCCGGGCCACGCACTTCACTCAAGAGCAAGACCTCCACTTCAAAATCTCCGCCCTCGGTCCGGACTTGCAGCATGTCGCCAGGTTTCACCTCGCGGGAGGACTTGGCCAACTGCTTATTCGATTGAATTCTTCCAAGTTCACAGGCCTTTGCCGCCAGGGAACGCGTCTTGAAAAATCGAGCCGCCCAAAGAAATTTGTCCATTCGTACGTTGGCCATGGATTAATCTTAAACAGTTTCTTGTCTCCGACGCGCTCTCAAGCCGCAATACAATAACCTCACCATGCCGGAACTCCCGGACATCGCCGCCTACCTCTCCGCACTTGAACCACGAATCGTGGGGCAGCCTATCACGCAGATTCGCATCGCAAGTCCGTTTTTGCTTCGCACAGTGCAACCGCCGATTACCAGCGTTGAAGGACGAGTCGTCAAGGAACTCCGCCGCATTGGCAAGCGAATTGTCATTGGCGTGGAAGGCGATCTCTGGCTGGTTTTGCATTTGATGATCGCCGGGCGCTTACATTGGCGGAAGCTGGGCGCCAAGCTGGGCGGCCGTCAAAACCTCGCAGCCTTCGATTTTCCCAACGGCTCTCTGGTGCTTACCGAGGCCGGGGCCAAACGGCGGGCGTCGCTCCACTTTTTCGCGGGAGAAGAATCACTAAACGCAGTCGATCCCGGAGGGATCGACATCTTCATCAGCGATCTCCCAACCTTCCGCGAAGCACTTACAAAAGAAAACCGCACTTTGAAGCGGGCCCTTACCGATCCAAGGATCCTGAGCGGCATTGGTAACGCTTATTCCGACGAAATCCTGCATGCTGCGCAGCTTTCCCCCGTCACCCAGACCCACAAGCTAAGGCCGGAAGAATGGGATCGCCTCTACTCTGCCACCCGCTCTACACTTCAGCGTTGGATCGATCAACTGCAATCCGAGGCCAAAGACGCCTTCCCAGAGAAGGTCACCGCATTCCGTGAAAACATGGCAGTTCACGGACGTTACGGCCAGCCTTGCCTGCGTTGCGGCGAGAAAATCCAACGCATCCGCTACGCCGACAACGAGACTAACTACTGCGCGAAATGCCAGACCGGAGGGAAGGTTCTTGCCGACCGCAGCCTCTCGCGGCTGCTGGGTTCGGACTGGCCGCGCACGCTGGACGAATTGGAAGCACTCAAGAAGAAGTGATCTTCTTCTGATATAAACATTTCGTTAGCTTTACCGGGCCCGGGTTCCGTTCTACAGGAGTCGGCCAATGAAGTTACTTACAAAGTTCAACCTCATACTTCTTGTGTTGTTCACTCTCGGCGGACTAATAATTTCGCAAGTCCTCTCCTCCTTCCTAATCAAGAACGCGCGTCGTGAAGTCATGGAAGATGCGCAGCTGATGATGGCTAGCGCCAGGTCGGTGCGCGACTATACCGCCACCGATCTGGCGCCCCTGCTGGAGAAGAATCCGCAGCATCATGTGCGGTTCCTTGCGGAAACCGTTCCCGCCTTCGGGGCCATGACCACATTTGACAAACTCCGCCAACAATATCCCGACTACACCTATCGCGAAGCGACGTTGAACCCAACCAATCCCGACCATCGCGCCACCGATTGGGAAGCTGACGTGATCGGATATTTCCGCGATCATCCCGAAGCGAAGCAGATGACAGGGCAGCGTGAAACCGCAATGGGGCCGTCTTTATATTTGGCCACACCGCTCGTGGCCGGCCCGCCGTGCCTGGAATGCCACAGCCGACCTGGGATTGCGCCAGCCGCAATGCTTGCCACCTACGGCCCGAATAATGGTTTTGGATGGAAGCCCGGATCGATCGTCGCAGCACAGATTGTCTCCGTCCCCATGTCTGTGCCGATACAGAATGCGAAAGAGGCATTTCGTATTCTTCTGGTCTATCTGGTGATCAGCGTAATCGTGACAATAGCGGTGTTGGATGCCGGTGTGTACTTCATCGTGATCAAGCCGCTAAAACTCGTGTCGGACGCCGCAGACCGCATCAGCAAAGGCGAAACCAATCCTGTTTCCCTCCCAGTACATGGCAGCGACGAGATCGCGGCTGTAACTTCATCGTTTAATCGCATGCAGGTCAGCCTGGCGAAAGCATTCAAAATGTTGGGATAGGTAGCGAATCAACTCGGAGCATGGGTAAGAAATTTCTTGCGCTCGTCCGGCGCGTCAATTTCCCCCGCAACTTCAAGATACAAAGCTTTGACCGAAGTACAGTGTGCGGCGGCGCGCTTCACCACAATGTCGGCAATCTGGCCGATGTAGACCGCTAGCTCGCGGCTCACCCGCTGCAATGCTGCCGGATCAAGAGAATTTAAACCGCTCTCGTTGCCCAGCAGACGTCGCAGCGCCTCGATCAGCAATTGGACGTCCGACTTCCATCGCGCGTGCGTAAGTTCGACCGCGTTGCGGTAGGCCAGGTTTTTCAAATCTTCCGCCAGTTGTTCGGCGGATGGCATTTTCGCGCCACGCACCAGCACCGGAATCACCGGTATGTCCCGCTTCAGCGCAGAGGCAATCTCGATGCGGACAAAATCGGCCGGGTTATTCAGGCGGCTGGCGCCGCTTTCGTCTTTTGCGTTGATCCACTCCGAGCCCATAACCGCCAACAGCACGCCGCATTTGGCGACGCCTTCTTCGATGGCCTTGCGGAAATCACGTCCCGCCTCGATCGCGGAAACATCCATGAAGACTGCGCTCGCGCCAAATATTGGCGCCAGATCGTCGAACAGGCGCCCCGCTTCCCCCTGGGAATCACTCCGTCGATAGCTGACAAATATCCCGCCCATGCCCGTTAGAAAACTACTCCGACTTACCTTTAGGATCTTCCTGCTGCACCGATTCCCACTTGGCGTGCTCCTGGGAAACGAGTGATTCAACCCGTTCCGCCAGCAACGCGCGAGGCTTTTCAGCACTTCCATAAGGGGAAGCGCTCGCTAGAAAAATATACTTTTCGTGTTTGAGCGACTCGCAAGTCGAACGATAGCGAATCCAGTTCTCGTGATATTGATTCAGTTGCAGCATCCCCTCAAACACCGTGATGAGTACACCGAGCACTCCAGTGATCACGGCCGCATAAACGAAATGGGACGCCGCCAGCATCGGGATAATCGCAGCCGAGAAGATCTCGGTCATCTTGATCCGCTTGAACCAATGCATGTTCGAAGTGCTCTTGGAGTCGTACCAGACGATCTGCTCTTCGAGCCGCACGATGATCGGGTCAGGTTCGGAATCATTCATTGACTAAGTTCCAGTTCTCGCCAAAGCAGGCGCGGGCGGAGTCCAAAACGTTTTCAGATCTGCGGCGGTTCCATTGAACAAATCTCGGTCGCAATGTCCAAAACCAGGAACTTCATGAGGTTCTGGACCAGCGGCGCCATCGGTGTACTGCCACAAAGTCCAGGAAGTCCAACCGGGCGGAAGCACGGCGGTGGGGCCATACTGTGCGAGCCACAACCAGCAATTGGAGAGCACCGGATCGGGCGCAGCTCCTAAAAGTTCTTTCAGATATTGTCCAGCGTAGAGTCCCGGCCAGCGGCCTGTGACCTGATGCAGATGAGTCACAAAAGCCTGGGCTTCGATCAAATCCATGCTCGAATCGGCCGTGTTTGCCTCGAAGTCGAGAACCAAGAGAGTGGCGTTATCGGGCTGTACTCGCGAGAGAAAAAAGTCAGCCTGCGCGACGCCATCGGCTCCGGCCCCAAAGTGATAGGCGCCCCAAAGCAGTCCCTCTGACGTCGCGGCGTTCCGGTTCGCTTGATATTTGGGATCGAAGTATTTCCATCCCTGCGACGCTTTGTGAATGACGGCATGGACGCCACCGTTGGCGGCCGCCGACATGTTGACTTGACCGTTGTGGTGCGAAAGGTCGATGACCACGTTGGTATTGGGCATGACTTCTCCTCAGCTGCCCAAGCGAATACCTCACAGGGATAGGCGTGCACCCTGGCAGCTTAGTTAGGTTCCTGAGGAAGTCGGCAGGTGGAAAGCGATTCGATCAGCTTGGAATAACTATTCTTCCATTCGCCGAATTGTCGATCACGCTATGCCTTGCACTTGAGAAAGTCAAGGGTGAGGTTAGTCACAGAGACTGTCCCAGCCGCTTCTCCAGCTGGGCGCGGTAAGTACGACTGACTCGCGCGCGAGAACCGTTCTTCAATACCACTTCGAACTCACCGTGGGATATTGGATCAAGTTGCAAGATGCTTTCAATGTTCACGATGGACGAACGATGAACACGGATGAAGCGCATGGGATCGAGCTTCTCTGCGAGTTCGTTTAGCGTCGCGCGATACAGCAATTCTTTACCAGAGACATGCAGATTTACATAGACGCCAGCCGCTTCGATCCAGTCGATATCGACGACACGAATGAAGCGAGTCGTGCCTGCCGACTTCACCACCAAGCGGTCCAGTCTGCGATTCGCGGGCGGCGCGGTTGAAACCATACGCAGCATGCGTTGGCCGAAGTCACGCACGCTTCGTTCGTCGAGTCTGGTCTTAACGCGCGTCATGGTCGCTTCGAGACGCTCGTCGCTGAAAGGCTTTTGCAAATAGTCGAGGGCGTTGGCTTCGAACGCCCGGATCGCATGCTGATCGTAGGCCGTAACAAATACCGTAAGCGGCATACGATCGACGCCGACAGCGTCAATGACCCCTAGTCCATCCAACTCGGGCATTTGAATGTCGAGGAAGACCAAGTCTGGCTGCTGTTCTTGAATGACTTCAACCGCAGACTGGCCATTCGCGGCTTCCAGAATAGTCGCAACCCCGGAATCCTTGCGCAACAGGTCGATGAGCCGTTGCCGCGCCGGCGCTTCATCGTCCGCCACCAGCACGCAGATGCGTTCACGCGGGAGCGTGACCATTGGCCTCCATTCGCAAGGGCAATGAAATCTCTACTTCGGTTCCGCCGCCATCGCGGCGATTCACGGCGAATCGGCTCGACCCGTTGGGATAAAGTCCGGCAATGCGCTCTCGTGTCACCGACAGGCCCAGCCCGGTTGAGTTCTCCAGTGTCCACCCGATGGGCAGACCGACTCCGTCGTCGATTATGCGGATGTCGAGGCGATCATCGTCGCGCTGTGCAGAAATGACGACCGTGCCGCCCGATGACCGCCGCGAAATCCCATGCCGGATGGCGTTTTCCACCAGCGGCTGCACGAACAAGCAAGGAACCGAGGCGTACTTCACCTCCGGCGAAATCTGTGTCTCGATCTTCAGCTGATCACCGAAACGGATCTTCTGGATGGCAACATAATGATCGAGAAAAGACATCTCTTCGGCCAATGGGACCTCCTGGCGGTCTTTCGATTCCAGCGAAAGCCGCAGCAGATCGCCAAGATGCTCGATCATTCCCCGCGCCAGGCGCGGGTCGCGCTCCACCTGCGAAGAAATAGTATTCAACGCGTTAAACAGGAAGTGCGGATCTAACTGCATGCGCAACGCATTCAAGCGCGCCTCGGAAAAATTCCGTTCCAGCCGCTCCATCTGCAATTCGCTGGATAGGTAGTGTTCGTAATAGTGGTAGATCTGACTGGCGCCGAGGATGAGCCAGTACACCAGCCAGCTCCACAAGAACATGCCGCGCAAAGCGCCAGCGAGAATTTTCGTGTTGGTAAGCGCGTTCCAAGGCCCCAAACGCACAACCGCCAAGACTGCAGCAAAGATGTAAATATAGAACGAGGTAAATATGAAACTGGGCGCCAAATGCGCCAGCATTCGCTGTGGGAGTTGCCTGCGCGAAAACGGCAGGCTACGGTCGGCCCAAAGAATGAGCGGAGTTACCAGCCCCCACGACCACCATTGCGCCAGCGATCCGAGCTGAGCCCGTTGCCAATGGCCGGACGAAAGACTGGGCAACGCGAATAGAAATCCGAGAACGGTCCAGGACAGGGCCGCGACGGCAACGCGGCCCAGCCCGTTTTTTATCAGACGTTCAATCAGGTTCGAAGGCCCGCTCATCATTTAATGACGCGCCAAGTTTACGCCCTTCAGATCGTCGAGGTGCATAATCAGCCCCCATCCGTAGAAGTTGTCGACAAGCGCGACGGCAATCTCATTATCCCCCGCCTTGAGCGGCAACTCTAGCGAACCATTTTCCAACGAGAGGCGTCCATCTGGCGTCTTGCGCGCCGTTGGAGGCTGATAGAGGTTCTTGTCAGCGAACACCTGCTGCCCGTTGACGAACACCCAAATCTCGCGGGCCCAACCCAAAGCAACTTTTTTCTTCTGTGCAGACTTTGAATGGATCGTAGTCTTCAGCCACACCAAACCGCGTTCTTCGCGAGGAAACGGCAGGCCATAGACACGGCTGACGTTGACCAATCCACCTCGCTCTGCCTCCAGCGGTTTCCATTCCCCAGGTAATTCAGAGAAAACCGGCACATGGTCGGCGGCCAGCTTTGCGAATGGAGCCAGTTGCCAGTTCCGCACAAAGCGCCGGTCACCCGCAGTCGCGTCCTTCTCGGCCCCACCTGGCAAGCCCTCAGTCGCGCCCGGAGTCACCGTCAGGTTGGCAAATATTCCGGGCCCCTGAAGCGCAAGTCCTCCATCCATGCTGTCGCCTTCAAGGTTTCCAATCCTTAGCGACGGCTCTTTGGTTCCATTGATGAAGACATTCATCCGCTGTCCTGAAATTACCAGCTTGATGTGGTTCCACTCCCCTTGCTTCAACGGCGCGGGCTTCTGGTATTGCGGAAACACGTCCCACAACAAAACCCCGTGAGTCTGCGGCGCGTACTGAATGCAATCAACCGCCTCTTCGCACTTCGGCCGAGGACGCAGATAGAAGAGCCCGTAAGTGTTGTCATCGTGCCGGCGAAACGCAAGACCAGCTCCCATGCTGGTAGTGGCGTCGACATCATATTCAATGGTGCCGTCGTGGAAGCTGAACTCCTTCAGCACGGCTTGGCCAGTCTTGATCCCCTTCGTGTGGTCGCCCGGCTTCAGTTCGATGGCGTCATGCCCATCTTTTTGGACGAAGTCGGCGAGGCCTGAGGTAGTCCAATGTTCGGGGGTCAGGGAAATTTTGACCGGATCAGCAGCCCAAGCGGAACTGCCTAACAACAACAGGAGGAAGAGACGCTGGAAGAAATTTCTCATAGCC
>DATBAT010000098.1:0-4326 GCA_036271375.1 Terriglobales bacterium
TGGATGTATCCCTTGCTCCGCGTCCTGCTGCCAAATCTTGTCAGCACGCTGCATGACGTCGCCATCGCCATGATTCGTTGCGCCCAACAAGGCTATCCAAAGCAAATCCTCGAAGTCAAAGACATCAACACCCTCGCGAAATCTTAGGCATTCTTCGTCGGCATCAATACGGTCAGAGATTCCGGCACCACTTCCATCCGCACCGGCAGCGTACCCAGCCATTCGCCGTCCGCCTCGACGAATAATTGTTCCGTTGCGCCTTCCAGCCCGAAGCACTCCACGGATTCGCACTCGACCAGCTGAATAGGCGCGACGTATTTGTGCCGTCCCAGCAACACCGCGATCATAAATCGCAGATAGCGCACCCGGCTTCGCGTCGTCAAAGCAATTACGTGCAGTTTAGGATTTGTAATTGCAGCGCCGGGAGCAAGATCGTGCAGCGCGCCGCCAAAGTTACGGATGCGCACCGCCAGAATCTGCGAGGCTTCTTCCACGCGCGGTGTAACGATGCCGCATTCCTGGAAGCAGGCAGCAAACGTCGGATATTTATGTGTCACCCACAGGCGAAAGGCCTCCGCCACATACAGCGCATATCCGAATCGCTGTTTTAACTTCGGATCCAACCGCCCCATAAACAGCGCGTCCGCCCCAACACCCGCCGCCACGATAAAGTACCGCGATCGCGTCTCTCCTTCGCTGTCCTGGTAGAAAACCTGGCCCACAGAAACGCGCATCGGCGTTGCTGTCAACAGCATTTTCGCCGCTTGGATCGGCGACCCCGGCAGCCCCAGGTCCGCCGCCAGCGCATTCGCCGTTCCCATCGGAATCACACCTAGCGCCGCCGATCCACCCACCAATTGCTGCAGCGTTTCATGCACGGTACCATCTCCGCCGCATGCCAGAATGGTGTCATACCCCGCTTCCATCGCGGCATGTGCCTGCATTCCCGCGCTTGTCGGCGATTCGGTGGCAATCACCGTCACTTCCACGCCCGCTCCGCGAAGTACCGACACCACCTCCGCGACCACCGCGGCTCGCCGCTTCGAACGCTGTCCGGAAGCAGGGTTATAAATCAGCGCAGCACGACGCATCCAATATGTCCCGTGGCCCTCAGGTCGCTGTAGCGACCCCGGCTCGAAAATGTCGCCGCGAGGCGCGCTGTTATTCTTACACGGAGATACCTTACAGTTCGTGAATGAACTCATGGACAGTACCAGAGAAATGAAACTCGAACCTCTCCTCGCGCGTCTTTCAAACACTAGGGACCCAGAAGGGTGTGGAGAACCAACATTAGCAGCGTCCATACTAGAAATTCGATATTTATAGTTTCATTTGCTCTAGCGACGCTCGCGCTCGTGGGTTGCAAGTCCTCCCCGAAACATGGGAGTTCTAGTCCCGCCGCACGTTCACAAACCATCAATGTGGTTTTGATCACTTTGGATACAGTTCGGGCGGACCACTTGCACTGCTACGGCGATGACAACATCAAAACTCCGGTGATCGACGGCCTTGCCAGAAACGGCGTTTTGTTCGAGAAAGCCGTCGCGCAAACCCCGCTGACTGAACCTTCGCACGCCAGTATTTTTACCGGAACAAATCCAAACGTCCACGGCGTTCGCGATAATGGATTCGCTCTCCAACCCTCCTCGATCACCATGGCGACTATCCTCCGCGACCACGGCTGGAATACGGCTGGGTTTATTAGTGCACCAGTCCTGCAAAGAGAATTTGGTTTTGGTCAGGGCTTTACTACGTATGACGATCAATTATGGGAGGACAAGGATCCGAATACAAACCAGCCCGCTGCATCGCGCCCGGCGAATATCACGGTGGATCATGCAATCCGCTGGCTGCAGTCACAAGGGAGAAAGCAGCCGTTCTTCCTTTGGATTCATCTCTATGATGCGCACCAACCGTATGACCCGCCTGCCCAGTTTCGCAAGCAATATCCGGCCGACCCGTATAGCGCTGAGATTGCCTTCGAAGACCAGCAACTGGGCCGTTTTCTCAAGGCAGTCTACCAACAATCTCCCGCGAATAAGACTCTGGTAGTCCTGCTTTCCGATCATGGCGAAGGCTTGGGGCAGCATGGGGAGGATAGCCACGGCGTTTTTCTATACGACTCTACCGTGCGCATCGCTTGGATCATGACCGGGCCTGGCATTCCCGCCGCTTTGCGCGTTCAGCAACAGGCACGGGAAATCGATGTCCTTCCCACCGTTCTAAATTTGTTAGGCATAAAACCCTTATCTGCCGTTCAAGGCACGAGCATGATGCCTGCTTTCGTTGGCAACGCAGTTCCGTCCACATATTCTTACGAAGAAACTTTGTATCCGGAAATCGACATGGGTTGGTCAAAACTGCTCGGCATTCACACCGCCCATTGGATGTACGTCAAAGCGCCAGAACCCGAACTGTATGATCTCGATCGCGATCCAAGGGAATTGCACAACGTAATCAGAACGCATCCCAAACAGTATCGTGCGATGGACGCGCAACTGAAAGGGCTACAACTTTCAGGAAATAGCGTTACAGAAAAATCAGAGATGAACGTCGTAGATTCGCGGACCGCCGAGCAGTTGAAATCTTTGGGCTATATAGCGGCGTTTTCTGGCAGTCACTTCCAGTCGAACCGTCATGCGGCTGACCCCAAAGACAGGGTAGCTACTTTGCAACTCATACGCAGGATCGGCGGTTCAGACTGGGAGAAATTGCCGTCTTCCACCAAGGCCAAATTGTTGCTGCAAGCGCTTCAAAAAGATTCAACCAATCCATTTCTTTACTGCACGCTGGGAGAGCTCTACACGCAAACTGGTCAGTATTACGCAGCCCAGCGAACCTACCTTGCCGCACTTCATATGGGCATCAGGAGCGCAACCCTCTTTTCGCTGCTAGGCGATCTGTACCTTCATCTCGGTTACCGCGAACAAGCAACTGTGTTTTTTGAGCAAGCGGTTCAGTTGAATCCTCGCGATGTAGAAAACCAGAGCAATCTCGGAACCGCTTTTCTTCAAGCTCATCGGCTGACAGATGCAGAGCGGCAGTTTCGTCTGGCCCTTGCAATACAGCCGTATGCACCTGCCTACAATGGGCTGGCAATCATCGCGGTTTACCGCAACGATGACAGTACGGCACGTCAAAATTTTGTCGACGCAATTAAGCTGAATCCCGCGTACGTCGCGGCCCAATCCAATCTCGGATTCCTGTGTCTGCGTACTCACGATCTTTCCTGCGCTCGTACCGCTTTTGAAGCGGTTCTCAACAAAGCTGGGCCGGCAGATAGTGATTTTGTGCCTTCGGCGAAGACGGCGCTCGCAAGTATTCCTCAACCCTAGATCGTCTGGCGCGGTTTCCACGACGGGTGTGCCAGCGGGTTTGGATTTGCGCGGTTCGGCTTTCTTTAGCCAGGGTATAGTCGACAATGAAACGACTCAAACGATCTATCTATTGCCCCTGCCTTTCTGCACCCATCTCCGCTCTCTGCTAGCCTAAAGTGTTTACAGATTTGTCCGTGGAGAACGCTGTATGGCTTTCAAATTTAAGGGTGTCGATTTTATCGGCTTCGACACGTTGCTGAGTGAGGACGAGCGCCTCGTCCGCGACACTGCCCGCCAATTTATTGAAGATAACCTCATCCCCATCATTGAGGAATGCAACCGCGAAGGCCGCTTCCCCAAAGAGCTGATCCGTCCCATGGGCGAGCTCGGATTTTACGGGGCCACCATCGAAGGTTATGGTTGTGCCGGCATGAACAATGTTGAGTATGGCCTGGTCATGCAGGAAACCGAACGCGGCGACTCCGGCGTGCGCAGTTTTGTCAGTGTGCAGTCCGCGTTGTGCATGTACCCTATCCACGCCTTCGGGTCCGACGAGCAGAAAAACGAATGGCTGCCGCAAATGGCCACTGGAGAAAAACTCGGCTGCTTTGGTCTTACCGAGCCGGACTTCGGCTCCAACCCCGGCGGCATGCGCACGCACGCAAAAAAAGACGGCGGCGACTACATCCTGAATGGCGAAAAAATGTGGATCACCAGCGGAACCCTGGCCGATGTCGCGGTCATCTGGGCCAAGGTCGATGACCCCGACGCAAACCAAGACGGTCGCGTCCGCGGATTTTTGGTCGACACCAAACTACCCGGCTTCAGCGCCTACGATGTCCACGGAAAATGGTCGCTGCGCGCCTCTGTCACCTCCGGCCTTTCCATGCAGGATGTGCGTGTGCCCGGCTCTGCGTTATTGCCCGGCTCCGGCGGCCTGAAGTCGCCGCTCATGTGTTTGAACCAGGCGCGCTACGGTATCGGTTGGGGCGCTCTCGGCGCTGCCATG
>DATBAT010000099.1:0-3693 GCA_036271375.1 Terriglobales bacterium
ACATCAACTCCAGCGAAAGTTCCCGGCACACCTGCACCATCGGAAACACGATCGCACCGTGACCTTTAACTGCCCGCGTTTCGCCGAAGCCGTAAACGATCAATGCTTCGTGCGGCCCTGCTTTGCGGTAGAGCCGTGCCAGCATGCTCATCAACAACAGAAACGCCAGAACGGCTAAGCCAGCGATAATCCAAATCTCAATTGCTTTCGAAACGTCGAACATTGTCTTGCCTCCTTACAATTCCGCTGAAGCTCTCTATGAATGCGAACCCTGTCATCCCGACCGAAGCCGGCCCCGAGCGAAGCGGAAGGGACGGCGAGCGGAGGGACCTTGTGTTTTATTAACGTCCAGTCACCAAATCCAACTCCCGCACCACTCTTTGCGGATCATCACAGCCCAAAAACACCTGCCCCGTCGTAGTCTTGATCCGCACCCCGCGATTCCCCCAAACGTAAGCCTTCGAAGCTCCCAGCCCACGAATCCCATATCCTCCAACCACATTCCAACGGTCAGGGTGGTAGTCACGAATCTCTTCCCGCGAAATCGTGCGCACGCTGAATCCGAGCGTGCGAATCTCTACTCCCGTCGGTGAGAATATGTAGTGAAAGCCTCCCAGCGCCATAGCAGCCGCGGCGATCATTACGGTGCCACTGATTCCCAAACAAACCAGCAGCGCGGGGACGCGATACTTAGCCGCCATGATCAGCATCACCACCCCAGGAATCGCAAGCACAGCGGCCCAGAGCACCGAATTGTGAACTTCTTCGGCAGCCATCATTGCGCCCTCTCCGAGTGTTCGGCTTCTTCGCCGGCCATCTCGCTCCACAGGCGAACGTAAGCAATTCCCTTCTCGTAGCGCGTAACCACAACCTCTATCCCCTTGAGAATCGCCCCGCCATCCTCTGAACGCACTCCACACGAACGCCGCGTGCCAGCTTGCGAATAAATCAGTTCTCCGGTTCCACCCGCGCGCACCGGGGCAGATATGCGGCCCAGCACTCCGGTCATCTCGAAATCCGCAGGATCAAGAAATTGTTCCGGATGCGTCAGTACCTTGTTCATGAACCAGAAAATGATGCCCGCGCCTACGAGGCCAGCGAAGATCGACAAGCCGAACCCGGTAACGACCCACAACGTCGAGAAACGCGTGAGCAAATACCCGGTGCCACCGAACCATGCCAGGAATGCGGCAATGGTCAGAGGATTGAAAACCGACGAAGCATGGTCGGCGCCATGCGCCGGCCCGTGATGCACGCCGCTGCCCAGATGAACGTGGAACGGCAGATGCCAGTGCTGCCCTCCGAACACAAACGACAGCACACTGAAGGCAAAGCCCAGTGCAAAACAAATTAGATAGAAATCTGTCCAGGTCAT
Source organism: Terriglobales bacterium (assembly GCA_036271375.1). Classification (GTDB taxonomy): domain Bacteria; phylum Acidobacteriota; class Terriglobia; order Terriglobales; family Acidobacteriaceae; genus DATBAT01. The sequence goes on from DATBAT010000099.1 coordinate 1,376, forward strand.
AGCTGCCTCCTGTCGGCATCCGGCTTTAAAGCCTCAAATAAGCGATCCGCGAGGCCCGGTGTTTCCAGAATCGCGCCCAGCAGCAAAACGCAACGCCGGGTATCCTTGTCGCGAGCCGCACAAATCAAGGCTTCGCTTATCTTCGGATCGTTGGCGAAACGCTCGGCCCCTTGCAGCAGCCACACGTCCAATTTCCCTTCGGTGGTACGCAAATCGGAGACCAGATCGGTGTGATACCCCGGCGGATCGTCGACCAAAAATCCCGGATGAATCTTGAAGAACTGCGCCAGCAAAGTCCGTGAAGACTGCGTCATATGCGGCCGACTTCCGCTTTCAATCTGCGAAAGATATGACTGGCTGATAGGCTTGCCCATTTCCTTGCGCATGGCCTTGACCAGTTCCTGCTGGGTCATGGGACGATTCAATCCGCGAAGCGACCCTTCCACCTCGCGCAAGTAACGGATTTTCTCGCCCAGCTTCATATTTCGTACCGCAATATTTATATTGCTAATTGCAATATTCGTCAAGAATTGGATTTGCCGCAGAATCTGCTAGATAGGAGGGTCGCCAGGCTTTGTCGGGACTAAATGCTAAGTGCTGACTGCTAATTGCTGATCTTCGACAATCCAGCCACAGTTCCCAAAACAGGAATTGCCCCGAAATATCGTCGCAGCTGGGTCGCATCTGGCGTGACTTTACAAAACGTTCCGCGTGGAACGTTTTGTAAAGACGCTATCTTGAGCAAACAAAAGAGCCTCCGGCATGACTGGAGGCTCTCGTTGGTTCAAGAAAAGTCTAGCGGTGTTGCGCGTCGTGCTTCTGTTTGTAGATGTCGCGCGACAACTGGTTCTGCTGGCGCGTCACTTTCGCCTTCTCTGCAGGGGTCAGGCGGCCGCCATTGTTGGCGCGCATGCGCCGCGTCTCGCGATTAAGCTTAGCTTCTTTATGCTCAAGTTTCGCGGTCTCGTGGGGTGTTAATTGTCCGCTGCGTGCGCCTTGGGCGATGCGGTCCTGTTGATTCGCCTTGCGTTGCGCAATGGTCTGGGCCTGTGCTGCCGCCGGCAGAATGGACGCCGCTAGTGCCGCTGTCATTAAGAATGCAATCTTCATAGTCTCTCTCCCGCTCCTGAAATATCGGGAATCATGAATGTTCCCGTGGTCAGAAATACAAACCCAGGGATGTGCCGAAAGTTGTGGGATTTAACGCGGGAAATCTAGGTAACAGTTACCACAAATCAGGCTCGTAGAGAACGTTGCTTGGCAACGTCTCGGGCGTTACAGACCGGCTTCGATTCGTGACCGCGGGTCGAGGTAATCGCGCATGGCGTCGCCTATGAAGTTGAACGATAGGACGGCCAGCATCACTGCTGCGGCAGGAAATAAAACGAGGTGTGGCGTGTCGAAGAGATGCGCTCGGCCATCGTTGAGCATCGCTCCCCAACTGGCGGTCGGGGGCGGAACGCCAAGGCCAAGAAAGCTCATCGTAGCTTCGGCGAGAATCGCACCAGCCATCCCGATCGCGGCTTGAACGATCACGGGCTGAATAATGTTGGGAAGAATATGGCGAACAATCACCCGCAAGTCGCTCGCCCCGAGAGCACGCGCAGCTTCCACGAATTCCCTTTCGCGTGCGGCCAATACTTGTGCGCGAACTAAACGAGCGTAGCCGACCCATCCTCCGAGGGAGAGGGCCAGCACAAGGTTGAAGATTCCCGGTCCACGAAATGCCACGAACGCAATCGCCAAGAGAATTCCTGGGAACGACAGGAACGCATTCATCACCACGATGTTGAAGAAGCGGTCAATCTTGCCGCCGTAGTATCCGGCGATGGAGCCGAAGATGAGTCCCAAGCTCAGGGACATCACCACGACGCAACTGCCCACCAGCATGGAAATGCGCGAACCGAAGATGAGGCGGGAGAGGATGTCGCGCCCGAGCTCATCGGTTCCGCACCAGTGCATCGATGACGGTGGAGCAAGGCGGTTGGGCAGATCGATGTAAGCCGGGTCTTGCGGTGCGATCCAGGGAGCGAAGAGTGCGAAAAGTGTGAAGACGATGACGAGCACGACGCCAGTCGCCGCCAAAGGATTGTGTCGCACGTTGCGTCGAAGCGAGATGGCGGCGGTGGACATTCCTATTGCCGGATCCTGGGGTTCGCCACTGAATACAGGAAATCAGTGCAGAAATTTACCGCTACATAAGTAAGTCCAATCGCCAGGATGCAGCCCTGCACCAGGTAGTAGTCGCGGTTGCCAATTGCTTGAATGGTTAGGCGGCCTAGGCCTGGGCCGGAAAAGATAGTTTCTGTCACGATCGC
>DATBAT010000100.1:0-28380 GCA_036271375.1 Terriglobales bacterium
ATTTATGGTCGCGAGGAATCAGTCACCTTGACGCCGTGGCAATCACGCACGCGCATTCCGACCATGTCGGCGGCATGGCGTCAGTGGTAGAAAATTTCCACCCGCGCGAGCTTTGGATTGGACAAGAGTCGCACGACCCCGAAGTCGCCAATCTAATGAAAGTAGCAAAAGACTTGGGACTGGGAATTATTCCCCGGCACACCGGAGACAAGTTTGCACTGGGTGAGGCGAACTTCGCCGTGCTCGCGCCCGATCGCAAACCCGCCACCCGGGTTCGCGCGCAGAACGACGAATCTCTGGTCCTGAGAGTTTCCTACGGAGCGACGTCACTGGTGCTGGAAGGGGACGCGGAAAAACCTACCGAACAAAAGATCGCCAGGGAAATCGAGGGTGCGGACTTACTGAAGGTGGCCCACCATGGCAGCGCGACTTCGACTATCCCCGAACTTCTTGACGCCGTGCATCCACGCTTCGCCGTGATCTCCGTAGGCTCGCACAACAGCTACGGTCATCCGAGGCGGGAAGTGCTACAGCGGCTGCAAACTGCAAAGGTCAGCACGTTTCGCACCGATATGGATGGCGCGGTGACGTTCTATTTGGACGGAAAAACTGTGACTAGCCGTTTGGCGGCTCTTCGCTGAATTCGATTTCATCCTCACCGGGAGCGCGCCGGTATTCTTCAATCACGCGCGCGGCTTCGGCGGCGTCCTCTTCACGCACCAGAATCACTGTTCCACCCACGCCGGGCAGAATATCCTGCGGCGCGTCGAGCGCGGTGATGTCCACATCAATTCCGGCGGATTCCAGCAGACCACGCACTACCATGGCTTCTGATTCCTGTTCGGTATCAAAAATCCGCACTAACTTCTTATTAGGGCTCGGCTTACTCGATTCACTGGACATGGCTTCATTTTACTTCACGCCATGCGTTTCCGGCCTGACACTGCGCAAATCTAGTCACTATTAGTAACAAGAAATTCACCCGCAACGGCATGCTAGTGCAAAACATCTAACACCTAGTGTAGAGACGTTGCTCGGCAACCGTGTCTGAAGTGGCACGGTCGCCGCCAGAGACGTAGCGGAGCTACGTCTCTACAACCAATTGGAGCAACTATGGAGTTCGAATACCGACAGGAAGAAGCCCGCAAAATCCGCCGCCTGCAAACCATGATTGGAATGGTAATGCAGGTCATCAGCCAAGACCCGAAGCTCACGGTCGAAGAAGCGTCGGAGCTGGCGGCAGGAGCCAAGCGAGCTGCGCTGGCCATGTTCCCCGACAAAGAATTTACCTATGACATTATTTACAAGCCGCGGCTGCAACGCTTGATGAATGAGCGGTTTCGGTTGCAGTGACCGGCAAGGTCCGTCATTTGGAAATCCACAGCAGCTTGCCGACCAGAAAAGCTGTTACCGCCAATGCTCCCAAGAGTGCGTTGTACTCACGGTGTTTCAGGTAGAGTTCCTTCGAGAACGAAACCCCGCCATCGCTGGGAGCTTTAATTCGCGGAATCAACCGCGGCACCATCCGCGCATACTCATCGAACTCTGAAAACTTTCCGCGAAGATAGTCTTCTTCCGACTTGATCACCGGAATATAGATGGCCAGGAACATCAGCAACATGAATCCCGCGATCCACCAACTTCGCGAGGCGACCACGAATCCCAAAGCCAAAATCAGAGAACCCAGATAAAGAGGATTGCGCGTGTATGCATAGGGCCCGGAGGTGGTGAGTTGTTCGTTCTTGCGTACGTGCCCGGACGCCAGAGCGCGAATCGCAAGTCCGGGAATCACCAGCACCAGCCCCAACAAAATGGAGAGTACGCTCGGCTTCGCCAGCCAGACGTAAAGCACCGCAAATGCAAAACCCAACGGCACGCGGATGCGCCGCGCGATTTTAGACCAGCTTGGCATTGCGCGGGGCCCCTAACATTTTTTTGGCTGCGTCTACAACCTGGTCGGCGGTGATCTCAAGCAGTCCCGCCTCGGTTTCTTTCACACGCGCATGCGAGGTGATGCTCGAGGCACTGCGCAATACAATGCTGCGGGTGCCGAATGGCCCGTTGCGCGCGGGGTTAGTGGGCCCAAAAAGCGCGACCACGGGAACGTTTAGCGCCGCTGCCATGTGCATGGGGCCGGTATCTCCGCCAATAAATAAGCTCGCGCGCCGGGTAAACGCGACCAACTGCGACAAGGTACAACTGATTCCCTCGGCCGCGCCGTCGCTGGTCGCTTCGACGGCGCGTGCCAGAATTCCTTCGCCGGGGCCAAAGTTGATGAGGGAGCCAAGTCCCCACTCAGCCAACCGCCGCGCGACTTCACCGTAGCGATCCGCGGGCCATTGTTTTGCGCCCCATCCCGCGCCAGGATTCATCACTACGAAATTCGCAAGATTGTATTCCTGCAAAAGCTTTTCGCAATGGCGCTCTGCCGCCGCGTCGTGGGGGAATTCAATCGCGGGCACGTTGAGTTTTTGCTTTGCTACCGCGTCTGAAAGCGAAAGCGCCTGTTCGATGACGTGCTCACCGCGCGGCGTGATCTGCCGAGTGTAGAACATGCTGGCTATACTTTCGCGCGGTTGCGACGAGCCGTAAATCGCCCGGGCTCCCGACCAGCGCGCGATCAACGCGGACCGTGCTGCACCTTGATAGTCGACAGCCACTTCATATTTCTCGCCTCGCAAATTTTGTAGCACGCCGCCGATTTCTTTCCAGGTGGCGAATGAGGTCAGCGCCGAACGCCAGGATTTCGTGTTCACCAAATGCAGCTTATCTACTAACGGACGCTGCGGCGAGCGTGGCCCCGACCGTCCTTCCCACAAGGTGCATAGCAACTCCGACCAGCGTTCTTCGACTACCCATCCAAAGGTGGCTTTCGGAAGAGCTTCACGCAGCGCAGTCACCGCAGGCAAGGTGTGGATGATATCGCCCATCGATCCCAGTCGCACAATCAGCAGGCGATCTATGGCGGCGACTTCAGGCGGCAACTGCAAGTTCACGACTTGGTGGTTCCAATCCTGTTGATCAAAGCGGTGGCCGAATGGTCCTTAGGATCGCCGACGATTTCGACCCGGCCACCGCAAGCCAGCATGGCGTCGCGCTCGGGCACAGCGTCCGCAGTATAGTCGGTGCCTTTCGCCTGCACGTCGGGCCGTATTTCGCCAATCAACGCGCGCACATTGGGTTCGTCAAAGACCACAATCGCGTCGACATCGGCGAGTGCCGCCAATATTTCAGCGCGCTCTTCCGCTGGCATCACCGGACGGCCTTCGCCCTTGAGCCCTCGTACAGAGTCATCCGAGTTGATGGCGACCACTAACTTGCCTCCCAACTCTTTTGCCGCGTGCAGATAACGGATGTGGCCGACATGCAATAGATCGAAGCAGCCGTTGGCGAGAGTGATTTTTTCCCCGGCGCTGCGCCACTGCTCTGCCTGCTGGGCCAATTGGGCGCGGGATTTGATTTTACCGGCGGCGTTCATGTCAGTGCGGCCGCGGAGAGACCAGGCCTTCGTCGATTGCGCTCAGCAGTTCGGCGCGGGAGACGGTTGCCGTGCCGCTTTTCATCACTACGATCCCACCCGCGTAGTTCGCAAGATAGGCGGCGTCTTCGGTTGAAGCGCCGGTTGCCAGCGCGGCGGTGAAGGTGGCAATCACGGTGTCGCCCGCGCCGGTCACGTCGGCGACTTCGTCGCTGCCAAAAATTGGAATGTCGATGGGCTTGTGGCGTCCGTTGAAGGCAACCATGCCTTCCCGGCCGCGAGTGATGAGCAGCGATTGCAACTTCATGGCGGACATCACTTTTTCGCCGGCGGCGGTGAGGTGAGTCCAGTCCTGGCCAATTTTTATGCCGAGTGCTTCTTCGACTTCCGGCTGATTGGGAGTGGCGGCAGTCACGCCGGAAAATTGCAGCATGCGATGGCGGGAGTCGAGCACCAAAGGAACGCGGTCGAGTTTCGCGCGATCACGAACCGCATTGACGATGGCCGGCGTCGCGGCGCCGTAGCCATAGTCGGAAACCAGAAGCGCGTCGGACGCCCGCACATATTGGCGAGCCGCCAATACCAATTCGCGCCGCAGATGTTGATTCGGTTCTTCCTTGGGTTCGCGATCCACGCGCACCACCTGTTGCCGCCATGTATGCGGCATTCCGGCGAGGATGCGGGTCTTGGTGACGGTGGTGTAGGACTTGTCTTTCAGAACTCCGCTCACCGGAATTCTTTTGTGACGGAATTCCTTGATCAGCAGACGCCCGGCTTCGTCGTCGCCGACCACCCCAACGGGCAGCACATTCACGCCGAGCGCGGAGAGGTTGTTCACGGCGTTTGCGCCGCCTCCGGGGACTACCCTGCGGTCGCGGTGCTTCAGAATCAGCACCGGCGCTTCGCGGGACACGCGCGAGATTTCGCCGAAGACGAATTCGTCCGCCACCAGATCGCCGATCATGGCCACCGTGACCTTGGGGAACGACTCGACGATCTTGCGTAGCCGATCGGCTTCTTTGGATTGCTTGCTCATGCAGCCAGCAATTTTCTCATGACGGACGCCTTCGTTCCTCAATGGTCCGTAAAATCGTGTCGACAGCATCTGCTCCGTTGACCAGTTCCATTTTTACCGGGATGACCGCGACTGGATCCAGCAGTTTTAGATTGTCTTCCAGGTTGATGGCGTCTTTCTCGGTGGTTACAAATCCGCCGGCTTCGCTTTCCGCGCGCATCTTTAGCAACTGCTGAACGTCGTCCTGCGTGTAAGGGTGATGGTCGCGAAACAGCGCCTCGCCTACCAGTTCGATCCCGGCAAGCTTGAGTTGTAGCAGAAATTTCTTGGGATGAGCGATGCCGCAGAATGCGATGGGCTTTTCAGGAATATCCTTCACGAAGATGCCGCGCCGAATTTGCCAAACGAGTTTGGCTTGAACCGGCAGCGCTTCTGGGGTTGCGCCCCAGGAAAGCACCACTGCATCGGCGCGCTTCAAAGAACTCAGAGGCTCGCGCAAGCGTCCCGCAGGCAAAAGCCGATCCGTAGCATCTTCGGGTGTGACCAAAACGATGTCGAAATCCCGAGCAAGTGCGCGGTGCTGAAAGCCATCGTCCAAGAGATGTAACTGCGGGCCGAAGGCTTTCTCGGCGGCGATTCCGGCCTGGTAGCGATCCTCTCCAACGATCATTGGCACACCTAACCGTCGAGATATCAGCAGCGGCTCGTCTCCGAATTCTCGTGCTGTTCCCGCAGGGTCGACAATCCGCACACCTTTGGATTGGCGTCCATAGCCGCGCGATAGCACATCGAACTTTATTCCACGCTGCTTGAGCAACTCGCCTAAAACAATAATGAAGGGAGTCTTGCCCGTTCCGCCAACCGACAGGTTGCCGATGCTCACCACCGGCCCCTGCAATCGGCGCGGCTTGAGAAATCCGCGATCATAAAGGGCGTTGCGCGTCCGCGCCCCGGTGCCGAATAGCAGTGCCAGCGGATTCATGATGCGAGCAGTTTCTCCAGCGCCTGCAGCGTGCGTTCCGTGGCCCCGGTTTGGGTTTTCAAAGTCTCGGCGGCACGCTTTCCCAGTCCGTCCCGCTCTTCTACATGGGCCAGCAGATCCATCAGCACCAATGGCAACTCCGCTGGACCAACGATTCGCACCGCGTCATTTTGGCGGAAAAGCCAGATGATATCGCGAAAATTTTCCGTGTGATTGCCTACCACGATGGGCACGCCATGCTTCGCCGGCTCAATAATATTGTGCCCACCGCGTGGCACCAGGCTTCCACCGACAAAGGCGATATCGGCGAGCGCATAGAGCGAAGCTAACTCGCCGATGCTGTCGACCAGAAATACTCCGCCTGCGAAGGGTTCTCCATTCCACAGCGAACGACGCCGGAATGGAACATCCAGCTGTTCGAGCAATTGTGCGACTTCCGCAAAGCGCTCGGGGTGGCGCGGGGCAAGAATCATCACCGCATCGGGATAGCTGGCCCGAATATTCTCGAAAGCACGCAGCAAAAGCGGCTCTTCATCTTCGACGGTGCTGCCGCAAACCAGCACTGGTCCGGACGGCGGCATCGCCGCGCGCAGACTCTCAACAATGGGCGAAGCTTCGGGTGCGGGCGTGTCGAATTTCAGATTGCCCGTCACTCGGATGCGCTGGGTCAATGCTCCAATGCTTTCGAGACGCTCGCGATCTTGTTCCGTCTGCGTCAGGAAAACATCAATGTTGAGCAGTACGCGGCGCAGAAAAAAACGCCAGCGGCGATAGCCGCGGACGGAGCGGTCTGAGATTCGCCCATTGACCACGGCGGCACGGGCACCACTGTGTCTGGCCAGCCGCAGGAAGTTGGGCCAGAACTCGGTTTCGGCTATCACCATGAGTTCGGGCCGAAGCCGTCTCAAATACGGGCGAATGGCGAATGCGAAATCCAGCGGGAAGTAAAAAACATTTTCTTCCCCGAAGCGTGCGCGTGCCAATTCCTGTCCGGTGTCGGTGACCGTCGAAATAACCACACGGTGGCGGGGAAAGCGCGCGCGCAGTCCTTTCACCAGACCGGTGACAGCGATGACTTCGCCTACCGACACCGCGTGGACCCAGATGCAACGCATCCCTTCCTTTGTTCCCAACCGAGCCGGTACCCGGCCCAACCGCTCGCGAAATCCGACACGGTATTTCCCATGACGCAGCATCTGCCATATCCATAGCGGCAGGCTCACCACCATGGCCACGCCCAGCAACGCGCTATAAATCCAGTACATAGGGAAGGGACATTCTAATCGCTACCTCCCTGGCAACTGCCAAGGCACCATCCGGGCGAGACCCTGCATCCTATAATCGAGCCCATGAAAGCTGCTTTGATCCACCGCCGGTTCCAGAAAGCTGCGCTTTGCGGCGTCTTTTTATTTGCCATTGCCGCATGGGCAGGCAAGAATTTCGCCATGCCGGCGGCGCAGCCGGCGAAGAGTTATCCGGCGCACGACGCACACACCGACGAGTCAGTCACCGTGGGCCTTGACCCATACGACAAGCCGGACAAGGGCGACATCTTTTCAGTCAAGTTCACCGACGTGGGATATATGCCGATTTTCATGGTGATCACCAATGACGGGGACGAGACGATTTCACTCGCGAATATGAAGGCGCAGTTGGTGACCGCGGATCGCACCAAGCTTTCGCCCGCCGATGAAGACGACCTTTACCGGCGGCTCAACAAGCCCAAGCAGGGTTCGCGTGCACCGCTGCCTATTCCGCTCCCACCGAAGATCAAGGGGGCCGTCGGCCAGCGCGCTCTCGATGAAATTCAGAACGCGCACTTTGCGGCGAAAGCAGTGGAGCCGCATAGCACGCAATCGGGATTTTTATTTTTTGAAATCTCTGGGATAACGCATCCTTTGGACGGCGCGCAGTTTTATTTGACGGGAGTAAAGAACGCCAAGGGAAGCGATTTGATGTACTTCGAAGTGCCTCTGGATAAATACCTCCACCCGTGAGGGAAACACGTAGCGGCAGGTGTACTCACCTGCCTGGACGAAGCGCAGCTTCGGCTGGTTAGGGCTCGCGGTGAGGCAGGTTTCCTGCCCAATCTAAACTCTTAAGGTCCGTGGTGAGGCAGGTGAGGACACCTGCCTCTACGCAAAGCGGGACCGATCTACTCGCTGGCCCGCATCTTAATCCATATCGGCGTGCCTACGAATCCAAACGCTTTGCGAATCTGATTTTCCAAAAACCGTTCGTAGGAAAAGTGCAGCTTCACTTTTTTGTCGGTGAAGATCACGAACACCGGCGGCGAGACGGATGCCTGGGTCATGTAATAAATCCTGACCCGTGACTTCAGAGGGACCGTCGCGCGCTCGAAATCCACGAACTTGAGGAAGCGATTCATCTCCGACGTCGTGATGCGCTTGCGCCGCTCGGACGCAACCTGCTCCAGCACGGCAAATATCTTTTCAGTACCCTTACCCTCCGAGGCGGAAATAAACAACAGCGGCGCATAGCTAAGAAATTTCAGCGCGTCGCGTAAATGATATTCGTAGGCTTCCTGATCGCCGGGACGCTTACTCTCCCGCATGCGCGCGGCCTTCGATTGGTTCGACGCCTGGTTCCCGCCCTTCAGAATCAAGTCCCACTTATTCACGATAATGATTACCGAGCGTCCACTCTCGTGCGCATATCCGGCAATCGTGGCATCGATCTGGCTCACTCCTTCTGTGGCGTCGATCACCATCAAAGCGATGTCGGCGTCTTCCAGATGTTTGCGCGCCATCACCACGGAGAGCTTTTCCGCCATCAGACTGGTCTTGCCCTTGCGGCGGATTCCGGCAGTGTCGATAAAGCGGAATTTGCGTCCATCGCGCTCGACTAACTCATCAACGGCATCGCGCGTGGTCCCAGGAATCGGCGAAACGATAGACCGATCCGCCGCCGTCAGCCGGTTCAGCAACGTCGACTTCCCGACATTAGGATGTCCAATGATCGCGACTTTGATTTCCTTCTCGGGTTCAGCCGCCGTCGCTTCCTCGCTTGGCGGTTCTTCAGAAATTTCTTCTTCCGTAGCTTCGGGCGCCGCCTCAGCGGGAACCGCGGCGAACACCGCGTCCACCAAGTCATCCAGGCCGTTGCCGTTCTCCGCCGAGACCGGGAACACATTCCGCAATCCAAGCCGGTGGAACTCGCCGATTAGAGAACGCTGCTTCTCGGTGTCGATCTTATTCACCGCAAGAAAAACCGGCTTGCCGGTGCGATTCAGCAAGCGCGCCAGTTCGAGATCGGGCGCAGCCAGTTCCGTGCGACCGTCGACCACCATCACCACCGCGCCGGCTTCGTCCAGGGCAACTCTAGCCTGGCGGAAAATTTCCGACGGAATGAAAGCTTCGTCGTCCGGGATAATTCCGCCGGTGTCGACAATGCGAAAGGGGCGGCCGCGCCACTCCGCTTCGGCATAGAGCCGGTCGCGAGTGATGCCGGGTTCGTCGCCGACGATGGCGCGCCGCGATCCCGTCAGCCGGTTAAACAGCGTGGACTTGCCAACGTTCGGCCGTCCAACAATGGCCAGGGTGAACGGCTTGACTGCGGTTTGCGTGGGAGAAGTCATGAATGCGGTACGACGTTTATTATAGAGACTTCCGTGGCCTCCACCTCCCAACCCGTCGTGCCTGCCCGCAAACAGGAGGTTTCGCTTTACCAGTTCTTTGGGCCCGGGGGCGTTTTGTCGCGCACGCATCCCGCCTACGAATTCCGCCGCGGCCAGTTGCAGATGGCGCAAGCGGTCGAAGAAGCCATCGAACAACGGCGGCATCTGATCCTCGAGGCGGGCACTGGAACGGGGAAGACGTTGGCGTACCTGCTGCCTGTGATCCGCTCCGGCAAGCGTGTGATCATCTCCACCGGCACCAAGAATTTGCAGGAACAGCTTTTCTACAAGGACATTCCGTTCCTCGAGCAGGCGCTATTTCCCGACGGGAACGGCAAGCTCAACGTCTGCTACATGAAGGGACGCAGCAACTATCTCTGCCGCAAGAAGCTATTCGATCTGACGGATCAGCCGGTCCTGAGCGGGTTGCAGGAGATCGAGCAGTATCGGGCGATCTCCGCCTGGGAGAAGAACACGCAAAACGGAGACCGCGCCGAACTCGCGGAACTACCCGAGGCCAGCGCGCTTTGGCACAAACTCGACGCGCGCGCCGACACTTGTACCGGACAAAAGTGCAAAGAGTATGACCGCTGCTTCATCACCGAGATGCGGCGGCGCGCGGCGGAAAGCGACATCATCATCGTCAACCACCATCTGTTTTTCGCCGACCTCGGCATCAAGCAGCAAGCGGAATACGCGCCGGATGCCGGCATCTTGCCGGAAGTTGGGTGCGTGGTCTTCGACGAAGCCCACGAACTGGAAGACGTTGCGGGAAGTTATTTCGGTGTCACCGTCAGCAATGTGCGGTTCGAAGAACTGGCGCGTGACGTGGAGATTGTGTTGCAGCGCAACCACATGTTGACGCCGAATTTGAACGGCGCGCTCAAGAGCCTGCGTGAACGCGCCGGGTTTTTCTTTGCTCTGTTACCGCCGGGGGAAGGTCGGTTTGCTTTCGAAAATCGTCGTGAATTCCTGGAAGAAAACGGCGAGGAGTTCCTTGCCCTGCAACAATCATTGACCCGGCTAAACGCTGAAGTCTCGGCGATTCCCTCGAAGCCCGAAGAAGTCCACAACTTCGCTCGCCGTTCGCAGGAATTGCAAGTACAACTCAGCTTCATCATGGAATCGGAGAACCGGAACACTGTTTTCTGGATCGAACGCCGCCGCGGCGGTCCGCAGGGACGGCAGAAATCGAATACCTTTTTGCAAGCTACCCCGATCGATGTTGGGCCGATTCTGAAGACCGCATTGTTCGATCAACTGGAGTGCGCGGTGCTTACGTCGGCGACCCTGGCGGTTGGCGGTGGCTTCGAATATATGCGCGGACGTCTTGGCCTCGAATACGCGCGCGAAGTTGTTTTGCCCTCGCACTTTGATTATCAAAGCCAGGCGGTATTTTATGTTCCACCAGACTTGCCCGATCCGCGTACGCCGCAGTTTGTCTCCAAAGCTGCTGATCGCATTCGCAGTCTGCTGGAGATCACTCGCGGGCGTGCGTTTGTTCTATTCACCAGCTACGCGCAGATGAATGAGGTCTACCAGCGTCTGCTCGGCGAACTGGAATTCCCCATGCTGTTGCAAGGAGATGCGCCAAAGACGGCGCTGCTTCAGGAGTTCCGCATTACCCCTAACGCGGTGCTATTCGCTACATCGTCTTTCTGGCAGGGCGTCGACGTTCAGGGAGAACAGCTAAGTTGCGTCATCATCGACCGGTTGCCCTTCGCGGTGCCCAGCGATCCCGTGGTTGCGGCACGAGTGAAATCAATCGACGCGGAGGGCGGCAATGCCTTCTTCGACTATCAAGTTCCGGCCGCCGTGATCACTCTGAAGCAGGGCTTCGGTCGCCTCATACGTTCCTTGCATGATCGCGGCGTGCTGGTGCTGCTGGACAACCGCATCCTGAAAAAGCAGTATGGCAAAGTGTTTGTCGAGAGCCTGCCGTCTTACCGGCGCACGACGGACATCAAAGTGGTCGAAGAGTTTTTCGGCACAACAACACCAGACATCACGTAGGCTTCGCAGTACGCTCACGTTTCGTTAAGTCGCGCGTCTATCCATCGCCACCCGGCGCCGGAGAATTCCATGGCCCATGCTGCCGACTCACCCGTCTGGCCGTCCTTGAACTTGGATATTTTTCTACAGAACCTGAAGTATACGTTTCGCATACTGGGGCGGGCCCCTGGGTTCACGGTGGTCGCAGTCCTTATCCTGGCGCTCGCCATCGGCGCCAACATAGGCGTTTTCAGCGTCGTGAACACGATGTTGCTGCGGCCGTTGCCTTTCGCCGAGTCGCAACAACTGGTGTGGATTGCGCCGCCGCCTTCGGATTGCGGCCTCTCCTGCGCAACTTACTCAGCTGACGCCTACGAAGAGTTCCGGGCGCAGAGCCGCGCCTACCAGGACGTGACCGGATACATGGCCTTCACTACTCCGGACAATCTGCGTCTGACCGGGCGCGGCGAACCTGAACCGGCCACCAGCTTCGAGGTCATCGGAAATTTCTTCCAGGTGCTCGGGGTGCGGCCAGCGCTCGGCCGATTGTTTACAGCAGATGAGGCGCGAGGCGGTCCGCATCCCATTGCCCTTTTGGCCAACGCTTATTGGCGGCGTCAGTTCGCCTCCGATCCAAACATCGTAGGCAAGGCTGTAGAGCTGAACGGGACGCCGATTACCATTGTCGGCGTTTTACCCGACAGCTTCGACTTTGGCGCGGTATTTTCTCCCGGCGCGAAGGTTGACCTGTTTACTCCGCTCGATTTGAATCTGGAACGCAATTGGGGAAACATCGTCACACTTATCGGGCGGCTGAAACCGGGTGTCACCGTGGCGCAGGCTCTGGACGACGCCAACCGTGTGGCGCCCAATATGTATTTCAATGTGAAATATCCGGATACGCTCGGGCGATATAAAGGCAGCCTGGTTCCAGTGCCTCTCAAGGATTACGTTACCGGCAAACTGCGCCGATCGTTGATCGCGTTGTGGTGCGCCGTCGGGGCGATCTTGCTCATCGCCTGCGTGAACCTATCGAACCTGTTGTTGGCCCGTGGCGCCACTCGCGCCAAGGAATTTGCCGTTCGCGGGGCATTGGGGGCGAGCCGCGGCCGTGTGGTGCGCCAGCTGCTCATGGAGAGCTTCATTCTTTCCGGCGCAGGCGCGATTCTTGGACTCGGACTGGCGCTATCGCTGCTCTCGTGGCTTGCACATCAGGGATCGCTGGCCCTTCCGTTGTTGAGCACGGTGCGCATCGACATGCAGGCGGTGGGTTGGACGGTACTGGTCGCAGTGTTCACCGCCATGACCTTCGGCATTCTTCCCGGGCTGCGGATCGCCAGCGGCAATATCCAGGCGGTGCTCAAAGACTCCAGCGCTGGTGCTGGGGTGGGCCGCAAACATGAGCGCGTCCGCGCGGTGTTGGTGGTTTCCGAGATCGCTCTGGCCTGCGTGCTCCTGGTGAGCGCAGGTTTACTGCTGCGCAGCTTTCTCAAAGTGCTTGACGTTGACCTGGGGTTCCAGCCTGAACACGCTGCGTCGATCAAAGTGGAATATGACGACAGCGCCGCATCGCAGGAGGCCAGCCAGTCCAAACGTGGAGAGATATTTCAGCAGGTCATCGCCCGCGTAAGCGCGCTGCCGGGAGTTCAGGCCGCCGGGATCTCCGACTATCTTCCTTTGGGACCGAACCGCAGTTGGGGCACGCCCGTTCCCAAGGGGAGGACCGTGGCCCCGGGGGAATTGCCTGGACCGCTCGTCTATGTGATTACGCCGGGTTTCATTCGCGCCATGGGGATTCGGATCCAGGGGCGGGACTTTACCTGGGCCGACGGTCCCCACAGCGAAAAGGTTGTCCTGATCAACGCTTCGGCGGCCCGCCTTTACTGGCCTGGGCAGGACGCGGTGGGGAAAGTCCTGGTCAATAACAACGAAGAGGAACGAGTCGTCGGCGTGGTCGATGACGTCCACGAAGAAACGGTCGAGGGCGGGGCAGGCTCGCAAATTTATTATCCGGCGACGCAGCAAGGGCCATCCAGCGCTCAGCTGGTGGTGCGCACCAGCCTTCAGCCTTCGGCCTTGGCTGGAAGCGTTCTCCGTGCCCTGCGCGAACTGAACCCCAATCAGCCGGCTGCCGAATTCCGCCCGATACAAACCATCGTTGATCGCGCGGTATCTCCACGGCGTTTCTTTATCCTGCTGGTGGCAGGGTTCGCAGGCCTCGGATTGCTGCTGGCCGCACTCGGTATTTACGGCGTGATCTCGTATGCGGTGACGCAACGCACCCAGGAGATCGGCATCCGCATGGCCCTTGGCGCGACCGTGGCGCAGGTACAACGTGGGGTTATTGGCAGGACCTTGCTGCTAACACTGGTCGGAATTGCGGGGGGAAGCATCGCGTCTTTGGTGGTCGCGCGTGCGATCTCGGCCCTGCTCTTCGGCACTACTCCCACCGATCCGGTGACCTTCGCTGCGGTCATGATCACGCTTGCGGGGGTGGCGTTACTCGCCGGTTATCTCCCGGCGCGAAAGGCTTCGCGTATCGATCCCATGGTGGCGTTGCGCAGTAATTGAGGTAGGTGGCGTAGGGGCAGGTGTCCTCACCTGCCCACCACGGACCTCAGCCGCGCTTTGTCCAGCCTAATGGCGAAAACCGCCTCCAATCGGCATAGTGTTTAGCCAGCCGAAGCTACGCTCCGTCCCGGCAGGTGAGGACACCTGCCGCTACGTGGCTTGTTCCTAACCAAACGAAGCCATGTCAGACGGTATTGCCGCCGAACGCGCTAAAATAGACCCAACGCTTGGATGCTCGCGCCGACGCGCCTCCGCTCAAGGACCTCATGTTCGAAGTTACGGTAGAAGATACGTTCGCCGCGGGCCATTACCTGCGCAATTACAAAGGCAAGTGCGAGAACCCGCACGGACACAATTACAAAGTCCGGGTTACGCTCGCCGGCAAAGAACTCGACAAGGCTGGTCTTCTGCTCGATTTCAAGGATCTCCGCGAGGTCATGCGCCACGTCACCGACCGCCTCGATCATCAGATGATCAACGACCTGGAGCCCTTCAAGGTCCTGAATCCGTCGGCGGAAAATCTGGCGAAATATTTCTACGATGAGTCGAACAGCAGGCTGCAAACCGTGACCAACGGACGCGTCCACATCCGCAGCGTGACCGTCTATGAAACCGATACCACCACGGCCACGTACTTCGAATAGGCCGTTTCCATGCAGATCACGGAGATTTACAAGTCGGTGCAGGGGGAATCCACTTATGCCGGCCTACCCTGCATCTTCGTCCGCCTGACCGGATGCAACCTGCGCTGTTCCTGGTGCGACAGCGAATACTCGTTTTACGGCGGAAAAAAGATGACGCAGGACGAAATTCTCGCGGAAGTGAAAAATCTTTCACCCCACGGAGGCTACGTGGAGATCACTGGCGGAGAGCCCATGCTGCAGGAACGCGAAGTCGTTCCCCTGATGCAGCGCCTGCTGGACACGGACTATAAGGTATTGTTGGAGACCAGCGGCGAGCGGCTTTTGACGTCGGTTCCTTCATCCGTGGTGAAAATTGTCGACGTAAAGTGTCCGCACTCTGGCGAGCCTGACACTTTCTGCATCCAAAACCTCGACGCGCTCACTCCGAAAGACGAGGTGAAATTCGTCATCAGCGATCGCGTCGACTATGAATTTGCCCGGGATTTCACCAACCAGCACGAACTCGCATCCAAGACGAATGCCGTGCTATTTTCCCCGGCGTTCGCGCAAGCTGCGAAAGGGACGCGGGATTCGCGGCACTGCCTGCTCGATCCGGAGCAGCTAGTCGAGTGGATGCTGGCGGACAACATTCCCGCCCGGCTGGGGTTACAGATACATAAGTTTATTTGGGATCCTGCGACGAAGGGGGTTTAGTAGGAAGGCTTGGGGAAGCCCGTCACGAAGGGGAATGGGCCGACTTCAACCGGACCGCAGGGGCTAGTGTCCCCAAACCCTAATTCCCAAATTCCAGAAAATCATCCAAACTAGCCCATGCCCTCGACCCCCAAAACCCGAGCCGTCGTCCTCCTCAGTGGAGGCATGGATTCAGCCGTCTGCGCCGCCTTGGCTGCCCGCGACTATGACGGGGCCGCCCTGCACATCAGCTACGGCCAGCGCACCGAAAAGCGGGAGGAGCAGTCGTTCCTGGGTATTTGCGAGAAAGTCGGTATCAGTGAGCGCCTGATGGTACGGAACCAATCTCTGCGCGCCATCGGCGGATCTGCCCTTACCGATCCCTCGATTGCCGTTCCAGACGGACACGCGATCGGAAAGGACATTCCGGTCACTTACGTGCCTTTCCGCAATGCGCATTTTCTTGCGGTTGCGGTAAGTTGGGCTGAGGTCATCGGCGCGGAAAAGATTTACATCGGGGCGGTCGAACAGGATAGCTCCGGCTACCCCGACTGTCGTCCGGCCTACTATGAAGCCTATAACCAGGTCATCAAGGCGGGCACGAAGGAAGGTAAAATAGAGATCGTCACGCCGCTGATCCATTTGCGGAAGGCGGAGATCGTCCGGCTCGGCCTTGAATTGGGCGCGCCCTTCCATTTAACGTGGTCGTGCTATAGCCGCGAGGACGAGGCTTGTGGGGCGTGCGATAGCTGCGTTCTGCGTATGCGGGCGTTCCGTGATGCCGGGGCTCAAGACCCGATTTCGTATGCGCGGGCGGCGGCTGTGTAATATCGATTTTCGGAGTTGGCGACGTAAGCAGGTTGCAACTTAAGTTTTGTGCCGGGAGGCTACGATGAAGAAAACTCTAGCAATCATGGCTTTGGCCAGCGCGATGGCAATTCTGTCCTTGCCCGCCGCCATTGCTCAAAATTTCGGATCGGTAAAGGGCGAAGCCAAGGACATGGAAGGCAAGCCCATCGCCGGCGCCACCGTCGAGTTCAGCAACTCCGACACCGGCCGCAAATACGACCTCAAAACCAACAACAAGGGAGAATTTTTCTCCCTCGGTCTGGAGCCCGGTAAGTACAAGGTCACGTTGACCCAAGACGGCAAGATGCTCGACTCCGTTACCAATTTCCCGGTGCAGCTTGGCGACAACACCGTCGATTTCGATCTGAAGAAATCGCAGAACGAAGCCGCCCAGCAAAAAGGAATCAGCCCTGAACAGCTGAAGCAGATGCAGGAGCAACAGGCGAAAGCGGGCAAAGAAAAGGACACGGTAAAAAGCCTGAACGACAAGCTCTCTGCCGCTACGGCCAGCGAGACGGCCGGCGATTTCGATGCTGCCATCGCCACGCTCAACGAAGCCACCACAATCGATCCGTCGCGCGACCTGCTCTGGTTCAAGCTGGGTGACGCCTATCGTCTGTCGGCCGCTAAAGCCACCGACAACGATGACAAAACCAAGCGATTGACCAGTTCCATCACCAACATCGAAAAAGCCGTCGACATGAAGAAGAAGGGGATAGATTCCGGGGAAGACAAGAGCCCCGACGCACCCAAGCAGCTCGCTGCCTACTACAACAACCTGGGCGACTCCTACGCGAAGACCGGCAACACGGATGGCGCGGTGAAAGCCTATAACCAGGCGGCCACGTTGAATCCTCCGTCTGCCGGACAGTACTACTTCAACCTCGGCGCAACCATGACCAACGCCAACAAAGCCAACGACCCGGCAATGCGCAAGGCAGCGGTTGAAGCTTTCGACAAAGCCATCGCGGCCGACCCCGCCAAGGCGGATTCCTATTACTGGAAGGGAACCAACCTGATCGGAATGGCCACGCTGAAAGATGACAAAATGGTCGCCCCCGACGGTACTGCGGAAGCCTTCCAGAAGTATCTGGACTTGAGCCCCACCGGCCCACACGCGGAAGAAGCCAAAGCCATGCTGACCGGCATCGGCGCAACGGTTGAGACCAGCTACGGCAAGAAGAAGGCCCCGACCAAGAAGTAACGGCGAAAGCTTTTCTCTAGAGGCGGCCCAAGTGGCCGCCTTTTGCTTTTGGGGCGGACACATCTTGGGACGGGCACATCGATCGCGCCGCGAGGTGGCGATAGATGGCAGCCCACGGCGTAAGCCGTGGGTTAGGTGAATTCGACCGAGCCCCAAAGGGCCAAAGAACGCGGCAATCGCTCGCTCACAGTTACCAAGGTCTATATCCATGACGTTCTTCGTAGTAGCCAGCCCCTCTTTTCGCTAGCATTTATTGCGGCCTTTCACGTTCCCCGTCCAAAAAGCATCATGGCATCTCCCGGCACTGCTCCCATATCGCTCAAGCTCGAAGCTAATTTTGGCGCGGGTGGTATTGCCACCGACACCTTGTTGTCGGCCATGCTTCGCGCCAGCAGCGAAATCAGCGAAATCATTTTCTCGCCCGGCCGCGCGCCGCAAGTCGAAATCCATGGTCAGCTCATTCCTATTCAAAGCTCGCGTCTGCCGATGATGACTGCGGACGAAACCCGTCGAGTGGCCTCTGACCTTATCGGCAATAACAAACAAGCCGTCACCATGTTGCGCGAGCAGGGATATTGCGACGTTTCTTACGGGATCTCCGGTATCGCTCGTTTTCGGGCGAACATTTTTATTCAACGCGGAAGCTGCGCGGTGGTGATGCGTGTGATTCCTAGTGCGATCCCAGACATTGCTTCGCTCAACCTTCCGGCCCATTTGGGGAAAATCGGTTCCTTACGGGAAGGCATCGTGCTCGTGACCGGCCCCAGAGCATCCGGAAAATCATCGACGCTCGCTGCTTTACTTGACCGCATCAACGAGCAGCAGACCTGCCACATCATCACCATCGAGGATCCCATTGAGTTTCTGCACAATCACAAGCGCGCCACCGTTCATCAGCGCGAGTTGCACAGCGATACTCCCAGCTTCATCCTTGCTTTGCGCGCGGCCTTGCGGCAGGCGCCGCGCGTAATCTTGGTCAGCGAAATTCGCGATCAGGAAACGCTTGAGCTCATTCTCGAAGCCGCCGAGAGCGGACACCTCGTGCTTTCCAGTCTGAGCACCGTCGATGCCGTCAAGACGGTGGAACGGTTCGTCAACATGTTTGAAAGCTCTGAGCAGCAAGCCACACGCGCGCGTCTTGCTAAGACGTTGCGCTACGTGATTTCGCAGCGCCTTATTCCTCGCAAAGATGGCAACGGGCGCGTCGCCGCCATCGAGGTTCTGCATGTCGATACCGAAGTCCGCTCTTGCATGGAGCAGGAGAACCAGCCCAGCGCCAGCCTCTCGCGCGAAATGAAACGCAGCACCGGCAACGGCACGCAGCACTTCGACGCCGCCATCAGCCAACTGGTTCGATCCGGCGTGGTCGACGTCGAAACCGCGCTAGCTCACGCCAGTGAACCGGGCGAACTACGGCAGGCACTGGGCGAAACCGACTACTGACAGGTTACCTTCTGGTTACTTTCCGGGGTGGCACTTTAGAGTAGTAGCAATAATTCCGGCTTCCGCTAGACTCGCCACTCGACCGCGGAATCCCGCACTGAGAGCCTGTTTCGATGAAACCCAGAGTTATCGTTGTGATCCTAGGTGCTTTGTTGTTGTGCTCGTATCTAACAGGCTGCGGAGGCGGTTCGGCCATGTCGTCAGGCAACTCTGGCAGTGGCTCTGGCGGGTCTACGGGGGGCGTCACGCCTCCGACTGGCGGAGGAAGTAACAGCGGTGCGGGTTGGGTGCCAGCGGTCAAGACCTCATGGCAATGGCAGCTTTCTACTCTGCCCACGGCGGGCGAGTTACTCCCGGTAGGCATGTACGACGTCGATGGCTTCAACGCCGACGCCAGCCTGATCACCGCCATGCACGCCAAGAATATTCACGCGGTCTGTTATTTGAGCCTGGGCACCTACGAAGATTGGCGCGCGGACGCGAGTTCATTTCCCACAGCAACCCTTGGTTTAGGCAACGGCTGGCCGGGTGAGCAGTGGCTCGATATCCGCCAGATCAGCAAACTTGGCCCGGTGATGAAAGCCCGCTTCCAGATGTGCAAAGACAAGGGATTCGACGCGATCGAGCCCGACAACATCGACGGCTACAGCAACGTCACCGGATTCCCGCTGACCGCAGCCGACCAGCTTGCCTACAACGAATGGATTGCCACTACCGCCCACTCCATGGGAATGTCGGTAGCGTTGAAGAACGATTTAGACCAAGTCGGCGATCTGGTTTCACACTTTGATTTTGCGCTGAACGAACAATGCTTCGAATTCGGCGAGTGCGACAAACTGACACCCTTCATAACGGCCAACAAAGCGGTCTTCGAAGTGGAATACACATTGTTGCCGACGCAGTTCTGCACGCAAGCCAACGCGATGGATTTCAACTCTTTGAAAAAAGATCTGGACCTGACGGCGACAGTAACAGCCTGCCGCTAAAAGATTTTTCCGTGTGAATCGGTGAATATCCGTAGCTAGCTCTTGATCTACATGTAAAACAAGCTCAGCCGGGGAATCCCGTACTTCTCCAGCAATCGCTTTTGAACAAACTGCTTCTGCAGCTGGTCGATCTGCGGCCCCGGCATCTTTCGCCGATAGGGAGAAAGTTCGCGGTCGGCCTCGGCACGAACCCCAACCAGGATATCGTCCGGGATGACAGCTACCAGGCCGGCGAATAGCTTTTCTTCCAGCACCGTCAGGTGCCGTTCCAGATTTTCCAGCCGAGGCAGGGAAGGCTTGTGGCGCAGATCTGCCGCCATTTCACGCAACGTCGCTGCGGTGCTCGTCGCCAGACCACGCACGGAAACTCCGGGAGCATCAGGCAACGGAGCTTTCTCAACCACAGCGGCATTGCGCTCCAGAAACGCAATGATTTGCTCGGCTTCGAATCCTCGGTCGGTTTTTTTCGCTGTGCTCTCACTGGCTACGCCGACCGCCGCTTCTTTCATCTCTTCCGCGGCACCCAGAACTGCTTGCGCGCAGTAAGCCAGGCTGTTCACCTTGCGAGTCTTGGACGGCCGCTTGTCAAACGCATCGAAGGCCTCGTCAATGCCGCGAATAACAGCCTGTAGAGGAATTCCCGCATCCTTCCACGTCTCGATTAATGCCCAGTCGATCGTCGAGAGCAGCAGAATTCCGCCGCGACGGCGCTGGAAGCATTCCTCAATTTCGGTGAAATAGTTGAAGTAATTTTCCACGACGGAGTCTCGTTACAAAAGCTCAGCGCGCCGGCTTGGCGCCAGCGTTGCGTTCCCAGATAATCCGCAGACCGTCGAGCGTGAGGAACTCGTCCACTTGCTCGATGAATTTCGATCCCTTGCTCATCTGCGATGCCAAGCCGCCAGTCGCGACGACGCGCGTGTCTTTGCCAATTTCTTCCAGTAACCGTTCGAGCAGGCCATCTACCATTCCGAGGTAGCCGTAGTAGAGTCCTGACTGCAGACTCCCGACGGTGGTGGTTCCCACCACTCGCGGCGGCTTGCGAATTGCCACCCGCGGCAAGCGCGCAGTATGAGCGAACAAAGCGTCGGCGGAAATTCCGATCCCCGGACAAATCACTCCGCCCATGTACTCGCCCTTCGCGGAAACGCAATCAAAAGTTGTCGCGGTGCCGAAGTCGACGACCACGCAGGGCCCGCCATACTTCTCGAATGCGGCGACGGCGTTCACGATTCGATCGGCGCCAACCTCCGCAGGGTTTTCATACAGCACCGGCACGCCGGTCTTTACTCCGGGTTCGACAAACAGCGGCTTGGTATTGAAGTAGGTCTCGCAGACCTGTCGCAGAGTTGAATCCACCGGCGGAACAACCGACGAAATAATAATTCCGTGGATTGCCTTCGCTTCCAGCCCCGCCATGGAAAACAAATTCCGGAACAGCACGCCATATTCGTCGACGGTATGGGTCGCCAGCGTGGTCACGCGCCAGTTCGCCACCAAACGGTCGTAATGACTTGGCGTCTCCGCGCTCGCCGCCGCGAACACTCCCAGCACGGTATTGGTGTTACCGACATCAAGAACCAGCAGCATGAGATTTTCCTACAACAACTTCACTGAACCACTCAACACCATGCGCAACCCGTGCGGCGTCCGCACTTGAAGAAAGCCGCGTGAGTCCAGCCCATCGGTGATGCCTTCAAACGATTCGTTCTCTTCGATACGTACCCGCCGTCCGCGCACCGATGACGACCGCTCATGAAAGCGGCGCAAAACCGAATCGCGCGCATCCGGACGCTGCAACAATGCACGATATTCCCGGTCGAGCGATTTTAACAAAGCGGCAGACACCTCGACCCTGGACCATTCGTGTTTACTCGCAGCCCGCAAAGATGTAGCAACGTTCCGTATGTCCGCGGGAAAACTTTCCTGGTTCACATTGATGCCCATGCCAATAACCACATACCGCACCTTAGTGACTTCGGCATTCATCTCCGTGAGGATCCCGCAAAATTTCCTGCCGTCGATCAACAGATCGTTCGGCCACTTCAAGTCCGCAGGGATTGCGGGATCAATCGCCTGCACCGCGCTCTGGACAGCGAGTCCCGCGGCCAGCGACAAAATCAGAGCCTCAGATGGCGGCAGTGGTGGACGCAATATCACCGAACAATAAACCCCACTCGATGCTGCGGAATGCCATTTGTGATCGCTGCGCCCGCGACCCGCGATTTGCTGCTCGGCCAAAAACACGCTGCCTTCCACCGCACCCTCGGCGGCTGCTTGCATGGCCGCTGTATTTGTTGAGCCGATGGTGAAGTAGTGGCGAATGTGTGAACTGAAAATCGTTCCTCGTGTCAGCGGTGCGAGAACGTCGGGTAAAAGTAAATCGGGTACCGACTTGAGCCGATACCCGGTCGCCGGCTGTCCGGAAATTTGCACGCCTAGCCCGCGCAGCTGCTGGATCATTCGCCAAACTTCGGAGCGCCCGGTACCAATCTCGTCCGCTAATTTCGTGCCGCTCACCACGACGGTCGCGTGATGCGTAAGCACTCGCACAATGCGACCCAGCCGAGCGTCGGTCTGAGCGTGCTCGCCGGTTAAAACCTTCACAGATCGTTTTTTGGAGTCGGGCGCGATGAGGCAACCATTATCGAACAGGCTGGCGCGAACCACAATGTGGGTCGTTTACAATGGCGTCAATATTAAAACGATTCCATATTGCGACCAGAACAGGCGGATAAAATGGAGCAAGTCACCAAACTTGAGGAGCGCATGACCACCGACAAAGGCGACTTCCCCCACTACATGATCAAGGAGATTTTCGAGCAGCCGCAGGCGCTGCGGGACACCGTCTCGCCGCGGGTTTCCTTGCAGGACGCGGTGGTGAAACTCGAAGACGTCCGCATCCACCCCGAAGCGCTGCGCGGCCTTCGCCGGATCAACATCGCCGCCTCCGGAACCAGCCGCCATGCCGGCCTCGCCGGACAATACATGATTCAGGAGCTTGCGAACATTCCGGTCGATGTCGACTACGCCAGCGAGTTCGAGTATCGCAACTCCACCATGGGTCCCGGCGAAATCACTATTGTTATTACGCAATCCGGGGAGACCGCCGATACCAGTTCCGCCCAGCGCGAAGCCAAGGCACGCGGCTCTTACACCATCGCGATTTCGAATGTCGTTGACTCCACGATCGCGCGCGAAGCCGACGGGCTGCTCTACACCCACGCCGGACGCGAAATCAGCATCGCTTCCACCAAGGCTTTCACCGCGCAGATGGCGGTCTTATTTGTTTTTGGGCTCTATCTCGGCCAGGTGCGCGGCAAATTATTGAAGGACGATCGCCGCCAATACATCCGCGAACTGCTTGACCTGCCGGGAAAAATTGAAACTGTCCTCCAGGCGGCTTCAGAGATTCAGAAACTGGCCGACCGCTATCACAGCTTCGACGACTTCCTGTTCATGGGCCGCGCCATCCATTATCCCGTGGCCATGGACGGCGCGCTGAAGCTCAAAGAAGTTTCCTACATTCATGCCGAGGGATATCCCACGGGCGAAACCAAGCACGGTCCGTTGGCGCTGATCGACGAACATCTGCCGGTCGTGATTCTCGCCACCTGCGACCGCAAGGACAACGGGTCGGTCACGCGCTACGAAAAGACCATCGCTAACATCAAAAGTTTCAAGGCGCAGGGCGGACGCATCATCGCCATCGGCTCTGAGGGAGACGAAGATCTGAAGAAGCTTGCGGACCACACCATCCTCATTCCGCAGGCGTGCGAATTGCTGACCCCAATCCTCGAGATCGTTCCGCTTCAGTTGTTTGCTTATTACGTTGCGGTGAGGCGTGGCCTGGACGTGGATCGTCCGCGCAATCTGGTGAAGTCAGTTTCGGTGGAGTAGAGGATGTGGGGCGGACACTCGTGTCCGACAACGAGTGATAACAAACCTTAGGGACATCGGCGCTGCCAGTCGGACAAGAGTGTCCGCCCCACACTTCTAATTTGGCTTGCGGTCTTTTCCGTCCGCCAGGTACCGCAGCATGCTGCTGTCCGCGAGCGACCGGCACTTCTTCAGGAACGCGCCTTCGGGACTGAACACCGAATCTTCCGCGGCTCTCTGCCGGATGCTTTCGCGCAGCTTTTCGCCGGCTTCGGTTTCGTTGGTCATCACCTGCATGTAGAACCACAGGAAATGACGCATCTGGTCGACTGAGGACTTCAGCACCTGGAGCGATTCCATCTCCGGCAGTTGGGTGAGCGCCTCCATCAACTCCGGATCGCCCGGCGCTTCCATGGCGGCGCAATTCAGTTCGCGCTGGATTGCGCGCAAATCTTCCGTGACCCGTAAAACCCGAATGTGAATGTCGTCCAGATAGTCTTCGTGTTCCATGTTGTTCTCAGGTAGCACAATCTCATCTGGGTAGTTAGGCGAACAGATGTCCCACGGGCATGCGCTTTCGTAATTCTGGAGTTACTGTAGTACGAAAGTGATGCGAAGGCCGTGAAATCCCGCTACTGGCAAGGTTTTTGCGGGTTTCTTCGGGTATTGCAGGCACGCTTTTCGATGGCTTCGGAGATTCGTCCGAAAGGACACGGCTAAGAGAGTAATCACGCGAAATAGACTTAGCCTGAAGCGGGAATCAGGCGGCGCGAGCTTGCCGAATTTCCGGCACTTCGAC
This sequence comes from Terriglobales bacterium, assembly GCA_036271375.1. GTDB lineage: Bacteria > Acidobacteriota > Terriglobia > Terriglobales > Acidobacteriaceae > DATBAT01. Next base: position 24,152 of record DATBAT010000100.1, read on the forward strand.
TACTCGCACACCAGTTGGTGGATTTTCGACAACATCCGCGAGCGCAACCGTCATTTGCGAGAGTGTCACCAATCCAAGCCGTTGAGCGCCTGCACGGGTAGGCGGCAATGCTCCAAACAACCAATAAAAAGGGATGATCGCGTAAGGCCAACGATGTCCTGGACCAAGCACATACCATGGACGCAAGATCGTAGCGTTCATTCCGCTCTTGCGTAGCACGTCTTCGCACTCGGAACGCACTTCGATATACGACTTCATCATTGGCGCAGGATGCGCCACGCTCAGGTAGACGAAATGCTTCACCCCCGCATTTTTGGCAGCCTCAATCGCGCCGCTTGCGGAAGTGAAATCGACGCGCCGGAATTCTTTGCCCTTCGAGGGACTGGGATGTGCGACTCCAACCAGTTGCACAAAAGTGTCGGAGGGCGAGATCTTATCGGCGTAGGAAGACGCGTCGAGCGCGTACCGAGCATCCTCGCGCGATCAATTGCCCGACGAGCGGACGGCCAAGATAGCCGGTGCCCCCGGTCACGAACACATTGGGTTTGGTTGCGCTCATATTCACTGTTCTCTATATGTAAGACTCATATTCACTGTTCTCTATATGTAAGAAACGAGCGCCCGGATTTTAGCAAGAAAATGTGGGCTGGACACTCTTGTCCGCCTGGCGGAGGGCAAGATCCAGGGTCTGAGGTGCGAACCGCGGATAATAGCTTTGCCGCGATCGGCGCGCGGACAAGAGTGTCCGCCCTCCAGTTTGTGCTGCTGTGGTACAAACTCGGCAGTGTCACAACCAAACCTAGTTCGCGCCATAGGCCGCTGGAGCCTTGCCGCCCTCACCATCAACTCCATCATCGGCAGCGGCGTCTTCGGGCTGCCATCGGTGGTTGCCGGGCTCACCGGAGCTTCCAGTCCCTGGGCGGTGCTGTTGGCGGGCGCGGGAGTAGGCGTGATCATGGCTTGCTTCGCGGAAGTCGCCTCGCAGTTCAGCGAAGCCGGAGGCCCTTATCTCTACATTCGTTCGACTTTTGGCCGGCTGCTCGGCATTGAGACCGGATGGATGCTTTGGCTCGCTCGCCTTACCGCGCCCGCAGCCAATGCCAATTTGTTCGTCATTTATCTCGGAGAGTTCTGGCCGCACGCAAAAGACCCGCTGCCGCGATTCGTGATTCTGACTTTGCTAGTTGGAATCCTTGCCGCAGTCAACTTCCGTGGCGTGCGCGCCGGCGCACAAGTCAGCAATGTCACGACCATAGCCAAGCTGGTTCCACTGATTCTGGTCGCGGTCGCCGGAGTTTTCTTTTTGGCAACACGCCACCACTTCCCGGCCATGTCCGAGGTGCCGGCGAGCACACACACCTGGCTGAAGGCGATGCTGCTTCTTATCTTCGCTTACGGCGGTTTCGAGGCGGCCCTGACTCCCATGGGAGAAGCGAAAGATCCAAAGCGCGACGTGGCCTTTGGCCTCTTCGTGGCGCTGTTTACCTGCACCGCACTTTACTTCGCATTGCAATGGGCGGTGGTGGGATTGCTGCCCAATCCTGGTCACAGTGAAAGGCCTTTGGCGGATGTCGCCCGATTGATGTTTGGCAACGGCGGGGCTGCCTTCATTGCCATCGGCGCGCTGATTTCTGTTTATGGATACCTGGGCGCGAACATACTCGCCGTCCCGCGCATCACCTTCGCATTGGCCGAGCGCGGAGACTTCCCCAAAATATTTGCCGCCGTGCATCCGAAATTTCGCACGCCGTACTTTTCTATTCTCGTGTTCGCGGTGCTGACCTGGCTGCTGGCCTTGCTGGGAAGCTTCAGCTGGAACCTGACTCTTTCAGCAGTAGCGCGGCTGTTCTACTACGGCCTGGTGTGCGCGGCGTTGCCGGTCTTACGCAAACGCCAGCCCGACGCAGCCATGTTTCGCCTGCCCGGAGGAACTGTGCTGGCCGTCGTCGGAGTCTTGATCTGCTTCGTGTTGATGACGCAGGTCGATCTCAGCGGATCGATCATCCTGTCGGCCATGCTGGCGATCGCTTTCGTGAACTGGCTGTGGGTGAGAAAAAGATTTGCGTAGAGGCAGGCGTCCTCAGCTGTGCGGCGTAAACATGATCCCAAATTTGTCAGGTCCGTGACGAAAGTTGCCAGGCAGGTGAGGGCACCTGCCTCTACGTGAGCTTCTACCGATGAATGTGAGGGCTCTGTGCGGGATTCTTCCGCCCCGGTGCGGCGCCCTTAACAATCTGAATCCCAAAATCCACCGGCAACTGCTTCGGCGGATAGCAGGCAGCCTTGTCGCACGCCTGATACTTCAACTGTCCATGCACAGCGTAACGGGCGGCGACCACACTGGCCAACGGGCGCACCACGACATCGACATCGAATCCACCGCTGTATACGCTGAGTTTTTCGTCAGGCGCGAAAGCGAAACTCATGTCTTGCCCCTTGGGGTAGGTGATCTTTCCGATAACAATGTCCGTAGGAGCGGTGAGCCGGAGCGCGGTAGGAATAAGAAATTCCGCAGTGGGTGTATTCGAGTTGACGTGGTATCCGTTCTCGACCACGAAGTGCAAGGTCACGTTGCCGGGCTTGCCGCGAGTGATGTTGGTGAGAGCGGTAGCTTCCAGCTTCACCGACGGAGGGCGGTGTTCTGCAAAATCCTGCGCCAGCAGCGGGGCACAGATCACTGCGGCGAGCAACGAAACTTGAGCGGCGCGAAAGCGCATCGCATTATTACCTGGCTACGGGTTCTGCTTCTGCAACGCGCGCGGGCCCCAGCGCCTTCTTAATGCTGTCTTCGATTTCGCCGCGTCCCTTCAACCCAAAAACCTTATCGACAATCTTGCCTTCGCGATCGATGTAGAGCGTCGCCGGCAGAAACTGCACTCCGCCGTATTGATCCTCTACCGACTCTTTGCCCACCAGGATGGGGTAATTCACGCCCAGCTTTCCGGCGAATTCCTTAAGGTCGTCCGCGCTGGCGTCTTCATCCACCGCGATGCCCACGATTTGCAATCCCTCGGGGCCGTATTGCTTTTGCAGTTCCGCGAACCAGGGCATCTCGATCTTGCAGGGCTGGCACCACGTCGCCCAAAAATTCAACAGCACCGCTTTGCCGCGAAAATCGGAAAGATGAGTGACCTTTCCATCCACTGCCTTCAATTCGAAATCCGGCGCAGCCTTGCCTTGCAAACCTTTGCTGGCCGCAATCGACGGATCAGGCGGACCCTTCCGCGCCATGTGCAAGCCAAACACGATCATGATGGTGACCACCATCGCCACCACCAGAATAATTACGGGATCACGTTTCACAGATCACTCCACTACAGTGCGAATCGATTCAAGAACGAAAGATAGCCCGAGATCATTGTAAATCGACCAAACACTAACAAAACACCTAAAACAATCAGTAGCGCGCCGCTGGCAATTTCGACGGCGTGCATGTGCGCGCGGAAGCGGCTGTAGAACTTCAGGAAGCGCTCAATACCTAACGACGTTAGCAGGAACGGCACCGCTAACCCTAGTGAGTAGATCATCAGTAGTCCGATGCCTTTGGAAACCGAATCCTGCTGCGAAGCGAACGTCAGAATTACCGCAAGAATCGGTCCCACGCAGGGCGTCCATCCGAAAGCGAAGGCGAACCCGATGACGAAAGCTCCCCACACCGTCGCGCCGCCCTTGACGCTGTGCAAGCGCTTGTCGGCATAGAGCGCCTTGATTCGCAAAAGCCCGGTCAGGTGAAGCCCAAACAGGATGATGACCACGCCGGCGACTTGCGCCAGAGAATGTTTGTAGCGCGCAAGGATCTGGCCGACGCTGGTCGAAATCGCCCCCAGCGTGATGAACACCGTACTGAACCCCAGGATGAACGCAACCGAATTCAACATGACCTTGCGCATCAGTCCCGTCTGCTGCGCCTGCAACTCTTCCACTCCCGCGCCCGAAATCAGCGAAACGTATCCCGGCACCAGCGGCAAAACGCAGGGGGACAGGAACGAGATGAGCCCGGCAACAAATGCCGCGATGGGTAAAGGAAGGCTTGTCATGCGTGGGTATTGTAACTGCTACGTCTTTCGCTACCTGCTAACTAAATGATTCCGCAGCTTTAAATAAGTTACGTTGGATTAACGACATTACTTTGCAGTGGCTTGCGGGGGCTTGGAATCAGCCGCTGGCGCAGCATCTTCCGGCGAAACCGCCAAAGCCTTGCGAATAAACGCAACTGGAGCCACCGCGGT
>DATBAT010000101.1:0-7621 GCA_036271375.1 Terriglobales bacterium
GTCGAAGCGGTTTACATTGCCTCGCCGGTCCAACATCATGCACGGCAGATCATGCTCTGTGCAGATGCTGGCAAACATATCTTGTGCGAAAAACCGATCACACGTGATCGGAGCGAGGCTCGGAAAGCTGTAGCCGCTTGCCGGAAGCGAGGCGTTTTCCTCCAGGAAGGCTACATGATGAAGTTCCACGGAGCTCATATCAAAATCAAGGAGCTGGTCGAGAAGGGAAAGTTGGGAAGCATCGTCTACGTACGGGCCCAACTGTCCTGTTGGTATCCAAAGATCGCGGGCGCATGGCGGCAAGACCCAAAGAATGGCGGTGGGGCGTTGATCGACATGGCGTCCCATCTTTATGACCTGATCGAGTATTTTGCTGGACCAGTCCGCAAGATTACAGCATTGACTGGCAACCTCGTTCAGGACTACCGATCTGAAGATGCCTCGACCACGCTGTTGGAGCTTCAGTCAGGCGCTCAGGCCACCGTGGATTGTTTCTTCTGCATTCCCGATGAGGCGAGCCGCACGCGTCTGGAGATCTACGGGTCGGCCGGCGCGGTTCTCGCTGAAGGAACCATCGGTCAAGGCAGCGGCGGAAAAGTCGAGGCAATACTTGGTGCGGGCGTCGGCGGTTATGATGCGAAACAGTCGAAGGAAGTCGCGCGGAAGTTCGAGCGAATTGCATTTCCAAAGATCAATCCCTATACGGCCGAGTGCACCTACTTTGCCGATTGCGTTCTTCGCCACCAGCCGCCGGCGATCAATGGCGCTGGAAACTGCCTGCGGATGATGAGTTTAATTGAAAAGGCCTATGCCTCTGCAAAAAGCGGCCGGATATACCGTTGCTAAGAATGCAGGCGAGAATGTGAAGCCAGTCGCGTGACCACATCTCCATCACCAAACGATACGCTGGCCGCCGCCGAACAGCCGCACCTGAGGCGGCTCCTCACGATTAAGGATCTGGTATTTTTCGGCATCGTGTTGATTCAGCCGATTGCACCGGTGGGAATTTTTGGGCTTGCGCAGGAAAAATCGCATGGACATGTCGCGGCGACAATCATTATCGGCATGGTTGCGATGATGCTGACGGCTTTCAGCTTTGGTCGGATGGCCGCGTTGTATCCGTCGGCCGGATCGGCCTACACGTATGTCAGCCGGGGCTTAGGAGCGCGTCTTGGTTTCGTAGCCGGCTGGTCCATGTCTCTCGGTTATCTCATCATTCCGCTCGTTAACACCGCTTACTGCGCGCTTACCTTGGAACGAGTTTTTCCCGGCGTACCGTATGCGGTCTGGGCGGTCCTATTCGTGGTTCTCATTACCACCCTGAATCTCCGTCGCATCTCAGCCACGGCTCACACTAACACGGTCCTGCTCGCTGTAATGACCGTGGTCATCGTGGGCTATGTGGGGCTCGCAATCAAATATTTGATCCAGACTGGCGGCTGGGGCGGCCTTCTTTCGTACGAGCCGTTTTATACGCCCGGGAAGTTTGAACTCCGCGCCATTGGTACAGCTACGTCTGTGGCTGCGCTTACGTATATCGGCTTCGATGGCGTAACGACGCTCGCTGAGGAGGTCCACGAGCCAAAACGTAGCGTTCCCATCGCGGTCGTGTTGGTTTGCTTTCTCACCGGAGTGTTTAGCACCATCGAAGTGTATCTGGCCCAACTGGTGTGGCCCGACTATACGACCTTTACCAACTCGGAAACGGCGTTCCTGGATGTTACTCACCGGATTGGAGGCCCTTGGCTGTTCCAAGCAATGGGATGGGTTTTGGTAGTCGCTTGCTTAGGCACCGGACTGACTGGTCAGGCGGGTGCCGCGCGTTTGCTGTATGGGATGGGACGGGAGAACGTCTTGCCGCGTGCATTTTTCGGTCACCTGAGTCCGAGCACGCGTATTCCCAATTTCAACGTGATCTTGATCGCAGTGCTAACTTTAGCAGCAATTCCGTTTGTCGATTTTGAACTCGCCGCCACAGTATTGGTTTTCGGCGCTTTTGTCGCATTCATGGGTGTAAACTTGGCCGCGATCCGCGAGAACTTCTTTCGTCGCCGCAATGGGCAGCCCAAGATCGTAAGGGATTTGGTTGTTCCGGGATTAGGTTTTCTAATCTGCCTCGCAATCTGGCTTAGCTTGCCGACGCCTGCAAAAATCGGCGGCGGTGCATGGCTTATTCTCGGGCTCTTGTTCGACGGCATCAAGTCGCGAGGCTTTCGTGTCCACCCCGTGCAGATTGATTTTTCTGAAACTTGAAACAAGATTTTGGCCGTAGGTTTGGGTCGTGCTTAGCCACATACATAATGGCGAATAACTGGCGCCAATCGCATATATGCAACCGGTGTGGGACTATCGAGTTCGAGATCAATGCAGAAGCAACGTGCGCGAAGTAAAACGAATTTGGGGAATAGCACAGCGCGAGCGATGAACACGCCACTGGTAAAAAGGTTCCAAAACGTTCTTCAACACGTGCTTTGCTGGCTAGCGCTGGCTGGGATGACCTGTGCTGCGCCAGTGGCGACGCATAAAAAACAACTGCCGACGAAGCCCGAATCTTTGATTACGCTTTATCCTCCGTGCCCGTACTATCATGTTGTCGGAAAGGGCGATGGGCTGACGCAGATTGATGCGCGGATTGAGTTGGATGGACATGATCGTTTGGGAGCGCGGTTGGTGGTGGATATATCGGATGCGTCGGGAAAGGCGATCCAAACCAAAAGCCTCTCGTTATCCCGCAGTACGATCGCGGGCGTCGTCGTTCACGTGCCGATCGACGCAGTCGCGCGGTTCGGAGTTTCGGCAAGGCTTTTGGATAAATCAGGTAGGGAGATCGCAAAGGGCACCTCAGAAATCCATGTGGCACCTGGCGAGGAGTCTCGCGTCGCGATTAGCCCGGATGGGTTTCTACGAGTAGCAGGCAAACCACAGTTCGTTCTGGGCATGTACAGCGCCTCCCACTTCCCCGAAATGGGTGAGGCCGGTTTCAACGCGACGCACAGTTATGCTGTTGTCACAGGAGAGGCGGCGGACTCGATCAATTCGAACGATGTCCATCTGAAACAACTGCTGGACAGCTCATGGGACAATCACATGCGAATGATGGTGGAATTGCCGAGAGAAGCAATTGAGAAGGCGGACTGGCGGCAGGTGCGGCGACGAATTCTCACTTTTCGGCATCATCCCGGTCTACTCTGCTGGGGTTCGGAAGAGCGCGTAGCGCGAGGGCGGACAAAGCCGGCCAACATCTCCGCGCTTTACCAACTGGTCAAAGAGCTGGATCCGGACCATCCGCTGGTTCTGGGCGACAGCAAGGATGTGATCAAAAAATTTGAACACGACCGCAGCGACTTTTTCCCTGAACCCGATATGGATGTCGGCATCTGGTGGTGGTATCCGATTCCGATTCGGATATCCCAAGCCAGTGCGCTCCAGGAAGACGAGGCTAAGCACGGTTTTATGGAGCCGCCTTCCTGGCTGACGACGACGATCGCAAAAAAGCCTCTTTGGATTGCGATTCAATCGTATCAGAAACCAAAAGCGGACGCGCGTTTTCCGACGCCCGCTGAATACCGATGCATGGCTTATTTGAGCATTATCAACCGGGTAAAGGGTTTGTTCTTTTACTCGGGCTCAGGACAGAAAGACCACGATGGCAAGCCGTCCGGTTTGTTAAACAAGCCGGTGGAGGGGCATTGGAATTACGTGCGAAAACTAGTTGGTGAATTGCATGAGTTTAGCCCGATAATCATGGCGCCGAGCAGCGCTGAAAAGGTAGAAATTTCTCCGGCAAACAATTCGGTTGAGTTTGCCACGCGGAAGTCAGGCAACAGAATTTACTTAATCGCGGCAAACAAATCGCCAAGCCCGCAATCACTCAGGTTCATCAGTCCGTTGCTCGCGGATAAGAAGGCATCTGTACTTTTTGAGGACCACGTTGCGACGATTGTTGGGAACGTTTTAGCGGATTCGTTCGAACCGTTCGGGGTGCACATTTACTGTATCGAGTAGGGTACGAAAAATAGGACTCAAGTCTTACAGTCTTGTACCAATGGGTTCCTTTGAGCGACGTGGTGAGTTGATTTGAGTTTTCGGAGCCGTATCCGGCGCAAGTTAATACTTTCAGCCGAAATGTGCTATCAACTCACGTCGTGGACTGTGGTGTGAGACAAGCCAACAACCCATCGATTTAGAACCGCTCGCGGCAGCGAGTGCAATCAACTCATATGATTGGCGGCGCAAGAGCAGTGTTCCGAGAACTCGTCAGGTTTCTGGGACTAAGGCGCCGAGCTTTTCTTGACGCGGAAATGCGTCATCAAACCAACGATTTTGCGACAAGGAAGTGGCGCATTGCTATCGCTGGCACCAACGGGGATAATAGCCGCGCGGCTATTAGACCTCTGAACGGCTTCTGTCGTTGCCCCGGTCACGGCCGCCAAGACAGTTTGGCCTCTTGGTCGGTGTTCCTGGTGATCGGTCTCTGGCGCGAATGCTTCGTGCCCAGCGTTCCTAAACGTGCTGGGTTCCCTCGCGCATGCTGATCTCGCTGCGACAGACGCTAGACGGCGCTCGCGACTTGTCATGCGAGTTACAACCTCCACTTTTAAGATACCCATGAATCCAAATAACGTACTCCACAGCGGGTTGCATCTGCTCCTTGTCACGGCGGCCATGTCGGTCGCCCTGTCGGCGTCGGCTCAGAAAATCACCGGGACGCCTGGTTCGCCCAGCGCCACAGAGACGATTAGCGGGAAACAAATCCCTGCGCCACCATTAAAATTCGGCGGCGTGATCAAAGAAGATGTGAAGGACTCAAAGACTTGGTGGCCGCCGCGAGTGGTGCCGCCGAAGGGCGCGCCGAACGTGCTCCTCATCATGACCGACGACCAGGGCTACGGCGTTCCAGGTACCTTTGGCGGTGTTATCCCGACGCCATCGTTGGACCGGATCGCAAAAACGGGGCTGCGCTATACCCAGTTTTGCTCGACTGCACTTTGCTCGCCTACACGGGCCGCGCTAATCACCGGTCGCAACCATCACTCGGATGGCTTTGGCGTGATCACAGAATTGTCGACTGGGTACCCAGGTTACAACTCCATCATCGGGCCAGACAATGCGACGATCGGCAATATCCTCCAAGGCAATGGATATGCCACATCGTGGTTCGGCAAGAATCACAATACTCCATCTTTCCAATACAGTGTGTCGGGGCCCTTCGATCAATGGCCGTCGGGAATGGGTTTCCAGTATTTCTATGGTTTCAATGGTGGGGAAACGGACCAATGGACGCCGTATTTGTGGAAGGACCATACTCAAATCTCACCTTGGATCGGGCATCCCGGTTACAACCTGACGACTGACTTGGCCGATCAGGCGGTCGACTATCTTAAGACACTCAACGCTGAGTCCCCTGATCAGCCCTTCTTCCTCTACTATGTGCCAGGTGGCAGCCACTCGCCGCACCAGCCGACGCAGGAGTGGATCGACAAGTTCCACGGCAAGTTCGACATGGGCTGGAACAAAATGCGCGAGGAGATTTTCGCCAACCAAAAACGGTTGGGAGTAGTTCCTGCGGGTGCGAAGCTCACCGAATGGCCGGACTCACTGCCGAAGTGGGGAACCCTTTCGGCTGACGAGAAGAAACTCTTTGCCCGTCAGGCTGAGGTGTATGCGGCGTACACCGCATACACCGACTATGAGATTGGCCGCGTCATTCAGCAGGTCGAGGACATGGGCAAACTCGACAACACACTTATCATTTACATTGATGGTGACAACGGCACTAGTCCCGAAGGGACGCTGGTCGGCACACCGAATCAGTGGCGGTCGTACAACGGCATTCTTGATTCGCCGATTGCCGAGCAAATGAAATTCTATGACGCATGGGGCTCGTCCGCGACGTATCCGCACATGGCGGTTGCTTGGTCGTGGGCGTTTGACACGCCGTTCAGATGGACCAAGCAGATCGCATCGCACTTCGGTGGAACTCGACAGGGGCTCGCCATTTCGTGGCCCGGACATATTAAAGACGTCGGCGGCATCCGCACGCAGTTCCATCACATCATTGATATTGTTCCCACGATTCTCGAAGCGGCCGGCATTCCTGCGCCCGAGGAAGTGAATGGCATCAAACAAAAGCCGATCGAAGGCGTGAGCATGGCCTACACGTTTACGAAGCCTGATGCACCCTCGACGCGCAAGACTCAGTACTTCGAGATGATTGCGAACCGTGGCATTTATCACGACGGCTGGTATGCCTGCACGACTCCGCCGCATGGGCCGTGGATATTGAACGCGCCTCTACCTTCCCCCACAGATTATAAATGGGAGCTGTATGACCTGACTAAGGACTACACGCAAGCCAACGACTTGGCGACGAAGATGCCGGACAAGTTGAAGGAACTCCAGAAAGTGTTCGAGGTCGAAGCGAAGAAGTACCAAGTGTATCCGCTCAATAACGATACGTTTGCGCGTGCGCTCGCTCCAAGGCCGAGCGCCACGGCGGGAAAAACGGTCTTCACCTATTCAGGCGTCCGTCCGGGTATCGACTCGGGCATTGCCCCGCAGTATCTGGCGCGGTCGTACACAATTACTGCCGAGGTTGATGTCCCCGAGGGTGGCGGCGACGGAATGATCGTCACCGAGGGTGGCCGTTTCGGCGGCTTTGGACTGTACATCCTCAAAGGCAAACCGGTCTTCGACTACAACATGCTCAGTCTCGCTCAGTACCGTTGGGCAAGTCCGGATGCGCTCACGGCAGGCAAGCACACGATCGTGTACGACTTCACCTATGACGGCCCCGGCATTGCCAAAGGCGGCACCGGTGTACTGAAGGTGGACGGCAAGGAAGTGGACAAGCATAAACAGCCCAACTCGATTGCGTTTTTAGAAGTCTCGGACGAGACGTTCGACGTTGGTGTGGATACCCGCTCCGGGGTGAACGACGACGACTATCAGGTGCCGTTCGCTTTCACGGGCAGGATTGACAAGCTGACGTTCAAGATGGGCCGGCCGCAGATGCTACCAGCAGACAAGAAGGCTGCGGCAGCAGCAAATGTCAAAGCGGATTAGGTATGCCCTTCCATTGTGAAACGCGCAGATAAAAACGCACTTAGTTGAATCTGTGCTTTTGCCTTTCACAAAAAGAAAAATCATGTCTCGCAAATTATTCAGTTCCGCAGTTGTAATGGCAGTTTGTCTCGCCGGGTCATTTGCTTACGGGGAACCTCGCCGCGGCGGCGGGGAAAAGTCCGAAGGCGAGCGGTCAGAAGGGGAACGCGCGAACAATGAGCGGTCGAGTAGCGAACGCTCAAACGGAGAACGATCCAACGGCCAAAAATCGAGCGCCAAGAAACCGCCGGGCGGAGCTTGGTCCGAATACGACCCCGAAGGTAAACAAGGAAAGGAAAGCGGCGGCAAAGAGAACAATGCATCAGGTGCCGAAGGTGCAGCGGCCAGTCACGCTACAGAAAAGAACAAGAATTCTCAGCCATCGGGAGCAGAGGGTGCGGCGGCGGCGGTTGCGCATTCTAATCGCAATTCATCGCAAGCGTCGGGCGCCGAAGGTGCCGCTGCCGGGGCTGCGCACGCTAACCGCAATTCGCCGCAAGCTTCTGGCGCCGAAGGC
>DATBAT010000102.1:0-5150 GCA_036271375.1 Terriglobales bacterium
CGGGCTACCGGGTGCTGGTGGCCTCTTGTTTAACGGATGATCTGCTGGAAGCGGATAGACTAATGGTCGAAGCTACGCGGCGGGCGACGTAAACCGGCTGTTCAATTTGGGCGGCTGACCGCATCACCCTTGCAACCACCGCTCCAGCTTCTTCGCCAACTCCTCATACGATTCGGCGATGCGGTCCCAATCTATACCAATCGCTAGCCCATCCCAGTTCTGCGCGCGCTCTCTGGCAAAAAGCGCTTGGGCGCGATAGCGTTCGATCATGTCGCGGCGATGGTCCATGCGCTATAACAGCGCCTTATCGCTTGACCAAGCGTTAAGTTATTCTCCGACTGGATTTGCTCAATCACCTTTTAGAGTCTGTCCTTCGGTGAATTGGCGGCCGGCGGCAAGATGTTCCCACACTTATGGCAAACTATCTCAAACTGAGACCGACGCTTCTTTTGAACGCGCTCGTAAAAGCCGTCAGATAACAAAATCAAAGAAGGCTCGCCGCCGACAGTCTCCCAAAGTGAGGCCCCTCTCTGCTTGCATTTCGGACAGCTGAACATGGTAGTGAAAACGTCCGATGGCATGCCAGCGCCCCCAGCGCCAAAATGGCTAAGAATTATAAAGCCAAGTTCATCACAATACGAATACCAAAACCGTAGGGCGTTGCCATTATCCCGTCCATATTGCTAGGGACCATGTGAAATGCGCTGCTATTTCATGAAGGGTGGGCGTATCGCGGCCGTTGAATTTCTCACCGAAACCACTGACGAAGGCCGTATCGCCGAAGCGCAGGGCCTATACGAAGTCAAGGGAAAACCGCGCGGTGCTGACGGCTTCGAGGTCTGGGACGGAGGGCGGTTTGTCCATTGCTTTCCAATCCCGAAGCAAATTCCTCAGCCGTAGTGTCTGGGCATCGGCACTGGAGTCATTTCCTTCTGCGCGGTGCCGCAACGATCACAGACTAACTCAATCGGAAATGGCGGCTTCTTTGAAAGGCGCTCGTAGAAGCCGCCTTCGATCCTCACCAACTGTTGGCTGATTCCCGATCTGTCCCAAGACGTACAGCCCGTGTTCCCGCAGCTTGGGCAGCGAATTTGATCCTTATGGAGACTCCCATCTTCCATTGCGCTCAAACGTTGAAAGGGGCGGGTAGGTTCCGAAACAACATGATGTGGCGGCTGCCATCTTCTTGCCGCTTACCGCCCGACTCTCATATACAGTCCCGGACATGTGTAATGACTACGCCCGCGAGATCGAAGCCGATAAATGGATTCAGTACATGCGCGAGATGGAGCATGTCCCGCCGTTTGAATGGGCTAACGATCAGACGCCCAATAACATTGGCCCGAAGCAGCATATCAAGATCACGGAATCCGGGCTGACCGTCGGACTCAAAGGCGGTAAGCTGATCGGGTCAATGATGAAATGGGCCTGGAAAGAGCGCGGGCGGCCTATATTCAACTACATTTCTGAGAAGCGCGACTTTTCGCATAATGATCGCTACCTGATCCTGGCAACCGGTTTTTACGAATACACCGCCTCGAAGAATCCAAAGGCAAAACTCAAGGAGCAACATCTTTTCTCGCTGAAAGGTGAGGAATGGTTCTGGGTTGCCGGGATCGTCAAGCACAACGCATTTACGATGCTCACCACGGCACCGGGGCCGGATATCGAGCCCTACCATGATCGCCAAATCTGCATCATCCCACCGAAGTTAGGAATTGATTGGCTGCTTTACGATCATCCTGAGCGATTGCTCAAAGCACCACCGACAGGAACGTTGGGAGTAAAGACGCTTCAAAGATGGGGTAGCAGTGGGCCCTTGAGTTAGCGAAGCGCCGTTACCGCACACCGCGCTTTTGTTTTGTCCGTTGATACTTTTCCCAAGCCCTATATGCAGCCCCGCCGTCACCCGGACAACTATGCGATGGTGGAATGTCATTCGGGTCTATGAAGGGTGGGGGTAGCTTGTCGGTCGATAACCAATTGTGGATGTGCAAGAGCCTGACGTGCGCGCCCATTCCGTTCCAGAAAACCTACAATGTTTGGATGTTCAAAAAATCTGGACTGGCCTTCATCCGTTGGCCCCCAACCAATGCTGCAATTTTGCCGGATGGAGCTCGAGCCAGCGAACAACACATTGAGAGAATGTGCCGCGCATGGTGACGCCTTCGCGTGTGGTCCAATTCCTACTCATGAAGGCGAGAGACTGGTTTAGAACGGCACCGCCCTAGGGACCTTGGCCGACGGTACTTGTCTCGTTACCCGCAGCAGCGAGGTCGCAACCCCCACAACGAACCTGCCGAATAGGCATGGAAGCGACCGCTGCCCACGCGGTTCAATATTGCTTCGGCAATGATGGAGCGCGCGGAATTGCCAGTGCAGAGAAAGAGGACGTTGTAGGCCTTATCCATCGCGTGGCTCAGCAGCAGGTGCTGCGCTTGGCAATTTCCGCTAGGGGGCCGCAAATCGAAGCATCGCCGTTGCAGCAGTCTTCCATGAGGAAGCCCAGCAAGCCTGTCATGCGCTCATAATCGGCGCTGTAAATAATGGACCGGCCGTCGCGATGCGATCGCAAGAGTCCCGCATTGGACAGCACCGTAAGACTGGCAGACAATGTGTTGGGAAGAACATCGAGCTTGCGCGCGATTTCTCCAGCGGCAAGTCCTTCACGCCCGGCGCGGACCAAAAGGCGGAAGACTGACAGCCGGCCTTCATGCGCCAGTGCAGAAAGCGACTCAACGGCCTTGACCAGTTTTGGCGATGCCATCAGCAGCAGGCTTTTGCGTCTGCGCGAGGTGCGCAGCAGGCCGCCTTTGGCTCAATATCCGGCACGTCGTCCACGCCATAGGTGGTGGCCTCGCCGAAGGTGAAGAATGTTTCCCAGCGAAGGCCCGAGGGATCGGCGATCCAGCTTTTGTGAGACTGGGCGTAACAACAACTTGCCGCTTCTTGGTCGCGCGTGACTTCGCCCGCTTGTTTCAGTCGGCCAGCCAACTCATGCAGCTCCGCTTCGCTCTCGACTTGGATCCCCACGTGATCGAGGCCCGCTTCAATACCACGCGCCGAGATGGCGAAATTGACTTTGGGATCGTCCAACATCCACTTCGCGTAATCAGGCTTCACCACAGCGGGTTTGGAGTTGAATAGCGTGGAATAGAAGCCGATGGAGCGGGCCAGATCGTCAACCGCCACGTGCAGATGAAGCCGTTTCATGGGTCACCTCAAATATTCGATAGTTCCAGAATAGTAGAAATGACGTGCCTGTCAAGCTGCTGCCGCTGTCAGTCGATATTTTCGGGAATAAGCAACTCGACAAGGACACAGTCTTTCCACACCCCGTCGAGTTTCCTATGCTTTTCATGAACACCGACGACCCTGAAACCCATTCGCATGAGAAGGCTGAGGCTGGCTTCATTTTCAGGGAAGATGCGCGATATTAGTTTCCAGAGATCTTTCGTGCGGGAATGCTCGATCAGGGCCTTCATTGCCAGCTGTCCGATCCCTTGGCGGCGGCGGTTTCTCCGCACATAGACCGAAAACTCGCCAATCCCGCGATAACAACAACGGTCTGCATAAGCCTGAGCGATTGCATAGCCAACAATTTCACCAGTGCCATCCGCGACTGTTACAAACGCATGAGCGTCGTGGAACCAGGATGCGATGTCATTCGCGGTTCGAGATTGCGTCTCGAAAGTCGCGATCCTGTCTTCGATGCTGGTTATAAATCTCTGCAATGGCGTGAGCATCTTTTGGTGTTGCCGCTCGCACTTTGAATTCCATCTTCGTCCCTCTGCTAGTGCTTCGCCTCTCCATCTCGCGGCGTCCGCCGATCCAGCTCATTGACCGCAGCAACTGCTTAAGGCAACTGCGGCGGGAAGCTTGGAAGTAACACACTTCGCAAGGACGGCGTCGTGGCCGGAGCTTATTAGACGCGTATGAGAGGCTACATGCCAAAGGTTCCTGACGGCCACCCCGTAGCTCCGCCCAAAATCACCAAGTTGCCGCGCGAGTTCTCCGATGATCCCATAACGCGGGGCGTCGCTAACATTCGAGATGAGACGAGTAAGTCCGCACCGAGGAGATCCAGCAAAGACAACAAAGCGGCTTGGGCTAAGTTGAAGTCATAAGGCCGCCTTCAATTCTTCGATTGCCTTTCGGACTTGATTCCACATATCGGCGGCTTCGGAATTTGCGGCACCCTTGGCGTCCTGGGCTCTGTTCGCGGCTTCCGCGCTGGCTCCATCGCCGTAAATCTCAATCATTCTCTGAGCGGCTAAATGAGCGTCGACTATCTCCGCCATACCACGCGATTCCCCATGCCTTTACACCGTACATACAACCATCCGGCCAGCAGCAACAGCGCCGCCGGGAAGTTAGGGCGAGGTCGAGGTTGTGACTATGGAGGATGATCCACGTCGCGAGCGATTTTCCGGTCTACAACGAACCTGAGGCTGAGCGGCATTGGCGCGAACTTCTGGCACTGTTTGCCGGTGTGCTCGTCTAACTGGCGGCGACGGCGATCCAGCGGACGGTGACAATTTAGGCTCAGGCCTCATTGATTGATCCAGAAGATGTCAGTCGCGGCGATGCAGATGGCTGAGAAGAAGGTGCGCGCGCACCTGTGGGTAGTGGCCGGTTTCGAGGTTTTAGTGGCTTAATTTCATTTTCCGGGCTTGTCTCCGGGAAACAGATACTGCGGACGTCTGGTACTGAACCTCACCTGAGAAGTAGAGTCTCTTTCGTCAGTGGTTCAATTCCGAACCGCTTTCGTTTTTAATAGAGGGCTACTATGACCAAGGATAGAATTGCTCTTATTGCTGTTGCGGTATGCGTTATTGCAGTTGGAGCGTTCCAGCAGGTGACCGCACAGACGAGTGAACGGACGGTGACATATTTGGCGTCCCCGACGACTCTTGGGACGTTCATAATCGCTTCCAACGGCGTGGTGTATTATTGTGCCGCGCCGTTAAATGCAGGAGAGGGCGATCGTATCGCGTGCCAATCATCTGCGCTCAGCAAATCAACTGCACCAAAATAGTAGATTTCAAATTATGCACTGCCTGCTTAAGGCACCTGCGGCGGGAATCTTGGAAGTAACGACACTTCGCAAGGACGGCATCGTGGCCGGGGCTTAGGCGCCATCGTTATAC
>DATBAT010000103.1:0-23914 GCA_036271375.1 Terriglobales bacterium
TAAGGCTATTGGACGAGGCCAGTCGGAGCATTCCCAGATCCTGTCTGGCGCTGTAATTGGTCAACAATCTTAGTTTGCTTTTGTGCGAGGAGAGGCTTATTCAGCCTCGCGTAGGTGCGTGCCAACGCAAGGTGCGGAGGAATCGCGATGGGGTCAATCCGTGAAGCCTTTTCCAAAAGAGGAAGAGCTGAGGAAAAGGCCTCTGCTCGGATAAGAATAGTTGCAAGAGTGAATAGGCTGAAGGCATTATTTGGCGCGAGAGCAACGGCACGCCGTCCAGCCCTCAGGGCTGCCGTTTCGTCCGCTCCCGACGTTTCCAGGGCTTCCGCCAAGCTTACCCAGTAAATGGGATTTTCCTCATGTTGCTTAACCAGGTTGCGATAGAGAGGAAGGGCTTCGTCTTGCTTTCCTTGCGACATCAGGCACTTTGCCAGCAAAAATTGTGCACGATCGAAATCCGGGGCGAGATGGAGCGTGCGTTCGAACTCCACTTTGGCAAGGTCAACCTTATTCATGTTGAACTGAGCGATACCCAGGTAGTAGTGAAACTCAGGAAATTGTCCGAAGCGAGATTCGGCCGCGTGTAAGAAATCTACGGCCACGTCGAAATGGGTCCAACCGATCAGGGCGGAAGCCAGCAGCATGTTGTACTGCCGCGACGACGGATCAATTTGCACGGCCAGCGTCAGTTCCAGGACGGAATCCTCGAACTTTTTCTCTTGGAAAAATAATTCGCCGAGAGCTTCGTGCAGCAAGACCGATTGAGGACTTGCCTGCGAGGCCTGCTGCAAGAGCGCTTCGGCCTGTTGGATTTTTCCAGTGTGGACCAGGGCTCCCGCCGAAGCGATCGTTTCCCTTTCCGAAGAGCCGCTTAGGGCATTCGCAACGCCCGCAAGCATCACCGCGATAAGGAGAACGCCTGGGCGGAGCAGCAGAGGATATTTCATGGCCTTTAATTCAAAGCCCTATTTTAGCGATGTTGGCTGTTTGTAGCGCTCGAGCAAAATTTCGATGGCAGCTGCTTCGGTCCAAATATATTCGCGCTGGCTTAGGTGGCGTTCGCCGTCTTTGCCCAGTTTTTCCGGGTCGGAATTGAAGTTCTCCATAAACCACGGCTGGTTCTGCATCATTTCCAGCAGCCGATTTGCTGTGAGTTCTGACTCTTTATGGTACCCGGCATTCCACAATGTCTGCGCCATCCAATAAGCGAAATGCGGCCAGATTCGCCCGCGCCAGTAGCCGCCTGAATCGTATTTGGGATCGTCGAAAGACAAGCTGGGAAAAGGTAGCTCGCGAAAGAATTCTTTTGGATTGAGCATATGCTGCTCAACGACGCGGTGGACCTCAGCCTCCGGAAGCGGCACTCCCGCCCACAGCGGAAGAAACATATTGGGGTTCTTAACCCCGCTAAATTTCAAGTGAGTACCTTCTACCACGTCATAGAACATCGCTTCGTCGGGAAAGTAACAAGAGTCGACAATAAGTTTCGCGAGTTTGTCCGCGCGCTCTTTCCATTTGGTTTGCTCTTTCGACTTTCCCAGCGCCTCTGCCATCTGCGCCAGACTCCGCATCTCCATCACCAGGAAAGCATTCAAGTCGGGCGACTCAAAACCTGAGACTGGTTCGTTGTTGTGCTCTTGTTCATTCGTCCGGTTGTATACACGATCGAAACGAGCATCGTCGTCGCCAATCTGGCCGGCGTTAAAGTATTCGGCGAGTCCGCGCGGCGACGAATGATACTTAAACCAGAAGTCCACATCTCCCTCTAATCCCGGATAGACGCGCGCCAGCCAATCTTTGTCGTGGCCGGCCTGATAAACATGCCACGCGCTCCAGCACATGATGGGAGCCTGGCCTTCCCCAGCGCGGTGCGAATCAGACAAGGTTCCCGGAAGCGCGCCGCGCGGGCTTGGATTATTCACAAAACTCTCGATTGCTTCTTGCCCCAGCGCTGGCGCGAACTCGCGCGCGCCTACCACGCTAAAAGATGTATCCCAAAAAAATGCGATCCCTATTCCTTCTTTGCCGGTATAGGGTACGCGCGCTTCACCAGTGTATCCGCCCTCTCCGCGGATGAACGATCCGTTCAGCGCTAGAATCGCGTGCGCGTAAAGCCGTTCGTATTTCGGATTTCCCCGATACCTGGGCGCCAGCGGCGGCGCGGCCCTAAGCAGTTCGCGAATACGCGTGGTTTCAACGTCGGGCGTCCAACCCTTCACCACTTTCTGAGTTGCTTGTTGAAAGGCTTGGCGCGCGCGCCCTCGGTTGCGTCCCATGGCGAGCACAACGGTGAAATCGGACTTCCCATGCGGCGCTAGCTTCACAATTCGAGGCGCGAGATCGGCCTCACAAGCCAGTTCGAGAGTCGTGCCGTGCGTCATGCCGGCCACAAAATCCCGCACCCACGCTACGTTTCGCCCATGCTCATTATGTTTGTACAGCGTAGACCAGGAACCCTGCGGCTCGTTGTCGGCAATCACGATTAGCCCTGCGGGGAACGGCCCCTTCCAGTCCGGAGCAACTCCCTTGCCGGGATAATCAAAACTGAACTTCACCGTGCGGGATTGGGAACTGAGATTTACCAAAGTGAACCGAACTGCGATGGCATTGAAAACCGGAAATGCGGTGGTCGCGGTCAAGGCGAGGTTCTCCGCCTCGTCGGATTCGATCACTTTATCGGGACGATAGTTGCGGTGCTTCAGCTTGAGCGGGACGGCCGCCCCATCTTCTTCAATTTTCCACGTCAGCAAATTGTCAGTGATCTTGGTGCCAGCCCAGCCCACCATGGATTGCAGACGCTGAATGCCAATGTCTCCAGGCGAAGTCCATGTCAGAGCGATGTCGGAATATTGGTCGGTCCATCCCGCGGTCGGATCGGTGTAAGGCACGAGGTCATCGAGATCAACTTTTTCTGCCCAAGACGGATTACCGGCGGGCCGGGGCTGCTGCGCAATAATCGGCGAGCAGGCAAGCAAAACATTCACCAGAACGATGGTACCAGAGAGCATTTTGGTCCCAGACCTCACAAATTCCACCTTCGTATTCCTGATTATTGTGCCGTTACCGCGCACGAGGCGATGCCAATAGCCTCGGCGAAACATCTTCTTTGTATCTCTCCAGCAACAACTCAATGGCGGACGATTCTGTCCAGTTATATTCCGGCTGGCTCAGGTCGTAACCATCCCTGCCGATTTTTTGCGGGTCGGAATTAAAATTTTCCATGAGCCAGGGTTGGATCTGCATCATATCCAGCAAACGGTCTGCGGTGAGTTCTGCCTCTTTGTGGTACCCCGCCTGCCAGAGAGTTTGCGCCATCCAGTAGACAAAGTGCGGCCAGATGCGGCCACGCCAGTAGTCACCGGACTCGTACTTCGGATTGTCGTAAGAGAGACTCGGGAACGGCAAGGTACGGAAAAATTCGTTTGGGTTGAGCATGTGTTTCTCCACGATGCGATGGATTTCCGCTTCCGGCAGGGGGACCCCCGCCCAGAGCGGCAGAAACATATTGGGGTTCTTCACTCCGGTGAATTTTTCGTGCGTGCCTTCTACAACGTCATAGAACATGGCTTCGTCGGGAAAATAGCAGCAATCGACAATCAGTTTGGCAAGCTTGTTCGCTTTGTTTTCCCACTGAATGGCTTCCTCAGCAAGCTTTAACTCGCTCGCCATAAGCTCCAGGCTTCGCATCTCCACCACCAAAAATGCGTTAAGGTCGGGCGATTCGAAACCCGAGACCGCTTCATTCCCGTGCACTCCCCCATTGTCGCGGTTGTAGACGCGGTCGAAACGCGCGTCATTGTCGCCAATTTGCCCGGCGTTGAAAAATTGCGCGAGACCTCGCGATGAAGAATGGTATTTCAGCCAGAACTTCACGTAGCCCGACAGCCCAGGATAGACGCGGGCCAGCCATGCTTTGTCATGCCCCGATTGGTAAATGTGCCATGCCGACCAGCACATGATCGGCGCCTGCCCTTCGCCGGCGCGATGGGTGTCAGAGAGCGTGCCCGGTAGACTGCCCCGAGGAGTCGCATTGTTCACAAAATTCTCGATCGCCTCTTGTCCTAATAGAGGATCGAATTCTCGCGCACCGACACTGCTAAAAGATGTGTCCCAAAAGAATGCAATCGCGAGCAGATGTTTCGTGGTGTACGGGACCCGGGTCTCCCCAGTGTAACCGCCCTCACCGCGGATATACAGACTGTTGAGTCCCGTAATCGCATGCGCGTACAACCGCTCGTACTTCGGGTTCCCGCGATACTTTGGGGCCATCAGTGGAGCTTTTCGAAGCAGACCGCGAATACGAGCGGTCTCGATATCCGGGATCCAGCCCTGGGCGACTTTTCGCTTTGCCTCCTGGTAAGACTGGTGCGCTCGCCCGCGATTGCGGCCCATCGCCATCACCACGGTGAAGTTGGATTCACCCCGCGGTGAAAGATGAATTTGACGGGAAGACAAGTCAGATAGACACACCATTTCCAGAGTTGTGCCTTCGGTCATGCCAGCGACGAAATCTCGTACCCATGCTACGTTTCGCCCATGTTCATGGTGTTTGTACAGCGTTGACCAAGACCCTTGCGGCCCATATTCGGTGCTGACAATGCTCCCCGCCTGAAACGGCCCCTTCCAGTCTGGAGCAACACCTTTGCCAGGATATTCAAAATCAACTGTAAGGTTGCGGATCCGTTCACTAGGATTGGAAATAGAGAAGCGCACGGCAATCGCATTGTAGGCAGGAAATGCGGCCGTCGCCGTTACCGTAAAGTCTCCAACTTCGTCCGACTCCACTACCTTATCTGGCCGAAAGTTCCTATGCTTCAATCTCAGAGGCAGGCTTCGACCATCTTCGCTTAAGTTCCACGATAATAAACTTTCAGTGATCTGCGTCCCGCCCCATCCCACTACGGAATCTAACCGCTGAATACCAGGCGATTCTGGCTTCGACCAAGTGATGGCAATGTCGGAATGGCGATCACTCCATGCGGCCGTGGGGTAGGTGTATGGGATGAGGTCATTGAGATCGACCCGGTCCGCCCAGGACTCCTTGGTGCTGGCTTTACATGGATCCGCTGCGGCCACTGTCGTGGCATAGCCCAGAATAAACAATGCTGGGACTAGAACCAACCGAAGACGCTTGGTATCAATTTTCATCGCGTTTGCCTTGTTTGATTTCAGCTAGTTCAGCAGACTCAGCTTCAATTCGTGACTCTGGCCTGGAGTAAGTTCGCGTACCGCATCGCCAGAAGCCCAGCCGGCGAGATGCAGCACAATCTTCTGACAACTGTGATCACCTAGCGGTGCGAGCTTCAACATCGCGCTCTTGCCATCCGCGGAAACTTTTAGCTCCAACGTCAGCTTTCCAAAGATGGTTCCCATGCCGTTGAGCCGGGTGATCATTCCAGGCTTCAACCACTGTGGCGGCAAGCCTTCGAACAGGTGCAGTTCCTGTCCACGATCGAAAGCCAGCAATTGGCCGGTTAGGCGAATGAATTCAGCGACATTGAAAATGTCGGGCATGTCGCCCCCGCATCCTTTTTCAAAGGGAACTGTTTGCCCCGGCTTTGGCTTGGGAGTCTCTTCGCAGAAATTTTCCCCAGGCGATGAGTGCCGCGCGATTGCGTATTGCAACTGGGCCGCTTTCTGGCCTTGGCCCAGCCACAACAAGTCACGCGCATAGAAGGAACTACAGGCCGTCCAAAAGCTGCTCCAGCCACAGCCTTCCACGATTCCTCCCTGTTCCGGAGCTTCGTGGGCTTCCATCATCTTTAATGTTCCCAACATGAGCGGATCAGTTTTATCGAAGATATGGCCGGGCGCCACGCCCAGAAGAAAAGCCCACTCGCCGCTGGCTGACTCTTTATCGTTGTCGTCAACTACGGTTGGAGTGTACTCGTTGCCAGTGGTAGATCCGGTCGGCTTGCCACCCATGACAGCGGGAATATAACGGTTTCCGTGGGTATCGGTGCGGGCCTCGCGGGCTATCGCTTTCTGAAAGTTGCTATTAAAGTCGGAGTATTCCGCTCCCCAGGTCTGTGCGTCGGCGTCTTCCCCTAGCCAATGCGAAGCATCCACCGCGGCCTTCATTCCGGCGAGCATCCAGTGATTGTTGGTGAATTCGGCTTCCACCATGACGCCGCCATCCCCGAAACCAACAGGGCTAAGGTGGTAGTTGGGGGCTGACGGATCATTCGAGCTTCCGCTGTGGCGGAATTTTTCAATCGCCGCGACGGCGCGGCTGAATTGCGGCCAATGGGCGCGAAGCCATTGTTTGTCCTGGGTCATTCGTGCATGGCGATACAGGGCCACCAATGCGATAGCAGTTTCTTTCCAATGCAAGGTGAGCGCCTGGACACGCCCATCCGGGTGCTGATGCAACAGCATGTAATCTGCAAAGCCACCGGCATCGGCGTTGCGGCCCAGAACATCCAGCGCCTCGTCCACCACCGATCCGTCGAGGACCCAATATTCGTTGTAACTCCGCGCTCCGAGATAGAATGCGGGCAAATCGTTGATGACGTACCGCATTTGGTAAGTTTCGCGTACGGCAGTTTCAATGATCGCCTGCATTTCAGGATCGGGAACTTGAATCGCGTCGTAGGGAAGGACGACGGATTTTTGCCAGTAGGCGATCGCATCATTTTCGATTTTCAGCGCTGCATCCCACTCGATGGGTTTCGAGTTGGCGTAGCCGTTGCGATTGATAGTCAGCACCCAGTGTGCTTTTCCACCGGGAGCGATGGTCAGCTTCTTCAGCGCCAGTTTCGGTTTGTACATGGTTGTACTGGATTCCCACTGCCGAAAGCCATCAATCGATATCGAAATGCGACAAGAAGTATTGGGTGACAGATCAAAATACTTCTCGTCATCCAGACTTGGACCCGGCGTAGGGCCCATTACGTCAAGAACCGGCGTGACCTCAACCGGCTTGCTTCCGTTATTCGTGTATTCGGTCATCAAGAGGTATTGAGTGGGGCGGGGCACCGAATTTTTGCCTTTTAATGCTGCACCCGTGGGGGTTGAACTCCAATCCAGCGGCCCGGCCATGAACAACGTCTCTTCGATAACAACGTCACCTTGACGTTTATGCGCAATGGAAATTGGGACGCGAGGGCTGTACATACGTTGGCCTACACGTTCCGTTCCGCCCCGCAATCCGCTGTGAATAGTGATGGGAGATTCATAGACGGCAAGCGGATAGATTCCCTGCCGCAGGGACGTCTTTCCCTGCTCCGTCGAAAATGTTCCGTCGGCATCGACGAGCGTTTTGAAAGTGTCATCGGGAAGCCCGATCGCGCCCATCCACGAGTCCAGGTTGTAATAGCGATGGTCGACGATGTCGGACGTCGAACCGGCATCGCTTTGCGCAAGCGTCGAAGCGACAAACAAGGTGAGGATTGCGGCAAGGAGTGCCGGAAAGCGCATCAAACGGTCATTCATTTCGTTTTTTCCTTTAGTTCTGCAACGGCTGACCTTCTGTGGGATCACACCATCTATTTCAAAAGCTCTACCCTGTGCTCTCCCGCAGGAACATTAAGCTTTCCGTCACCATCCCGCACCGGAATGCTGCCCACAAACTTCCCATCGATCTTGAGATTAAAATTGCCGGATTCCAGTTCTCGCGTCAGCAACTGCACGGGCCTTTCGCTTTTCACTCGGAACGAGAGATGGCCGGGTTCCGTTTGATAATTCCGCACCACAACTCCCGCATTCCCCTCGAAGCGAAGTTTGCCGTCCCGGCTCAACGCCGTCTTGTCAGGACCGATGGTCACGTCATAGCTGTGGCCACCCCAAGTCACGCCGCGAAATTCTCCGCCCGCAGCAGGATTGAGCGCCCCGAAGCGCAACCCCTCCCAGGGATTCACATCGGCGTATTGCTCCAACGCCAGCATCGGAAGCAACGCTCCCCATGTGTAATGCGGATCACCGCCCCCATTTCCACCCGAAGCGCCGTATTGTTCGTCATCGTGCTGAGCCTTGCGCCAATCATCCATATAAAGGTCGTAACTTTTTTGCGCGTATTGCAGCGCTACTCTGTCGAAGCCGTAACGGTTGATTCCCTCGTAGACCAAATAGTTCAGCGGCCCCCATATGGTGCCTCGCACATAGAACTGATCAGTAAATGCCGGATCGTTGCGAGAAATGGACGGAAGAACGTAGGTTCCCCAAAATTCTTTTGGATTCAGCAGATGCTCATCAATCATCCGCTTGGCTTGTTCGGGAGTAGGAACTCCTGCCAGCAATGGATAGAAATTTGTCGGAGACAGGTGTTTGGAGAATTCTCCGCTCCAGAAGCGGTTTTCAAAGATCCCATCTTGTTCATTCCATAATTTTTCACGGATGAGTTGCTTCTGGCGTTCGTAGTCGGCAGTAAATATTCTCGCGTCGTCTTCTTTTCCGAGGATGGTCGCAATATTCGCCAGGCACTCGCCATCCAGAACGTGAAGCGAATTTAGCCCCACGTCATCCAGGTCCATGGTGTAGGTTTTTGGATCGTACTTGACTTCGTCGTACATGGGATTGTCATCGATGCCGGTTTCCCATCGCGAAGCCATCAAATATCCGCGACCGCCCGGGCCCACCGCCGATCCGCGGTCGCTTCCCCACTCAAGCAATCCGTCGTGATTGCCGTCGCGCCAGGACTGGCCGTCTCCGCGGTCGCGCAACCACCACTCGTGCCATTTCTTGAGACGCGGATAGGCCCATTCCAGCAAAGCGCGGTCTTGAGTCCGTTGGTAAACCTTCCATGTTATGTAAGAACCCACTGGAGGCTGCGACCTCCCCGGGGTTATGCCGGAAGCGGAAGCAGCGTTCGGCACCAGCCCATTTTCGGTTTGTGCCAGCAAAATTGCCTTGATCGCCGCCGCCGTCTGTTTGCTCTCTTCGAGGCTGGTTAGAAGTGCGCCAAAGAAGCAATCCCATTCGCCGACTATCCAGCCGCCCCAACCATTGGCCCACTGCCGGCTAATGCTCGGGAAAGCCGAGTCGAGCGATGGCGCGTAAAGCGTGTTCCAGAACATCGAATTACCGATCGCTTCCGGTGCGCCTTCAAACAGGCCTTTCACGCTCGGGCGACGCGCGGCATAGGCTTTTGCTTTTTCGCCGAGGATTGCGTCGATCTTGCCCGCGGCCAACAGGCTTTGTGCCTGCTCCGCCAATATGTTCTTGTCCCAACCCAGGTTCGCCACGAAGTGTGCGGTATTCTCCTGGGTGTTAAATTCCAGTCCGGCGGTCGCCGCGGGGGAAGGTGCAGTAGACGCGTTGAGCCTACCCGAACCGTTCATGTTATCGCGCAGTTGGGCCAATGCGGGATAGTTGCCGCTTCCAATCGTAGGCCGGTCCACGGTCACCAGAAATCGAGCCGCCTGCCCAAACACGCCGTCAAAATAACGCTCGCCCAGAATGGCTTGATGCGAGTCGTCGATGGAATAAAAGCCCTGCACGTAGTGGTCGAGATCCCAGGAAACGGCGCGGCCGTTCTGCGAAAAATACGCGGGAAAATAACTCTCCAGCACAAAACGAAAAGATGAACGAGCGGTAATTCGCCCGACTACTGTTGTCTCGTCGATTCGCGACCATTCCAGAGTGATCAGCGCATTCTTGCTGGAGTGCATCCATGAGACGCGGCTGTAAGAGCCGTCGGGTGCATGGGGGCCGACCTCGCGCACCGCATGAAAGACGTCTTTGCCATCGATGAAGTCATCGCCGCTCTGCGAGCCGATACGTATGGCAAAAGGCGCTTGCTGTCTAAAAGCTCGAGGCAAAAAAACGATGCCGTTCCACGCATCGGAGTCCAAAGAGTCGATATCCACGCTGTCATAGCGCGGGTTAAGTTGCGCGGACGAATGCTTTGGCGAAAGGCCAAAGGCGAGAGTACAAGCGATGATGAGCCACGAGGTGAAGTTCAGTCGATTCGGCATACTCAACTTTGTCGTCTCACGTTGACAACTTATGCGGCGCTGATTGGGCGCTGAGAATGTCATCGGCCGGGCGCTCCCGGCAGGGTCGCTGTACCTGACATGTAAACGTCCGGCACAGTGACAAAACAATTTCGCCGGAACCGCTCAAACTTTTCTTTATCGATAAACATGAAGGGATCTCTGAGAACGGAGCGGAACAAAAAATGGACAGGCGGTCAGGGGTGGCCGCCTGTCCCAAGGGTTCAAGAAAAACTAGAAATACAATTTCAGCGCCGCCTGCTGACTGCGGGGAGGAAGGGCAGTGGAGAAAATTTGGCCAAATGTGCCGCTGTTAAGGTTCGAATCCGGACGGGCGAAAGTGGGATGGTTGAAGGCGTTGAACATCTCCCACCTAAATTGGAAGCGGAAACGCTCGCTGATCCTGAAATTCTTGATGAATCCCAGGTCCGCGACGTTTGTTCCTGGACCATTGGCAATGTTGCGGCCGGTATCGCCCTGGCTTCCGTAGCCCGGCTCCGCGAAATCGCTCTTCACAATGTAGTGTGTGAGAGAGTCAGAGTTCACATGAACCGTGTGGTCGCTGGAGGCGAAGTCGGCGTGATCAGTGCCGCCGATGTAAGACTGGCCCAGCCCGGACGTGACGGTGAACGGGACGCCCGATTGCCTCCTGTAGATTCCAGTCACCTCCCAACCGCCAAGTACAGCCCGGGCAGCGCCGTTCCACCCTGCAAGTGCGGGAGTCTGGTAGATGAAGTTCGCCACGAAAATGTGAGGAATATTCAGATCCGAATTCGACCGGTTACAGACGAGGCATATCGGGTTGTGCAGGTCTTTAACGTTGGTCGAAGTTTCATCGATGGTGTGCGAATACGTATAGTTCGCCGTGAATTGCAAACCATGCGACATGTGATGTTCAACGGTGAACTGGCCGGAGTTGTAACTCGCGGTGGCATCTGAATTGTTCTGCTCCATCAAGCCAAATGACGGATTGGTTGGGCTTCCATTCAGATCGAACTGGGCCTGGGTGCAATTCGGCCCAACCGGTCCGCAAAAGAACTGACCCGGGTTGATGTTCGCGCGGTGCGGCAGATGGTAAGTTTCGCTGCCGACGTATGCCGCCCGCGCCAGCCAACTCGTTCCAAATTGATGCTCAATACTTGTGTTCCACGTCTGGGCCGTACCGGCATTGAAATGAGGGTTGAAGACAAAGTAGAGGTTGTACGGCGTAGTGAAGGTGGCGTCCGGTCCGGGGACATATCCTGGACTGGCGAACGGCGGGAACGGGTTGGTGCCATTAGTTGGTTTATAAATCGACCAGGGGTCGCTGAACGGAATGATCGGCACTTGCTGACCGTTAATGGTCTGTCCTGCCGAGAAAGAATAGGTAGGAGCGAAGGGAGCGCTATCGCCCACCGGGTTCCAACTGTCATAAGCAATCGGCGTGGAGTACATGCCAAAAGCGGCGCGAATGGACGTGGCAGGCATCGTCTTCGGTTGCCAAGCCAAACCCACACGCGGGCTGAAGTGGTTGTAGTCGCTTGGGGAACCAGCCGACGGAACTCCCTTGTCGCCTGGAAAGACTATTCCCACGGGCGCGTTGGGATAGCGCGTGCTCTGTTGACCCGGCACATAGTAGGTAGTGCGTCCATTGGCGATTACAGGCGCGGTGTAGGGCTCCCACCGAAGTCCAGCTGAAATCGTCAAATTCGGTTTCACTTTATACTGGTCCGCTGCATACGGCTGAATCAGCCACGCGTGCACCACATTCGATTCTCCGCCGGCTTGCTGGAAGAAAGACTCCTGCCCGAGCAGGAAATCGGAGAATCCATAGCCGGTAAAGTTACCGTTTGGTCCGCCATTGAATTCCATGAGCGGAAGCGCTTGCCAGTTTGTATTTTCATACCAGTACTGGCGCAAGGTATCTACTCCGAGCGCAATGAGGTGTTTTCCCTTGGAGATACTGAGGGAATCAGAAAATCCTTCGGTCCAGCGATTCATGCCGTTGAAGTTTTGCCCGATGTTCAGGCCCGGCCCAGGACCTCCGCTTATATTTAAGTCCTCTATGGAGCAAGGCGTCCCGGGAAAATTGTCAGCGACATTCGAGAATTGTGAGTAGCAGACGTTTTTGCCGTCTACCAGTAAGCCACTGTTGCTGGTGGCATAAAGACGCGAGAACGCGCCATTTAACGTGTTGACCATGTGTGGGCTGATGGTCCAAGTCCAATTGGCTCCATAGTTTTGCCAATCGGCAATCCATGAACGGTTCGATTCCAGTAAGTTGGCGCTATAGGTTGGCTGGTTGAAGAAGTTCAGGAAGGCGTGCCCGCTGATCCGTTGGCGGTCATTGATGTTGTAATCCACCCGTCCGGTTTCTTCGTTGTAATCGTTGATGACGGGGAAGCTTGACACGGACAAATGTCCCAGACGATCGGTGGAATGAGGCAACAGATTGGTCAGGGCCACTGCTCCGGGATTGAACTCGGAAGTAGGCACTTGATTTACGGGATAGTAAAGCGCTGGATTGGCGACGGCATCCGCGGCGTTATGGTCGGGCACCAAGAGCGGCTTCCAGATTTGATTGACTACGTTACCCGCATCGTCCCGGTCATTGCAGAGGCCATTAGAGAAACCGCCGGTGCATAACGCCGAGAAATCTCCTGCGCGCATGGCATCCGAGGGAACATACGAATCACCCGACGCATTCGTGTAGTGGAGCCTGGTTCCTTGGTAGTTGCCAAAGACGAAGAGTTTGTCTTTTATGATTGCGCCGCCTAGCGAGCCGCCGAACTGATTGCGGTGCGTCTGGTCAGTTTGTTGGGTAAAGTAATCTGCTGCGTTGAGCGAGCCGTTTCGCAAGAACTCAAACACATCTCCATGCCAACGGTTGGTCCCGGACTTGGTGACGATACTTACGACGCCACCGGTGGTGAATCCATACTTAGGGTCGAAGTTGTTTCCGATAACGCTAAATTCTTCGGTAGCGTCCGGGTTGGGGAATGGAGCGGCCGTAAGCTCGTAGTTGTCCATGTTATAGACGCCATCGAGCAGGAAGTAGACACTCCCCTGACGTCCGCCATTGATGGAAGTACCGGTCTCAGTTGGAAACGTCGTGAAGCTTTGAAGAAAACGTCCGCTGGTGTTGGATACGTCAATCGTGCCTGGTGTCAGCAAAACCAAGGCCGCTGGATTGCGCCCATCGAGCGGCAGTTCATTGATCGACCGCTCATTGATGGTTTGGCCGAGTTCGGCGGACTCCGTGTTTACCAGTTCCGCTCCCGCTTGCACCGAAATCTGTTCGCTCACTTTGCCAGGCTGAAGAATGAAGTTGATGCCGGCGTTCTGCTCGGCCACCAAGGTGTAGTTCTCTTGCAGCTGGGTACTAAATCCGGCCTTCTCCGCCTTGATCATGTAAAGGCCGGCGGCAATCTGAATGATGTTAAAAGCTCCGGACGCGTTGGTCGTAGTTTGCGTGACCACGCCGGTCGCCTTGTTGGTTGCGGTAACGGTAGCGCCACCGACCACAGCCCCCTGAGAATCCGAGACCACGCCGGTAACGTTAGCGTGGCCAGTTTGGGCGAACACGAGTTGTGCCCGGAAAGCAAAGACGAGAACGGCAAGGACGATCATCGAGCTGAGGTGCTTCGCGAAAAATGAAGCGCTCGCTGTATTCCTTTTCCCTTGTGCCGACATGATTGAGTTTCCCTATCTGCGCTCAGAGAATTCCTCTCGGAGGGCGGAACTTCATCGCACCACGCTGACCATTTCCGCAGATACCTTCTCCCCGTGGGCTGTCGGATAAAAAGCCAGACGGGTGGGATTCTTACTGGTTGCGGGTGCGATTTAAGCTTGCGTTAACGTCAACGCAAACGCAGATAATGAACTATCATCCCCAAGGAAACGTTGTCAAGAAAAAATATAATTAAAATCAATTTACGGAATGCGTCGCCCGGAAAGTCACAGGGTCGCCATCGCCTCGGGCTGCTCAACTTCTCGCATTTCGCGAAAAAGCCCGAGATTGGAACGTAGGACGATATTTGGGTTCAGGTAAAACGTCGACGGAATAGCACGGCCACTTATCAGGTGATCGACCATCAACCGGACCGCCACCTGACCTTGCATGTATGGTCTTTGATAAATCGACGCCGCAATCGTGCCGTTTTCAAAATAGGGGGCCATTTCACGAAAAAGATCAGTAGTAATCAGTTTGACCTTGCCGGCTAAACCGACGCTACGCAAGGCGCGGCAAACTGGCAGGCAGTTCACCGTGCTTACATAAATTCCTGAGAGCTTTTTGAACCGGCGAAGCAAATCTACGCATTTAGCGAAGGTCTCGTCCTCATCCTCATGCCCCTCTATCACTTCGACAATTTTCGCCCCTTGGCATAACTGGGGCAGGAGTTCGGAGAACTCCTGCACTTTCTTGTAGTGGTCTTCGGTCTGCAACATCCCGGTGAAAATTGCGACTTGCGATTTCGCTGGAAGTAGCCTGCCCATCAACTCTCCGGCGAATCTCCCGGCAAGTTCCGGATTCACGCAGACTACAGAGCTTCGGTTGCTGGCGGGCGCGTCAGACGCAACGCAAACTACCTTAACGCCTTGTTGTTCCGCTTTGTCGATCCACGGAGTGATCCGCTTCGTATCTCCAGGGGTGAGAATTAGAGTCCTGACGTCGTTAGCAAGAAGCTCCTTCACTTTCTCGATCTCACCTTCACCCAAACGATCTACCGGGCGGTACAGGATGTCCAGGCCCAGATGCTCGTAACGCCGCGCCTCATTAAGAATTCCTTGACGGATGTAATCGTAGAAGAAATGAAGCTCTCGGGGAATGCAGACGCCAATGCGAAATCCTTTCGCTCCAGATAGCGCGCGGGCCGCCAAGTTGGGCTTATAACCTAAATCATGAGCGATTTGCTGTATGCGTTCGCGAGTCTCTTCGTTGATCCGTCCATGGCCGTTCAGCGCCCTGCCTACAGTTCCAATGGAGACGTTGGCCAGTTTCGCGATTTCATACATCCCAATTCGGCGCATAATTATGCCAAGAATGACGAGGTCAAGAATTGACCAACATTCTACTGCAAAGCTACAGGGCATCAATTGTATAAAATTTGCTTGCCTTGCGATAACGTTATCGCTAAAGTGTGGGTGATTCGTAAAATCGCCCCGTGAACCTCAATAGAATACCAATGTCGATGCGGGTACACGGGACATGTTAGCCACCGAGGCATCAAAAACCTCGAAAACTCAAATTCAAACTGGATTTGTGGTAGCCGTTACCTCGGTGGCGGCTCTAGGTGGGTTGCTCTTTGGTTACGACACTGCAGTGATTTCTGGGGCCATCGGGTTTCTCCAAATTCATTTCGCTCTCAACGCAGTCAATGTGGGCTGGGCCGCAAGTTCCGCGTTGGCAGGATGCGTATTAGGCGCCATTGTCGCGGGATTGATGAGCGATGTTTTCGGAAGACGAAAGGTTATTTTTCTATCCGCGATCATGTTCCTGGCCTCTGCAATAGGTACGGCTCTCGCGTCCAGCTTTGATTGGTTTGTTGTTTTCCGGATTTTAGGCGGGATCGGAATCGGAGCGGCATCAATGGCCAGCCCACTCTACATCGCCGAAATCGCTCCGGTGCGCTGGCGGGGACGACTGGTTGCCTTGAATCAGTTCGCCATCGTAACTGGAATGCTGCTGGTCTACTTGGTGAACTACCAAATCGCGCGGCTAGGCAGTGATCTCTGGAACCAATCTACTGGCTGGCGCTGGATGTTCGCCTCCGGAGCACTGCCTTCGGGATTGCTCTTGGGACTTCTTGTTCTCGTCCCTGAAACACCGCGATATCTGGCGACAAAGGGGAAATACGCGCAGGCTCACGCCGTCGCCGCGCGCATTCAGAGCGGCTCGGCCGGCGACCTCGAAGTTGCGGCGATCGAAAAGCAAGGAAACCAGGAAGCAGCGCGATGGGTCTTTAGTCCGCTGATCGTTCGCGTCCTTTTCATCGGCATCGTACTCGCAGTGCTGCAACAAGTGACTGGAATTAATGTCTTCCTCTACTACGCGCCGAAGATCTTCGCTCAATTAGGAAGTACGACCCACACAGCATTGCTTCAGACTGTTCTTGTCGGGGCCGTAAATCTTGCTTTTACAGTCATTGCCATGGCGACGGTTGACCACGTAGGGAGAAAACCGCTACTGATTGTTGGCTCGGTGGGCATGGGTATTTGCCTCTCGGCAATGGGGCTGGCCGCTGCCTATTCCAGTATCGGATCGTGGCAACTCACGTTCGTCCTGGGTTACATCGCCTGCTTCGCGCTGTCGGTTGGACCGGTGACATGGATTGTGTTGTCGGAAATTTTTCCTACGAACATACGCGGACGAGCGATGGCTATTGCAACCGTCGCACTTTGGGGAGCAAACTTTTTCGTGTCGCAGACTTTTCCCATGATGAATGAGAGTGAATATCTTGTCTCTCGCTTCCACCACGGATTTCCCTTTTTTGTGTACGCGGCTTTTTGCTTTCTGCAAATCCTTTTCGTGTGGATCATGTTGCCGGAAACCAAGAACCGCTCCCTGGAAGAGATTTCGGAATCGTGGCGCTTGAAGGGCGTATCACTTGTATGATGCCGATTTCCACGAAGGCCTTTCCTGCTAACTGAACCTTTGTTATCAGATCGCGTTTCCCATGAGTAAGAGTCTTCGAACCCGCGTCGAGTCAGGATATTTGGGCCCACAAGCTTACATCTCCAATGACTTATTGAGTTTGATGGTCATGCCGCCGATCGGTGGGCGGGTCATGGAACTTTCGCTCGGACCGAAGAACCTTCTCTATGTCAATCCTCGCTATGGACATAAGGCGGGGGACGCAACGCCCACACACGGAGAGTGGAAAAACTACGGCGGCAGTAAAGTCTGGCCGGCTCCGCAAGGATGGTCGAGTGAAAATGAATGGCCCGGGCCTCCCGATGCCATTCTCGACTCGGGGCCTTATGCCTTCGAGGTTTGGTCGGACGGGAGCCGTGCGTTTATAAACTTAAAGAGCGAGCACGACGAATATTCCGGGGTGACGCTGGAACGCACGATTGAACTTCGTTCGGGTAGCGCTATCGTCCGCTTACATCACAAAATGCGGAATACTTCGCAGCGACGCATACGCTGGTCAATCTGGCAGGTCACCCAAGTCGATGCTGCCAATGGACTCGACGTCTTCATGTTGGGCAAGGGTTTCCATCAAACGTTTGGCAATGAACCCTACACCGGTATGGCACATGGCTTGGCCAACAGACGAATCCATTTGCGCTACGAAGATCAAGTCGCCAAGTTTGCGGTCGAAGCAGAGCAAGGCTGGCTCGCATCACTCGACGTTGCGCGAGAACTTGTGCTGGCAGAAACATTTCCTATCACTGCCGGCGCCGATTATCCCGACGGTGGGCCGGTCGCTTTCTGGGTCAGCGGCAAGGGGACATTCACTCTTCACGGAGATACTGTCGACATGTCTGTTGGCGCGAACGGTTGCGACCCGCATGTGGAGACCGAAATCATGGGACCGCTCACAAGCCTCGCGCCCGGCGAGACTTCCGAGTTCCACACGGAGTGGCGTGTGGCCGCGATCAACGCCCAAGAAATTATCTCTGTCGATGATTGCTGCGCCATTGGGCAGCGGCTTGCGATTACGGATTCCAGCACGCGCGTGACCGGCGCGTTCGGCGTTTTTTACACCGGTCGTTTGCAGCTAGCCTTTTTCGATCGCGCCTCGGTGAAGATCAGGACACTCGATCTCGGGGAAGTGACTCCGCTCAATCCCGTGGTCTTGAATGAAAGTATTTCATTGCCCGCTAATGCGGTGCGCTGCAGTCTCAGGCTTTTCGACAACACTAATCAACGGCTAGGAACCCTCGATCATGCCCATATTCGCTAGCAATTGTCTGACGGGAAAATGCGTTTTGATAACCGGAGGGTTGGGTTCAATCGGCCGGGTGGTCGTGACGGAATTGATCGCGCATGGGGCCTGCGTGATTGCCAATGACATTCTGGATGACGATGATGGCAACCGAATCGCGTGCCTAAACAAGTGGCCTAAGTCTCATTTCACCTACATTCGCGCTGACGTCACTAAGTCTGACGAAGTTGCAGGGTTGATCCAAAGTGCGCTAGCCAGTGCTGGAACTATCGACATCGCTTTGTGTCACGCCGGTATGGTGCAGAGTTGCGGCGTTCTCGAATATTCCGCGGAGGATTGGGACCGCATCATGAGTCTAAACCTCCGTGGCGCATTTTTAGTTGCACAAGCCGCGGCGAAAGCGATGGTAGAGCGCAACACTGCGGGAAAACTTATCTTCACATCTTCCTGGATTCAGGATGTTCCGTGGCCGAACGTAATCCCTTACACCGTAACCAAAAGCGGTATCCGCGCACTGATGCGAGGGATGGCCCGCGAATTGGCAGTGTCTGGAATTCGCGTGAATTCGATTGCACCCGGTATCGTCGACGTCGGTCTTGCAAAACAACAGTGGGACAACGAACCCGACTATCGAAAGCGCGCCGAGAAGGCCATCCCGTTGGGACAGATGCAGAGTGCGCAATCGGTAGCGGACGCTTTTTTATTTCTCTGTTCCGAAGCATCCGACTATATGACCGGCACGACCCTGCTGGTAGACGGCGGTTGCAGCCTGTATCCGATGGATTAGACAGATGACGGGAGAAACAGTCTGAAGAAGTTCTGGCTTATTTTACTGATTGCGCTTGTCTGCGCATTACTCGTCGACGCGCGTGCACGAGGGTTTCTCGGCTTAACTACGCACTTTGACAATCTCTCCCCCCACCAGGTAGGGCTTTCAGAAAAACGTCCTGACGCCGAAACCCGTTGGGCATCCTTTGAAAACCCTCTATCACTTAAAGGCGCCGGTGCCATTGCCAATCATGGAGCCAAGGGTCACCCGTTTGATTTTGTAGAAGCAGGTGAAACCAAGACACTTTTTCACATGAAAGGGAGCGGTGAGATACGCAGGATGTGGTTTACTCTCGATCCCAAAGACCCAGAGACTTTGCGGTCGCTGCGCTTGCAGATCTATTGGGATGGGGCATCCGCTCCAGGAGTATCCGTACCTTTCGGCGATTTTTTCGTGGCGATGATGGGTCGACCAGTTCCCTTCGAGAACGCCTTGTTCGCTGATCCGGAAGGGCGGTCTTTCGTTTGCTACATACCTATGCCCTTCCGCCAGGAAGCCACCGTCACTATTACCAACGATTCTGCGAAGAAAATTCCGTATCTGTTCTATGACATTGATGCGGTCGAAACCAAGACATGGAACCCCAACTCGTTGTACTTTCATGCTACGTGGCGGCGGGAGTCACGTACAACTCTGGGGCGCGATTTTGAGATCCTTCCACGGGTGGAGGGCGAAGGCCGGTACCTCGGCACGCACCTTGCGGTTATCGTCAATCAGCAAAACACTGGATGGTGGGGCGAGGGCGAGGCCAAGTTCTATCTCGATGGGGACACTACCCGTCCTACGTTGGCGGGAACGGGCACGGAAGATTTCATCGGTACTGGCTGGGGCCAAGGAGTTTTCCTCGGGCGCTTTCAAGGCTCCATAGTGGCCGATTCGCAACGCGGCGAATATGGCTTCTACCGGTATCACATACCCGATCCGATTTACTTCCATCACGACATTCGTGTGACTATCGCTCAACAGGGCGGAGAAAACAGAAGCAAAGTGTTGGCCATGATAAAGAAAGGTGTTCCGATCACCCCAGTCGACATGGATGATCGAGGGAAGTGGATCAAGCTGTTGGATTCCCCCCAACATGATTTGATGAAATACAAAACGGATTCCCCTGATCCAGGAACTGTCTATGCAAGACAGGACGACGTGTCGGCGGTGGCGCTGTACTATCTTGACTCTCCAGGAAACAACCTTCCGCCGATCGCTCCGGTTGCCGAGCGGATTCGGGGTTTAATAACGCCCGCGAAGCCCCAGTAGAATTCACCAAATATCTATGCGCCTCACTAGGGTTGAAACCATCGCCTACCAAAATGTCACCGAAGTTCACGCCGGTGGCGTGGGTTGGCTATGGGTGCGCATCCACACTGACTCGGGACACTACGGCACGGGCGAAACCTTCCCTGCGCCCGACAGCGACAAATCCGTAATCCTCAAAGACTTTGCTCCGGTTCTTCTGGGACGTGACCCGCGTGACATCGAGCGCATATGGCTTGATCTTTTTACTCAGATCCAATACAGAGGCTGGGCAGGTGCAGAAATGCGCGCGATAAGCGCCATCGATGTAGCGTTGTGGGACCTTCTAGGAAAATCCCTCGATTGCCCTGCCTACGTTCTACTCGGCGGTAAATGCTGGGACTCAATTCCGATTTACAACACCTGCTACGACTCCGAGTACGACTTCAATAAACAGCCAGCCGAACTCGCTAAGAGCCTGGTAGATGTGGGCATCACTGGCATGAAGATTTGGCCGTTCGACAGAGTGGCCATTCGTAATCGGGGCCAGTCAATTACTTCGGCGGAAATGGCTGAGGCTATTGCGCCAGTTCAGCGCATCCGGGAAGCGGTCGGCAACCAGATGCAGATCATGATGGAATTTCACGGCTTTTGGAATGTCCCATGCGCGATACAAATCGCTCAAGCACTTGAGCCTTACGACATTACGTGGTTGGAAGAAATGCTGCCGCAGGACAATATTGCAGCCTATGAAGTTTTAGCGCGTCAGGTAAAACAACCGCTATGTATCAGCGAACGACTGATGACGCGCTGGGGCTATCGTGAACTCTTGGAGCGGCGCGTGGCTTCCGTAGTCATGCCCGACTTAGCCTGGTGCGGAGGCCTGACTGAAGCCAAGAAGATTGCAGCAGCAGCCCATACACAATATTTGCCGGTCGCCTTCCACAATTGCGCCGGGCCTATTACCCACTTCGCTTCATGGCACCTCTCGATGGCTACACCGAACTTGAAAATTCTTGAAACCGTGCGGCGGCACTACACGGACCGGTATCCATTGATAGTTACAGCTAACGGCGCGCCGGAGAATGGGCGCTTGGGTGTCCCCCCTGGGCCCGGGTTGGGGGTAGAACTCAAGCCAGAATTCTTGCGCAGCGGAAGGGTCCAGATCGAGAGTGTCGATGAACAATCCGTCAGTAAATCAGCTGCGGCGTGGCACGAGGGAAAATCCGCGGGCCCGAAGGAAAATAAATACTGAATACCCTCACCAATAGCTAGGCACCGGCTCACCATTTATGCGAAGGATTGCCTCCTTCGCGGCATAGCTGGCCCGCGTCAGTTTGAGGGTCTCCACGAGTGCCGGCAATGCAGAGTGCGCGTCCGCACCAATATTTCCCAATGCGGTGGCCGCGCTCCGCAGCACAAATGTCTGTTCGTCTTTCATTTTGAGGCATTCAATAAGTGGGCCCACCGCCGCCCGCGCCGCAGACCCGATGTTTCCTAAAGCATCAGCGGCTGGTACGCGCACATAGAGAGCCGGGTCGCTTAACGCGGAAATCAGAACTGGCACCGCCGATCCAGCTTTGGGGCCGGCCGCACGCAGAGCAACTGCGGAAAGGCTTCGCACTTCGGGATTTTCGTCAGAAAGAGATTGTGCCAGCGCTTTCACCGCCGCTTCGTCGATTACCGCTGAAACCTGAGAAAGCGCCCACGCGGAAGCAATGCGAACTTCGACGTCGCCGTCCTTCAAGCCTTCTGCAAGCCGGGGAATAGCAGACACCGCTTGAGGTCCGAAGTTTCCAATGGACCTTATTGCTTCTGCGCGAAGGTCCGGTGTCCGCGATTGAATAACATAGAAAGATAGCGGTTTCCCGCGATAGGTTACCGCAATCAGCATCCCCGCCTGCAATTGGCACGGTTGACTCAGAAACGTGGCGCTAAAAATGACCACGTATACCGCAAACATCCGCATTTCAATCTCCTATCGATCAATCGCAGCGCTCTTAATGTTGTGCACCAGATGCTTCACGGACTTTCTCGAGCACGACATCGTTGATTCCGAAGTTATAACCGAGCGAATGAGGGTCCTTGCCGGTGCAAATAAAACTCAGAGTGTGCCGACCTTTGTTGAGTGTCAGCATGCCAAGTGCACGGTCTTTGGCCACGTAAACTTCCGGCAAATAATCATAGAAAATTTCTGGGCCAGGAAACGGCACCTCGGAAGTTGCCGCTTGGCGGGGATCGATGTTCATCGGCTGTTCGTCCAGCACCGCCTTGTAGTCGCCGTAGTCTGGCGCTTGCGCAATCAATCCGACCAATTCGTACTGGCCATCTTCCGGAATATCCACCGGAATATTGATTCTGGCCCCAGGCCCCTCTGCATCAAGAAAGAGTAAGTCTTTTGCCCAGTCCACTTCCTTTTGCACGGAGGCCTTTCCCTTCTCGGTTGTCACATCTTTAATGAGGGTCGGGACTTCGAGCTGCGTTGCGTTTCCGAATGGAAGGCGTGCATAACCGTAAGGCGGTTCGGGCAAATCTTCATTTACACCTTTTTGATACCAAAACGCGACGCTGGAGAAAAAATCCGGACGCTCCTCGAACCCCGAACGTACTGAGCCATCTGGATTGCTCGTCCATCCGGCATGTTCTATGCCCGCCCACAACGATTTTGTAAACGGAATTGGATCGGGAATATGCCAGCGGTACCCAGTCAGTCGCGATCCAAGACGCTCCCCTTCCGCGATGGGCGTTCCCGTCCACGGGCCATCCGAATCACGAAGCCCCCAGGCATCGTTGAAATAATCTTCGCTCCCGGTGCCAAGAATCTGCGGATACTTTGCCCCATCGACATAAAAAAGATCGTCGCCCTCACCGAACCAAGAGACCTGAGTTTGCACGACGCTCATTACCGTGCCAACGTAATGCCCTGTTCCCTTGATGTTCACGAATTCATAGTTCTTGCCGCTCTGGGCCGGACGTTCCTGCCGGTAGTACGCATGAAAATATCCGATGTCGGCGGGTAGGGATACGTAATTACGGTAGTCAACGTGATAGTAAAACATCGGGACAATTCGTTTGCCTTCATTGGTCACCGTAATGCGGCAGCCCTTGCGGTAGGGTATCGCCCAATAACTGTTATGGGCGCGACCGAACGAACTATTGTGGACCATCATGGAATTCAAATTCCGTTCGGAGCCGTGACCTACTCCGAAGAAATCGCCGATCGGCGCGTCTACGCTCGGGGTCTTGTTGCCATCGTAGTAGGCGCGCAGGCGTAGCAGTCGCGGCCAGCCAAACTCGTTGTCCGCCGCTGTGTACCAAATGTGAGTCACCATTCCGGCGCCTTTGAGATCAGCCATCACGAAGGTTTCGCCAGGCATAATGCGCTTACTGTCGTCGTTGCTGCCGACAAAACGGTTCGAGCTGGACTTTCTTCCTGCCGAATACTTTTTCAAGCGCGCCATTTCCAGGGAATCCACGCCACCCCCTGAAACCTGAGCAGACGACAGACTGGCGGCGACGAGAAGTAAAGCAACCAAAATTTTTTTCATGAGATTAGCTTGGGTTTCTACGATTTTTTGATCAGCACAATTTCAAGATTGAAATTCGAAAAGACGAACAGTTCAGGCTGTCTTCTTTTCGAAAAGCAACATCGCGCATCCGCGCTTAAGCGGTACATCAAAGATGGCAACTCCCGCTTCCTCTCGTGGAGTCAACCTCGTTTCCGATGTTTCGCCGGGATAGAGCACTTTGGCCTCGCCATTGATACCGCGCAATTCAATCTCGGCAGTTTTCTGGTGCCCGCCAAGCCCCACAAACGCGACGTAGTGGTCAGGGGTCTCGAATAAGTTCGCCTTCGCTGCACCTTCGCCGGCTTTAATGACTCCCGCTCGCAGCACCCACGTGCGGGCCCTCATGGCGATAAACAATGGACCGTAGTCCAAATAGAAGTGTTCATTCACATCGCCCGGCAAAATGGAGTGATCGTCTCCGGGATAGGGCACCATGGTGAACGCCCCCATATAAAGGTTTCGTTGAAAATATTCGTCCGGGTC